>JAEYYP010000031.1 GCA_023428425.1 Pseudomonadota bacterium
CCAGGAGGCCGGGCAGCGAGGGGCGCGCCACGGGGGCATACTGCTCCCAGCCCTCGTGCCGCCCTCGCGAGCGCCGCTTGCGCACCGCCTCCACCACGCGGTGGGCGATTTCGGCTGGCCCCATCGACCGCAGGCGATTGATGTACCAGCCGAGCTTCACGCCGCCAGTCCCCGGTTGCAGTTTGACTTTCCATACACCATCGGCCGCAAATTCAGGTCCGTAGCAACGTGCCGTTCTGCGGGCGCGGTTAACGTGGCGGGCGAACCGGAGACCCCCGTCATGCGCATCGCTCTCGTCGCCCTCGCCGTCGCGTTTCTCGCCGCACCGGTGGAGGGCGCGCCCATCGAGCTGCACCGGGGTGTCGCGGTCCACGAGTGGCTGAACTGGTCCCCCCTCGAGCCCGATGGCAGCTATCGCTGGCCGCCCTACCGCACCCAGCAGGATTGGCTGTCTGGCGCCCGTCCCGCCAGCGACTGGGCGGCGGGCGACACGTTCGAGCTGATCCGGTCGCTCGGCTTCGACTTCGTCCGGCTCACAGTCGATCCAGGCCCACTGCTCGCTTCATCCGGCGAACGCCGGCAGGAGGCACTCGCGGTGCTGGCCGGCGACACGGCGGCCATCACTAAAGCGGGGCTCAAGGTGGTATTCAACATCCACCCCGTCACGCAGGTCGTGGCGCACAGCAACGACCTGGTGAATGGTCCGGCCGGCTCAGCTGGTGTCGCGCAGTACCGTCAGATGATCGTCGACCTGACAGCGGCGCTCGTGCCGCTCGGCACCGAAAGGGTGGCGATCGAGCCCTTTAACGAGCCGGCGCACTACCCCTGCGACCCCTTGGGCAGCAATGACTGGCAGGAGATCATGGCCTCGACGGTCGCGGCCATCCGGGCGGTCAGCGCCGAGATCACGATCGTCGCGACGGGGGCGTGCGGGGGCAATGTCGACGGCGTTACCGACCTCGATCCGCAGTTCGACGATCCGAACATTCTCTACAGCTTCCACATGTACGAGCCGCACCTGTTCACGCACCAGCGCTCGGATCGACAGGGCGATTTCGCCTCCGGCCTGCCGTGGCCGGCGAGCGAGGGCACGCCTCAGGCAGTGCGCACCATGCTGGAGGTGAACATGCAGGCGGCGGGCGTCTCGCCCGACGAACAGGCGCGGCAGGTTGCCGCCGTGCAGCCCTATATTGAGCAGTACTTCGCCGAGGGCTGGGGCGAAGCGCAGATGCGCGCACGGGTGGGGCAGGCCGTGGCATGGGCGGATGCCAACGGCATCCCAACCTCGCGGCTGTTCATGGGCGAGTTCGGCGCCATGCTGATGTCGGACGATGGACGCAGTGGTGCCTTCAATGCCGATCGGCTGCGCTACCTCAAAACGTTGCGAACGCTCGCCGAGGAGCACGGCATACCGTGGTCGATCTGGGAGTTCTCGAACCCCTACGGCATGAGCGTCATCGTGCCGAAGGGCCCGGCGCTGCCGGACCGGCCAATGCTGGAGGCGCTGGGGCTCCGGTAGCTAGTACTTCGAGATGTCGAGGCGCTGATCGATGAAGGCCCGCTTGCCGGCGCGGCCGCCCGCCAGCTGCTGTACCTCTTCGACATCGAAGTCGATGGCCCCGTGGGTGCGCTGGTGGAGGTAGCTGGCGAAGCGCAGCGCCTCTTCCGCGGGTGTGCCCTCAAACGGGATGTAGCGGATGGTGCACTTCCCCGGGGTATCCTGGAAGAACTGGTATTCGTTGATGCCATCGAAGTGTTGGTCGTAGTCGGGAGTGAGGTAGATGGTCACGACCCGGCTGCCGTCCGCAGCAATCAGAAAGCCGGGCTTGCGGCGCGGGATGATCTGCCCGACGCGCAGCCGGCGGCCGTTCTGCGCGGTGGCGGCTGCCAGCAGCGTGGCGCGATCCTCGGTGTCGTAGCGGAGGAACGGCATGCCGGTCGATAGAAAGCCGGTGCCGACGATGCGGCCTTCCCGGCCGACCTCGGTGATGGGGCGGCCCTCGTCGTCCAGCAGTTCCGCAGCGCCGTAAAGCGGCTCGAAGCTGTAGGTCAGGTCGTCATTCTCGACAGCGAAGAGCGCCTTCTCGCTCAGCCCGTAGAAGTTGGCGATCGGTGCGTCGAGCACCGTCGCAATGGCGCGACGCTGGTGCGGAAACATCGGCTCCGAGATCGGCATGATGCCGAGCAGAGGCAGCTTCGGCGTCCGGCCGAGGCGAGACATGTGCCGGCAGAACAACTCGATCGCCGAAGGATAGCCATAGAGGTAGCGGATGCCGCGTGCGTCAATCAGGTCGAGATAGAGTTCGGCATCGGCGCGCGTCATCGGGAACACCGACAGGCGTAGCTCACGGAGCGCCGGCTCCCATTCATGGATGTACTTGCCGTAGGGGTCTAGGCCGAAGCCGCGCAGCACCGCCTTGGTATCGCCCTCGGCGAAGCCGACGCGGCTCCAGGCGGAGTAGACGAAGGCCATTTCGCGGGCCGAGCGGTCACGGTCGAGGTAGAAGCTGAAGGGTCGCTCGCCGTTCGAGCCGGATGTGTCCGCACGGTCGACCCGGTTGCGCGGGACGGCGAGAGCAGCATCGCCAGCCTCGCGCAGGTCGGCCTTGGTCAGCACGGGCAAGCGGGCGAGGTCGGCTGGCTCGAACCGATCGAAGTCGAAGCCGGCGCCGAGCGCCCTGTCGAGACGGTCGCGATAGAACGGACTACCGGCATGGGCCTTCTTCAGCAGCGCGCGGAGCGCCCTGTGGTGCTCGGTGTCGGACAGGGCCGGGTCGGCCGCTGCGGCAGCGATGCGGCGGCGCCAGTTCCTATAGTCCGGGCCGAACTTGGCCTTCGTCGGAACCAGCGACACCAGCGGCGCCAGCGAGCGGCGGACAAAGCTCGGGCTGCGTACGTAGGCGCCGCGCGCGACATCCATCAGGCTCATTCGTCCCTCCTCAGAAGCTCATCCACTCGCCGCACAGTTCGTAGCCGACGGGCTTCATGGTCTGCTTGAACTGGGTGTAGCCGTCGCCCGGCTTCAGGCCGCCGACGTCGAACGCCGTCTGGCCGCGGCGCTTCATCTCGCGCAGCACGCCCCACATCAGGAAGTTGCCGGCGTTCAGCTTGCGGCCTTCCGGCCCGAACCAGCCGACGTGATACTCGCAATGCGTTCCGAACGAGACCACCGACATGCCCGCGACCGGCACCTGGCCGACCATCATGCGGAACACCAGCACCGTTTCGGGGGCTGCGGCGCGCAAGGCGCGCAGCATGGTTGCATCAACGGCCGAGAACCCCTTGGCCGCCATGTTGTCGCGGTGGCGGGCGAGCATCCACTCGTAGGCGACACCGCCACTCGCGACGTCGAGCGTCGCTGCCGATTTCTCCGCATTGCGTACGCGGTTGCGGAAGTTGGAGCCGAGGCTGCGCCAGATGTCGTCCTCGTCGCGGGTGAGATCGATGCGACCCGAGGTCCAGCTGCGCTCGTGACGAAGTCGGTACCCGGCACGACGCAAGAGGCGAGCCGCGTCCTCGCCACGGGGCAGCGCCGGTGCGATCAGAAGTGGCCCTTGCCAGAAATGGCCGTGGTGCCGGCGCAGGGTCCGGTAGACGTCGACGATCGTTTCGGCGTCCGGGGTCCGGTCGAGAAACACCGGGCCACGGTTGACCCGGTTCAGGAGCGTCAACCCCAGTCGCCTGACCTGCAGCACGGTTGCGATCGCCACCGTCCGCTCACCCTGCACGAACTCGATGCGTCGCGCTGGCCAGCCTGTCGCCGCCTTGCCGGCGCCATAGGCGAAGCTCTGTGGC
>JAEYYP010000346.1 GCA_023428425.1 Pseudomonadota bacterium
ACCTTATACAGCGGGACAGTGCATCCAAGCCGCGGCTGGCACTGCCGCGGTCGGCCTGCGACTGCCACGCACATGTCTTTGGCGCACCGGGCGACTACCCTCTCACCACCCCGCGCGACTACACCCCACCCCCGGCTCTCGTACCGCAATATCTGTCGATGCTCGCCACTGTCGGGCTTGAGCGCGCTGTGATCGTGCAGCCCAGCGTCTACGGTCGGGACAACAGGTGCACGCTCGACGCCGTCGAGGCGATCGGTCTGCACCGGGCACGTGCCGTAGTCGCCGTGTTGCCGGAGTCGACGAAGGCGGACCTCACCCAACTGTATGCACGTGGCGCACGTGGGGTGCGCTTCATGCAGGTGGTCGAGGACCGCGCGTTCGCAGAGAGCCTCCAGACGCTCGCAGACCGCCTCGCTGAGCTCGGAATGCACATCCAGCTTTACGTCCGGCCGTCGATCTGGCGACAGTTGCTGCCGATCCTTCGACCCAGCGGCGTACACGTGGTGCTCGACCACATCGCCCATTTGACGGCGGACGCCCAGGCCGAGGCCGAGAACATCAACGCACTGTGCGCCGCTCTCGACAACGGCAGGACATGGGTGAAGCTGAGCCAGGCCCGGGGCTCGCTCACCAACCATCCCTACCGGGACACGACGCCGCTCGCCGCAAGGATTGCCGCCCATGCCCCCGAGCGCTGCGTCTGGGGTACGGATTGGCCGCACCCCAACTCCACCGGCCACATGCCCGATGATGGCGAACTGGTTGACCTGATCGCGGATTGGGCACCCGAGCCGGGGCTGCGACAGCGCATCCTCGTCGACAACCCCGCAGCGCTCTACGGCTTCGACCGAACGACGTGCGCGCCACTCGAGCGTTGAGTTCACCTGCCGCTGCCTGTCGAGCTGATCTGTCATGCGCGCGTCGTCACTCTTCCACGTCGCGCCAGTAGGACTGCGCCATTCTCGCGTTGCGGCTGAGCATCGTGGCCATGGCTTCGCGCGCGGCCGGACCATCATGCTTTGCGATGGCCTTGGCCACATTGATATGCCCCGCGCGCGAGACCGGGTCATGTTCCGGGCGCTTGACGCCGTACTCGTAGGACACCCGCAGCGTGGTCAGGATGAGTTGCCGCATCTGCTGCATGACCTGGTTGTGGGTGGCCTCGAGGATGGTCACGTGGAAGGCGCAGTCCGCGTGGAACAGCGCCGCCACATCGCCGGTCTCGGGATGCATCGTCCCTGCAGCGTCGAGAATGATCTTGCGCTGCGCGTCGGTCGCCCGATGGGCCGCGAGTTCTGCCGCGGCCGGCTCGAGAATGGTACGAACCTCCGTCGTCTCCGCGAAGATGCGGAGCATCCGGGGATGGTCTGGGCGGTGCCATGCGACGACGTCGCCGTCGAGCAGGTTCCATTCATCGACAGGCGTCACCCGCGTTCCGTAGCGCCGCGCCGTCCGCACCAGCCCCTTGCCGGAGAGGACCTTGATCGCGTCGCGGACCGTTGTTCGGCTGACGCCCAGGGCCTCGACGAGTTGCGGCTCGGTCGGGATCACGACGTCCGGCGGGAACCGGTCGTTCACGATCCAGCGGCCCAACGTATCGACGGTTTCCCGTGCGAACCCTTTGGGCAGCGGCGACGCCACTTCGAATGGCGAACTCAAATCAATGGTTGGTCGTGCGGAGGGCGGCATCTTTACATAGTATCTAGAAACGTTAATGTAGCCTCGCAGAAGAATGGCGGCAAAGCAACCAAGCCGCACCAAACGGAGGAGAAAGATATGCGTATATTGCGTAGCTTAGCCTGCCTTGCATTCGCCTTGCTCTACGCCGGACCCGCCTTGGCACAGGGCCCATCTGATGTGCCGCGCAACGAGACACTCATCGTCGAGAACCCCGAAGGCACCATCAAGAACGCTGGCTGGTTCAACATCTGGGCGACCAATGCCGGTGGACAGTCGACCGGTTTGCATCAGCTGGCGATGGATACGTTCTGGTATATCGATCCTGATCGCGGGATCGACGGCGTCTGGGATAACTCGCTGGCGTCCGAGCCGCCGATCTATAACGCCGACTTCACCGAAATGACGGTCAAGCTTCGGCCCGGCATTTTCTGGAGCGACGGCGTCGAGTTCACCTCGGACGACGTGGTCTTCACCACCAACACCCATCTGACCACGAACGGCCTCGTCCGCAGCGCGCAGCACCAGCTGAATGTCGAGAGCATCGAGGCTCCCGACAAGTATACGGTGATCTACAAGCTCAAGAAGCCGAACTCCCGCTTCCACGCGCTGTTCACGGTGCGCTGGAACGCAGCCTGGATGATGCCCAAGCACATTTTCGAGGGTAAGGATCCGCTGACTTTCGACTTCAATCCTCCGGTCTCGCTGGGCTCCTATACGCTCCACAGCTATGACCCGAACGGACAATGGTTCACTTGGCAGAAGCGCGAAGACTGGCAGCGGACCTCGCTCGGTCGCTTCGGCGAGCCGGGACCGAAATACGTCACGTACCTCGATCCGGGTCCGCCCGATAAGCGCGTGATCGCCCAGCTCAACCACGATCTCGACATCATCCACGACACCTCACCTGAAGGCGTGTTCGCTCTGGTCAAGGACTCGCCGACCTCCAAGGGCTGGTTCCCGGGCTTCCCCTACGGTCATCCCGATCCGACCCTGCCGCAGGTGATCTTCAACCACCATAATCCCAAGTTCCAGGACCGCGACGTTCGTTGGGCTCTGGCTCTGGCTCTCGACATCAAGGCCATCTCGATGGCCGGCTATCGTGGTGCGGCAACGCTCTCGGCGATTGCAGTGCCGCCGACAGGCACAGCGCCGGACTACTACCACAAGCCGATGGGCGAGTGGCTCGAGGCGTTCGAGATCGACACCGGCAAGCGCAAGATCAAGCCCTATGACCCGACCATCGGCCAGCAGATCGCCGACATGCTGCGGCCTTCGGTCGGCGACCAGATCCCGTCCGATCCCGAGGCCATCACGGCGGCTTTTGGTACCGGCTGGTGGAAGCAGGACCAGGAAGCGGCCGCAGAACTGCTGGAAAGGGCCGGATTCACCCGCAGGGGCAACGACTGGTACATGCCCAACGGCGAGCGCTTCTCGATCAGCGTCATGGTCGAGGGTGAGGCCCGTCCGGTCATGACCCGCGGCGGCTCGATGATTGCTGAGCAATGGCGGCGCTTCGGCATCGACGCGACCACCGACTCGGCACAGGCAGCGTTCCTGACACGTCGCAATGGGGGTGACTTCGAGACGGCAATCTCGTGGAGCGTGGAAACCTGGGGCGGACACCCCGACCTGAGTTTCTTCCTCGACAGCTGGCACTCGCAGTTCGTCAAGCCGGCAGGCGAGGTTCAGACCCCACGCAACTGGTCGCGCTGGTCGATCCCGGACCTCGACAAGATCATCGAGCAGATCCGCGCGATCTCGTTCGACGATCCGCAGGGGATCGAACTGGGCAAGGAGTTCGTCAAGCTCGCGGTCCAGGAAATGCCGGTCATTCCGCTCATGTCCTACAACGTGTTCACGATGATGGATGAGACCTACTGGACCGGTTATCCGACAGCGGAAGACCCCTACACCAATCCTGTGCCGAACTGGGGCAACTCCCGGTACATGATGGTCCGCCTCAAGGCCGCTCAGTAAGCCAGACCTACGGAGCGACCAGTGCGCAACTACGGCATCTACATCGCCAAACGCTTCGGCCTGTTCGTACTGGTCGTCTTCGTGGGGATATCGCTTACTTTCTTCATCACGCATCTGACGCCCATCGACCCGGTCGAGCAGATGATCGCCTCAATGACGGCCTTCGGGGACACAAGCCCCGAAGCTGTCGAGATGATGCGAGCGGCGCTTCGTGAACTGTACGGCGTCGAGGGCAATCTCTTCGAGCAGTACATCAACTACTGGCGACGAATGCTGGTCCTCGACTTCGGGCCATCACTGTCGGCATTCCCAACGCCGGTGTCGGAGCTGATCGCTCGTGCCCTCCCGTGGACGATCGGACTACTCGTCACCTGCACGGTCATCTCATGGTCGCTGGGCAACCTGCTCGGCGGCCTCTCCGGATACTATCGCGACAACCGCGTGCTCGGCGCGCTGGGCATCGTCGCCATGGCCCTCCATCCGGTGCCCTACTATATCATCGCCTTCATCCTCCTTTTGATGTTCGGCTTTCTCTGGCCGGTCTTGCCGATCAGCGGCGGGGCCGGCCAGAACGTCGCCCAGGCATTCACCTTCGAGTATCTGATCAGCGTCGCACGACATTCTATCCTTCCAGCCCTCTCGATCGTGCTGGTCGGTGTTGGCGGCTGGTTTCTCGGGATGCGGGCCCTGGTTTCCAATATCGTCACCGAGGACTATGTCGCCTATGCAGAACTCGCCGGCGTCTCGCGCCGCCGCATCCTGATGTCCTACATCATGCGGAACGCGCTGGTGCCGCAAGTAACCGGCCTGGCGATGTCTCTCGGCGGCATCTTCACCGGGGCGATCATTGTCGAGCAGGTGTTCGGCTATCCCGGTCTCGGTCGGTTGCTCGTCGGTGCTGTCTACTCGGCTGACTACAGCCTCGTCCTCGGCGTCACCGCCATCTCGATCATCGCCGTGGCGGCAGCAGTCTTTCTGATCGACGTCCTCTACCCGCTGTTCGACCCCCGGATGCAGCTGTCATGAGCTTCCTGACCACTCTTCGCGATCTGCTGCGCTACAACGTGCAGTTTGCGATCGGCGCCAGCCTGACGCTGATGATCGTCATCCTCGCGTCGCTGTCGTTCTTTTCGCCTTACGATCCGCTCGATACCTACGTGGTGGCGCTCGATGCGCCGCCGTCCTGGCAGTATCCGTTCGGCACCACCTCGCGCGGGCAGGATGCCTTCTGGCTGCTGACTTTCGCGCTGCGCAACACGCTGTTGTTTGGGATCACCGTCGCGGTCCTGTCGCGCATCTTCTCGCTCGCCGTGGGACTGGTCGCCGGCTATGTCGGCGGCCGTACCGACCGCGTACTCATGGCGCTCAACGATACTTTCATCGTGATCCCGCTGTTCCCGATACTGGTGCTCTTCTACTTCGTCCTCCGCGACTACATGAACTGGGCGTTGCTTGCCCTCGCCATGGCCTGCCTCGGCTGGGCCTATGACGCCCGTCTGATCCGGTCGGTGATGATGAGTCTCAAGACGCGCGAGTTCACGCGCACGGCCATGTTCTCGGGCATGAGTGGCCCCGAGATCATGGTCAAGCAACACCTTCCCTTCGTGCTGCCAATCGTCTTCTCTACCGCGCTCAACAACATCAACTGGTCGATCGGCCTAGAGGTGACGCTGTCAGTCCTCGGCTTCACCAACATCGATACGCCGACCATTGGTACCATGCTGTTCTGGGCCAACCAGCACTCCGCGCTGATTTCCGGCGTGTGGTGGTGGTACACGATCCCCACCGTCTTCGTCATGCTGACCTTCATCGGCCTCTTTCTGCTGGCGGTGTCGCTGAACGACTACATAGACCCGCGCAGCCGAATTGCGCGAATGGGCGGAGGGTCTGCGTGATGGCGCCGCCAGTCCTGCAGGTGCGCGATCTGCGCGCCTACTACCAGATGGGGATCTTCGGTATTACGCGCGAGGTTCGCGCCGTTGATGACATCACCCTTGATATCAACACCAACGAGATCTACGGACTGGCCGGCGAGTCGAGTTCGGGCAAGACCTCGTTCATCAAGACCATCGCTGCCGCGAACCGTCCGCCGCTCAACGTCGTTAGCGGCTCAGTCAAGTATAGCTTCCTCGACCGAGACATTCACAGCCTGAACCGCGCTGCGCTCGAAGCGGTGCGGTGGAAGCACATTTCCTATGTGATGCAGGGTTCGATGAGCGTGCTGAACCCTGTGCGCCGCGTCAGTCGTACGTTCGTCGATTTCGCCTTCCGGCACATCGGCAAGCCGATGCCGGAGTTCATCTCCATGGTCGAGGCGCATCTCGACCGGTTGCTGCTCAAGCCTTCGGTGCTGAAGGCCTATCCGCACGAGCTCTCTGGCGGCATGCGGCAGCGAGTGGCCATTGCCCTGGCAACGATTTGCAGGCCCGAGTTCATCATCGCCGACGAACCGACGACTGCGCTCGATGTCGTGGTGCAGAAGGAAGTCCTGGCGCTCATGCGCGAGATCCAGCGGGAGATGCGATCATCGATCCTCTTCGTCACCCATGACATGTCGGTCCATGCGCACATGACCGACCGCCTGGGGATCATGTACGCAGGTCGGCTGGTGGAGGAAGCGCCCACCGCCGACATCTTCGCCCGGCCCCTCCATCCCTACACCCAGCACCTGATCCAGAGCCTGCCGCAGATCGGCGATGCCACAACCCGCAAGGGTCTCACCGGCTCGCCGCCGAGCCTTGCTGCGCCGCCAGCTGGGTGCCGGTTCCATCCCCGGTGTCCGATCGCGATGGAGCAGTGCCGCACGCAGCGCCCGGCCCTCACCACGCTGCGTGCCGGCCACCGCGTCGCCTGCTTTGCCGCCGGACCGGAGGTCCAGCCTGTTCCCGAGACCGTTGAGGCCGTACCGGCATGAGTGGTGATCTGCTTTCCGTCGAAAACGTCACCCGCAGCTACGCGCTCGGCGGGCTTTTCGGGCGCGGACATTTCAACGCCGTGGAGGATGTGAGCTTTGCCATCCCCGACGGCAAACCGGAAATCTTCACCATCGTCGGCGAGTCGGGCAGCGGTAAGTCCACGCTGGCCAAGATGATCCTCAACCTCGCCGTCCCGACCAGCGGCAAGATCCGCCTGCGCGGAACCGACGTCATTAAGACGCGCGACCGCCGCGGCCGCCTTACCTTCATGGCGACAGTTCAGCCGATCTTTCAGAACCCCTTCGAGGCCTTCAGTCCACTCAAGCGCGTCGATGCATACCTGCTCAAGACGGCGCGGACCTTTGCCGGCGCAGAGAGCGAGGAGGAGGCCCAGGCGGCCGCCGACCAGGCGCTGCGCAATGTCGGGCTGACCTTTGCCGAAATCGAGCGCCGCTTCCCCCATGAACTATCCGGTGGTCAGATTCAGCGCGTCGCCATCGCTCGTGCGCTGATCCCCAAACCTTCGCTGATCGTCGCAGACGAGCCGGTGTCGATGGTCGATGCTTCTCTCCGCATGTCCATCGTCAACCTCTTCAAGACGCTACGCGACGACCTTGGTGTGACCATCATCTACATCACGCATGACCTCGCAACCGCCTACTACATCAGCGACCACATCATCGTCATGCAGACCGGGCGCGTCGTCGAAGGCGGCGATGCCAGGCGCGTGCTCGATGCGCCTCAGCACCCCTACACGCAGCGCCTAAAGGCGTCAGTCCTCGCGGTCAACCCGACAGGACAGTCAAACACTCTCACCGCCTGAGCCTCTTCGCTCAGCGCCATCGATCCAGCGAAGGAAACAAAATGCTTGAGGCGAAACTGACATTTGACCGAGCCGACGTGATCGGCGCGACCGACCGCCGCCTCTTCGGCGCCTTCGTCGAGCATCTTGGCCGCTGCGTCTACGGTGGCATCTACGAGCCCGGCCATCCCACTGCGACCAAGGAGGGTTTCCGCGGCGACGTGCTGGAACTGGTGCGCGAACTGGGTACCACCATCATCCGCTATCCCGGCGGCAACTTCGTCTCGGGCTACGACTGGGAGGATGGCGTCGGCCCTGTAGAAGACCGCCCCAAGCGGCTCGAACTGGCCTGGCTGTCGATCGAACCGAACACCTTCGGCACAAACGAGTTCATTGACTGGTGCCGGCAGGCAGAACTGGAACCGATGCTGGCGGTCAACCTCGGCACCCGCGGACCGGACGATGCGCGCAAGCTGTTGGAATATTGCAACTTCCCCTCCGGCACCAAGTACTCCGACCTGCGCCGAGAACACGGCTGGGAGAAGCCTCACGACATCAAGTTCTGGTGCCTCGGCAACGAGATGGACGGCCCGTGGCAAATGGGTGCAAAAACTGCGGCCGAGTATGGCCGGATTGCCGTCGAAGCCGCCAAGATGATGCGTACCATCGATCCCACTATTCAGCTCGCCGCGGTCGGATCGTCAGGTCGCAACATGCCGACCTTTGGCGCCTGGGAGCGCGAAGTCCTGCGGCACACCTTCGATCAGGTCGAGTTCATCTCACTTCACACCTATCTCAACGATTACGCCAGGGACACGGCGGCCTTCCTCGCCAGCGCCGACCTTATGGACGGATTTATCGAGGAGGTCGTGGGCATTGCCGACGAGATCGCCGCCGAGCTTGGATCGAACAAGCGCATCGACCTCAGTTTCGACGAATGGAACGTCTGGTACCGGACGCGGCGCGGCGACGACCGCAAGCTTCCGGGCTGGCCAGTCGCGCCACCGATCCTCGAAGAACGTTACACAATGAAGGACGCGTTGGCGTTCGGCGGCGCCTGCATCTCGCTGCTGAACCACGCGGACCGCGTCAGATCCGCCTGCCTCGCGCAACTGGTCAATGCCATCGCCCCGATCCTCACCGAGACCGGCGGGCCGGCCTGGCGGCAGCCGATCTTCTGGCCCTTTGCCGATTTCGCCAATCTCGGCCGTGGTGAGGTGCTCCACACCAAGGTGCAGTCGCCGACCTATGCCACGGTCTATCACGACCCGCGCGGCAAGACCGACCTGGCATACGACCTGCCCGCCGTTCCTTACCTCAAGACCTCCGTGGTCCACTCGGCCGACGACGGCATGACGACCCTGTTCCTGCTCAATCGTAGTCTCGATCAGGAACTGTCCGTCACGGTCGAAGGCTCCGGCTTTTCCTCGCTGTCGCCGCACCGCGCGACGGTGCTGCGCAATGATGACCTCGAGGCCACCAATTCCCGCGACGCGGAGACGGTGGCGCCGACAGCTTTCTCGGCAATTGAGGTCCTCGGCAGCGGATGTCGCCTCCTGCTGCCCCCGGCATCGTGGACAGTGGTACGGTTGACGAGCACCTGAAGTCGGACAGGGGACGCCTAGGCCGCGTGGACAAATTTGAGCCAATATCTGGTGGTGGCGATATGGACCATGCCGAGGAAGCTGTTGGCCAGTTGGTCGTAGCGGGTCGCGATGGCACGGTTGATCTTGAGGTGCCCGAACATGCGTTCGATGCGGTTGCGCTGCTTGTAGAGCGTTCGGTCATGCTCGATTTTCACCCTGCGGTTTGATCGACCGGGAATGACGGCTTCGATTTTCCGTTCGGCAAGGTCGGCGCGGATGGCGTCAGCGTCATAGCCTTTATCGGCAAGCAAAGCATCCGGCGTGCGTTCTGGTAGACCGATCAGAGTGTCATAAGCTTTGCAATCTGCCGCCTCGCCGACCGTCAGATGGAAGGCGAGCGGTCGTCCGAGGGCATCAGC
>JAEYYP010000443.1 GCA_023428425.1 Pseudomonadota bacterium
GTCTGGAAGTGCTTGACGGTGAAGCCGCCTTCGGCCGTGAAGGCCAGCCAGGCGATCTGCAGGAATGGCCACAGGAAGAAGACGACGAGAAAGATCGTCGCCGGGGCCAGCAGCAGGTAGGGCAAGGTCTTGCTGTTCATCGTACCACCGCGGAGCTGGACTGCCCGGGACCGGAGGGCCCCGGGCAGCGAGGGTCGGGAGGGACCTTATTCGACCGGGCACGGACCTTCGGACGGCGCGTCGGGCAGCCAGCACGGCGCATTGGCTTCAACCATCAGCGCACGTAGCGTCTCGGCCTGCTGATCGAGGACCTGGCGCACGTCCTGTCCGGCGAGAACGATGCGTTCGAAGGCGTCGATATAGACCTGGTTGAACTGTCCGCCCTTGTCGCCGAGGCCTACCGGAAGCAGCGCCGGCAGGGCATCCGGGGCGCTGGTCATCGCCGTGACGGCTGGACCGAGCGCCTGGGCCGACTTGGTGAGATCGGTCGGGAGCGGTGCATCGGTGGTGGGGAAGAAGTTGGTGGCAAGCAGCGTCGCCACCTGCTGTTCGGGCTGCATCATGTATCGCACCAGTTCCTTGGCGGTCGCGACGTCGGGAGCACCCTTGGGCACCGCAAGCCCCGCGAGCACCGGCATGAAGGCGCGCCCCTTCGGGCCGGCCGGAGCCGGGAAGGCCACGAAGTCATCGGGCTTCTGGTTGAAGGCCTCGCCGAGGCGAGCGATGTGGTCGAATGCGAGCCAGACATCACCGGTCAGCAGCGGCTCCTGCATGAAATCGTAGTTCGTCGAGGCCGGGTTGGTGTACTGCCAGAGGTCCCTGAACTTGTTCCAGGCCTCCTCTGCCTCGGCCGAGCGGAACTTGGTGACTTCCGAACCGGTGAAAGCGGGAAGCAGGAAGCCCTGGAAGAAGCGGTGCTTCAGCCCCTTGGGACCAGCTGGGAAGCCGAACTTCGGCGAGCCGGTGGCTTCCGCCATTGCCTTGGACCACGCAATCAGTTGGTCGTAGGTCAGTGCGTTGAGGTCGGCGCCGTCGGGCAGGTACTGGAGTGCCTGTTTGTTGGCCGCCATTACGTAGGTCGCCTGCATCCACGGCAGGTATTTCTGCTCGCCGCTGCCGAGTTTGCCGAGTTCCAGGAAAGCCGGGCTGGCATTGATGCCGGTCAGGTCGATGTCCGAAAGATCGAGCCAGTTGTCGGCATAGGTTGCGAGTTCCCCGTGCAAGGCCCCGACCACGCCGATGGCGCCTGACCCGGCCGCCGCCTCTGCTTCGAGACGCGTGATGAACGGACCCGGCTCCTGGGGCTGGAAATCCACGCCGCCAGGAAAGTCCTTGAGCACCTGCTCGCGCATCTTCTGGGTTTCTTCGACAGGCACCGCCTGGTTGGACCAGAACAGAATCTGCGCCTGCGCCGGGATGGCCGTCGCACCGAGCGCCAGCACGGCGACGGCGAGTGTCTTGATTGTCCGCTTCACGTCTTCTTCCTCCCTGTTGAATTCAGATCTTGTGCACCGCCTCGGGCACCGGGCCATGGCTGGATCGCACCACCAGCTTGGGTGCGACGAGCCGCGTGAGCGGGACCGGCGGCTTCTTCTCGATGACAGTCGCCAGCATGCCGGCGATCTCGCGTGCCGAGTCCCGGGTGCGGGCCTCGAAGGTCGTCAGCCCGGGCGGCGCGTAGGCCGCGGCGGTGATGTTGTCGAACCCCACCACGGACAGGTCCCGTGGGATCGACAGGCCGGCCCGCGACGCTTCCTCCATGATGGTCAGCGCCAGCTCGTCGAACAGGCCGAGCATGGCGGTCGGCCGACGCTGCGAGTGGATCATGGTGTTGACCGCCGCCACCGTGGCCCCGCGATCGAACCGCGGCGCACTGACCACATCGAGAATGACGCTGGGGTCGCCGCGTCGCGCGATGGCGTCGCGCAACCCGCGCTCGCGCAGGTGTCGAAAGGTCATCGGATCCGAGATCGAGACCAGCCCGAAATGCCGGTGTCCAAGATCGTAGAGCAGGTCGAAGGCCTCGCCGAAGGCCGAGACACTATCGGCATCGAGCCAGTTGAACGCTGCCGAGGAGTCGAGCAGCCGGCCATGCGCGACGAACGGGATGTCGCGTTCCATGAGGTAGGCGAGGCGCTCGTCTGCCTCACCGATGCGCGGAACCACGACGCCGTCGGCCCGCCCCGATTCCACGACATGGCGAAGCACCGACAGCTCGGAGCGTCCGGCGGGGACGGTGGCAATGAACAGGTCCATGCCGTGTTCGACGAGACCTTCGCCCAGACCGGTGAGGAATTCGCCCAGATAGGAGTCGATGAAGTTGGGGCCGCGCACCGGGATGACGAAGCCGACGAAGCCGGAACGGCCCGATACCAACTGGCGCGCCGCCATGTTGGGAACGTAGCCGAAATCCCTGGCGGCCTTTGCGACGCGCTCCCGCGTCTTGAGCGCGATTGCCGTATCGCCCGAGAGCGCGCGCGACACCGTGCCGACAGAAACGTCGAGCCTGGATGCCAATTCACGCAGCGTGATCCCGGCCATTCGAGGCTCCTCCCAAAGCCAACGGAAGTTTTAAACGTTTTCATTGTCAATGCAAACGCTTTAATTTCCGCGGAGGCGGGCTTACGCCGCTGCGTGGTTCGCTTGGCGCAAGGGAATGAGGAGCGTGGCGACCCGGGCGGTCACAGGCGGTCAACCGACCGCCCGGGCTGTGTGAAGGGTGAGACCATGAGTGGCGCAGTGGCGCAGTGGCGCGAGCACTGCCAGTCGAGACGACAGGTCCTAGTGGGAGAGCAGCACCGGCAGGTCGACTTTGGCGAGAACGCCCCGCGTGGCCCCACCAAGAATGAAATCCCGAATGCGGGAATGGCCGAAGCCGCCCATTGCCAGCAGTTGGGCCCCACGCGTTCGCGCAGTGTCCTGCAGAACGTCGGAGATGCCATGTCTTCCGAGAGGAACGGTGATGGCCTCAGCGCGATAGCCTCGCTGTTCCAGCCATGAGGCGAGGCGCTTGCCGATGTCGCCACCGTCGAGCGTCTTGTCTTCCTCTACGGTCACGACCGAAACCTGTCCTCCAGTGGCGAGCAGAGCGAGCCCATCGCCAAGTGCCCGCGCCGCAACGCGACTGCCATCCCAGGCGATGGCGATGTGATCGACCTGTGCGGGAATCTCGGTCGCAGGAACAAGGATTGCGGGGCGCCCGGACTCGAAGGCGATCTCCTGCGCCATGTCCCGAATCTCGCCGGCATCCGCTGACCAGGGGAGCAAGGTCAGGTCGAAGTATCGCGCTTCTCTCGAGGCAGTCTGCGGGACCATGCCAAGGGACACTGTGCGGGTGCTGAAGCGCGCCTCCGCCCCAGCTGCCTCCACAAGGTGCCGCAGGCGATCGCACTCGCTGCGGCTCCGCTCCTCGGCGGCCTGGATCACGCCGGAGACGTTGACCAGGTAGTCGCCGAGCCCCGAGGAGGCTCGCGGCAGGTCGACAGCAAACGCGGTTGCCTGCACTGAAAGACCCATCGCTCTCGCGAGGCCCAGGGCAGCCTGGATCGCGGTGTCCGCCACGGCATCCGGATAGGAGACGAGGGGCATGTAGGCAATTCGGGTGCGTGTCATGTCGGCTTCTCCATCTGGGGCGCCGAAATGCGGGACCAGCGGCGCCACTCAAGCATGCATGCCACGAGAAAAGCACTGTTGACCTAAGTCAACCCGATCTCCCCTTTCCAGCGCAGCGCGGAACATCAGCGCGTCGTGGGCGTTCGCGTCTCAGTACACCCATGCCAAGGAGAAACGGGGCGATGGCAACGCGCGATGGAAGAGGCCTCGGCTACTGGTTGATCATGGGGCTCGCGGCGCTCGTCGCACTGGCGTCGCTGGCGCTGATCGGCGGCGGGGCGTACCTGATCGTGCTGGGCGGCTCGTGGTACTACGCGATCGCCGGGGTGGGGCTGCTCGCCACGGCGATCCTGCTTTTCCAGCGCTCGCGGCTCGCAGTCTGGGTATATGGCACGCTGTTCGCCGCTACCGTCATCTGGGCAATATGGGAATCCGGCTTCAACGGCTGGGCGCAGCTGCCGCGCATCTTCACTCCTTTCGTCCTCTTCCTACTCATACTTGCATGCCTGCCGGGGCTGCGATCGGGACCGAGACTGCCGCGCGGCATGACCGCGGTGGCGGCGTTGTGTTTCGTGGGGGTGATGGCCCTCGGCGTCACGCTCAACAGTTCCGATCGGACGCTGCACGCACAGGAACCCACCGAGGGGACGCCGGTGGAAACGCCGCTGGCGCCGGAACCGGCCGCGGTGGCGCCTGTGATCGCTGCCACGTACGAGATGCCGGAGGCCGGCGCCGACTGGCCCGCCTATGGTGGCAGCAGCCACGCGACGCGCTATTCTCCACTGGTTCAGATCACGCGCGACAATGTCGGGCAGCTCGAGAAGATCTGGGAGTTCCGGACCGGTGACCTGCCCGAGGGTGACGAGGCGTTCGGCAACCAGAACACACCCGTGAAGGTCGGGGACCGGCTGTTCGTGTGCTCGGCGCTCAACAAGATTTCGGCGCTAGATGCGGCCACCGGGGCGGAGTTCTGGACTTACGATCCTGTCGTTTCCCCCGACAATGTCGGCTACAACGCCTCGTGCCGCGGGCTCGTGTATTTCGACAACCCCGCGGCGGACCGCACTGAACTGTGCGCGACGCGCACAGTCAACCTCACGCACGATGCGCGGATGATCGCGCTCGATACCGAGACAGGCCAGCTCTGCGCCGATTTCGGCAATGGCGGCATCGTGAACCTGCTCGAAGGTATCGGCGACACCGCGCCGGGCTTCTACGCCCCTACCTCCCCGCCAACGCTGGTTCGCGACGTGCTGGTGGTCGGCAGCCAGGTCAGCGACGGGCAGACGCGCGAGGCGCCGTCCGGCGTGATCCGCGGCTACAACGTCGTGACCGGCGAGCTCGAGTGGGCGTGGGACATGGGACGCCCCGGTCAGACGGGGCTGCCGCCGGACGGCGAGATCTATACGCCGGGCACCCCCAACGTGTGGACCATCGCCTCGGGCGACAACGACCTCGGCCTCGTCTACCTGCCGATGGGCAATTCCGCTGTCGACTACTGGGGCGGGGATCGCTCGGAGGCCGAGAACACCTACTCCACCGCCATCGTCGCGCTGGACGTGGAAACCGGCGAAGTGCGCTGGCACTATCAGACCGTCCACTACGACATCTGGGACTACGACCTCGGCGGCCAGGGCACGCTGGTGGATTTCCCCACGGCGGACGGGCCGGTACCCGCGATCGTGATGCCCTCCAAGCAGGCGCAGTTTTACATCCTTGACCGCCGCACGGGCGAGCCATTGGTCAGCATCGAGGAGCGCCCGGCGCCGCAAGGCGGGGTTGAGCCGGAGCGGCTGTCGCCTACGCAGCCGTTCGTCACCGACTTTCCCAACCTGCTGAAGGCCGACCTCACCGAAGCCGACATGTGGGGCGCGACGCCGCTCGATCAGCTCTGGTGCCGCATCCAGTACCGCCAGGCGGCCTACGACGGCGTCTATACCCCGCCGACTCTCGATCGGCCGTGGATCCAGTTCCCGGGCTATAATGGCGGTGTGGATTGGGGTGGCGTGGCCATCGATCCCGAGAAGGGCATCATGATCGCCAACTACAACAACATGCCCAACTACAACCAGCTGGTGCCACGCGAAGAGGTCGACGAAATGGGCATCCTGCCCATCACCGACCCCAACTACGATTCATCGGCCGGGTCGGGCTCGCATGGCTCGATCAGCCCGCAGGCGCAGAGCCCCTACGGGATCAGGGTCAACGCCGGTTGGCGCGTGCCATTCACCGGGCTCCTGTGCAAAGAGCCGCCCTATGGCGGAATCGCGGCTATCGACCTCGCAACTCGCCAGGTGTTGTGGGATCGACCGTTCGGTTCGGCCCGCAAGAACGGCCCGTTCGGCATTCCTTCCATGCTCCCCATCGACATCGGCACGCCGAACAATGGCGGCGGCGTGGTGACAGCCTCGGGCCTGTTCTTCATCGCGGCGGCGACCGACGATGTCCTCCGCGCCATCGACATCGAGACGGGCGAGGAAGTGTGGCAGGTCGAGCTGCCGGCGGGCGGCCAGGCGACGCCGATGACCTATGAAGCGGGCGGCAAGCAGATCGTGGTGATCAATGCCGGCGGCCACGACTTTATGGAAACGCCCATCGGCGACTACTTCATCGCCTACGCGTTGCCGGGCTGAATGGAGGCGGGCGCTTCCACCAGAGGCGTTCGCCATTCACCTAGCGCCCGTAGTGCCCTGCCAGGGCCTCGATTTCCTCGTGGGTGAGCGGTCCCTCCTCGACGTTGGGGAGGATGCGCAGGGCCTGCGCCATGATCTCGGCGTGAGCGCCGCCACGATCTTCGCCGTGCTCGTTGAAGAGCTCGAGCTGGCGGATGAGGTAGTCGCGATCCTGGCCGGCCAGCCGCGGATACTCGGGGCGTCCGGCGCCATGGCAGGAATCACAGGCGGCAATGTCGCGGTCCGGGATGCCGCGCTCCGCGATCTCGGCTCCGAGCCCCGATGTTGGCCGCGCTTCCACCGCGACCGACTTGCCGAAGGTGGCTGAAAGCTCGGCGATCTCCGCGTCCGTCAGGCCGTTCGCCGCCGCGATCATGGTGCCGCTTTCGCGGGTGCCGTCGCGATAGGCGAAAAGCGCGGCGGCAAGGTACTCAGGCGACTGGATATCGAGGCGGGGCGCTGCGGACGTGCCTTCGCCCTCGTCACCGTGGCAACTGGCGCAACCCTGGCGATCGAGGCCGGCGAGACGGGTGTAGTCCTCGGGTTGCATCGACGACATGGCCTTGAGGAAGGCGACCATGTCCCACACCTCGTCGTCGCGCAGTTGAGAGGGCCAAGCGGGCATGGCCGAGTGCTTGATGCCGTGCTTCACCGTCCAGAACACGCGCGCGTCGGGATGCCAGTTGTCCATCTGCACGATCAGCCGCGGCGGCTCCGGCACGAGGTCGGTGGCGAAGCGCTCGGGCGGTCCGGCGGGGCTGCCGTGACACGCGGCGCAGACCATCTCGTAGTGCCCGGCGGCCCGGTCGAGGGCGGCCGGATCGTCGAGGGCGGGAACAGCGAGACCAGACGAACGCAGGGTGATCGACTGCTGCGCGGCGATATCGAAGTACCAGTCGGTGATGTCCCAGCGGCCGCGGCTCGCGTCGTAGTCGAGGATGCCGCTGAGCGGCACGATCGCTGCGGCCAGCACGCCACCGACGGCGCCGACGATGTAGGGCCGGTACTTCCTCATGCCGGACTCCGCCTCAGGACGCGCGCCATCAGCACCAGGCCACCGACAAGGTAGACGACGCCACCAATGGCCAGCATCACCACGCCGCCAATCTGCTGGTCTGCCAGTGGGGCGAGGCCGAGCCAGCCGTCCCCTGCATGGTGATGTGCGTAGAGCGGGCGCGGCGAGAGGCCGAGCAGCGCGCCGAGCAGGGTCATGTGCATCGAGGTGAAGAACAACGCCATGGCGCCGCCGAGCGCCGCGTTGCCGCGATCGCGCCCCGACAGCGCCACCAGCCACACCAACAGCGAGGCAGCAAAGAAGCTGAACTGCTCGACCGCAAGCACCCAGCCCTCGGTTCGGGAGGCGTGGTGCAGCGCCGGAGCATGCCAGCCCCAGACGACGACGAAATCGAGAAGGCTGACGACAACAGGCAGCGCCAGCGCCGAGGTGATGGCGATGTGCGGTGCAAGCCACGCGGCGATGAGGGGGACGGCGACGCCGACCACCAGCATGTGCAGCCACATGTGGGCGGCGAAGCTCTCCTGCACCAGCGCCGGCAGCGGCCCGGCCCAAGCAAAAATCAGCACCGCCGCGCCGACGAGCCCTGTCAGCCGCGCGCTCATCGGCAACTCGTCAGGTAGAGCATAGGGATGGCGACATAGAGCACCGCGACCGCCGAGAGCACGCACAGCATCAGCGCCACGTGGCTCAGGAAGCGGTGACGCTCCTCGGGTGTGTTGTGCTCGTACTCGAGATCGTTGTCGGTGAGGCTGCGACCACGCACGCGCCACAGGCGATGGGTGGAGAGGCCGATCAGCGCCAGCGCCAGTACCGTGGCCCCGACGATGACCCATGTAGCGGTGTCCAGGGAGGCATCGCGGCCGAGCTTCTCGCAATAGATGGCGGCGAAGACGTAGCAGAACAGGAAATGCACGGCCCAGACGATGGGTGCGGCGATGACCCGCCACAGGTCGGTGCCCGTGCCGGTTTCGCGCCTCACTTCTCGTTCGATCTTGCCTGTCATGCGAGGAGCGGGAAGCCTCCGATCACCAGTGCAGTGAGCAACGCGGAGAAGCCGGCAAAGTGCCAGTAGAGCGCGACATTGCGGATGTCGGCGTCGTAGCGGGGCGTCATCTTGCCGTAGATGGAGCGAGCCAGGCAGTAACCCTGCATCAGCATGCCGGTGGCGAGGTGCAGCACTACCCACACCACCAGCGCCCAGACAATGGCTGGATAGGAGTGCGTGGTGGGGTCGAGCCCCGTGGTCACCGGCCCGGCAACCAGCGCCACGGCCGACAGGGCGGCGGCCACCAGCCCGGCGAGCAGCGCCGCTCGCGCGAGCGGCACGCGATCGGCGGCGTTCAGTTCGCGGGCAGCGAGGGTCGCGCCCCAGGCCGCGGCACCGAACAGCGCGGAGACAGCAGGCCAGAGCCAGCCCGGACCGTCGATGCCGGCGGGCGGGAACTGCGGGTGAACGGTCCAGAAGAAGAAGTAGCCAAACACCAGCGAGAGGAAGGCCGTGAGGTCGCCTGTCATGGTGATGAACATCGCCCACCAGCCGGTCGAGCGGACGCCAGACACGTAGAGCGGCAGGTGGAGGCCGCCGCCGGCATCCTTGGTGTCCGCCTCCGGGATTACGGCGGTGCCGGTCCATAGCCAGCGCAGCAGAGCGACGATGAAGACCACGCCGCCCAGCGCCGTCGGCACCCAGAGCTTGTAGGTGGAAAAGATGAAGACCGCGCCGAGCCCGAAGGCGGCGATCATCGGCAGCCACGTGGGAGCACCGACGCGCAGGACCTGCAGCGGCTGTGCGTCGAGCACCGAGGTGACCAGCGTTTCGCGCTTGCCCTCGCGGGCATGGGCGAGGAGGCCCCTGCCCTCGTCGAGCGTGGCGATGTAGTCCTTGTCGTCCCAGAGCGGATAGCGGCTGGTGACCTTCGGGATAGAGCGCATGCCGTAGGATGGCGCCGGCACCGGCGTGGCCCATTCGAGCGTGCCGGCATTCCAGCTGTTGCGCTTCGCATGCGGCTGGTGGCGTTTGGGCCGCACGCAGTCCCAGGCGAAGAGCAGGAAGCCGGCCGCGAAGACAAAGGCGCCGATGGTGGAGACGAGGTTCAGCCAGGTCCAGCCCATGTCGGCGCCATAGGTGAAAACGCGGCGCGGCATGCCGAGGAGCCCGGTGAGGTGCATGGGCAGGAAGGCGACGTTGAAGCCGAGGAACATCAGCCAGAACGACCAGATGCCAAGCTTCCGTGAGAGCGTCTTGCCGATGGAAAAGGGGTAATAGTACTGCACGCCGGCCATGACCGGGAACAGCATGCCGCCGATCAGCGTGTAGTGCAGGTGGGCGACGATGAAATAGCTGTCATGCGCCTGGAAATCGAATGGCGCGACCGCGACCATCACCCCGGTCAGGCCGCCGACGATGAAGATGGCCAGCGCCCCGAGGCAGTAGAGCATCGGCACCGAGCGGACCACCGAGCCGAGCATCACCGTGGCGATGAAGGCGAATATCTGGATGCCGGTCGGGATCGCGACCGCCTCGGAGGCCGCCGAGAAGAACCCGAGCGAGATCGACGGCAGGCCGGTGGTGAACATGTGGTGCACCCAGAGCCCAAAGCTCAAGAAGCCGGTGCCCAGCGCCGAGAGCACGATCCACGAATAGCCTGCGATCGGGCGCTGCGCGAAGGTCGGGACGATCATCGCCAGCAGCGCAATAGCCGGCAGGAAGATGATGTAGACTTCGGGGTGGCCGAAGATCCAGAACAGGTGCTGCCAGAGGATCGGGTCCCCACCGCGAGTGACGTCGAAGAACGGCCAGTCGAGCAGGCGTTCGAGTTCGAACAGCAGGTCGCCGGCGATGAGCGGCGGGAAGGCGAACAAGATCATCGCTCCGACGATCAGCACGTACCAGCCATAGAGCGGGGTGAGGTTGATGTGCATCCCCGGCGCCCGGCACTTCAGCACGCCGACAATGAGCTCGACGGCGGCGGCGATGGAGGCGACCTCGATGAAGCTGAGGCCGAGCAGCCAGATGTCGGCGCCAATGCCGGATTGCTCGGTGGAGAGCGGCGGATACATGAACCAGCCCGCATCGGGCGCCTGGCCGAAGAAGATCGAACTCGAAACAAAGATGCCGCCGATGAGGAAGCACCAGAAGCCGAAGGCCGACAGCCGTGGGAACGGCAGGTCGCGAGCGCCCAGCATGGCCGGCAGGATGAGGATCGCCACCGCCTCGAAGATCGGGACGGCGAACAGGAACATCATCACCGTGCCATGCAGGGTGAACATCTGGTTGTAGGTTTCGGCCGAGACCAGGGTGTTGTCGGGCACCGCGAGCTGCAGGCGGATGATCAGCGCCAGCGCGCCCGCAAACAGCATGAAGGCGAAGGCTGTGGCGATGTACCAAAGGCCGACCGTCGAGTTGTTGACGTCGGACCAGTAGCGCCATCCCTTCGGCCGCGCCCAGGTCTTCTCCAGTTGTGCCAGTTCGGCGGCCTTGTCGTCGGTCATCTGAGCCCCATGAGATAATCGGCGAGAGCGGCGCGGTCGGCTTCGGGCAGCGACGCGTAGCCAGGCATCGCGACCCCCGGCTTGATGCGCTGCGGGTCGGTCAGCCAGGCGAGGAGGTTTTCACGCGTGTTCGGCAGCGTAGCCGCGCCGATGGTGCTGCGGCTCCCGAAATGCGTGAGGTCGGGGCCTACCCTGCCGGTTTCGGCGACGCCGCGGATGGTGTGGCAAGCATCGCAGCCTGTCAGCTTGAAGAGATCGCTGCCCGATGCGGCGGGTGCGCGTTCCGCCTCCAGCCACGCCGCATAGCCCGCAGCATCATGTACCACGACCGGGAAGGCCATGAATGTGTGGGATGGACCACAGAATTCGGCACACACGCCGCGGTAGGTGCCCTCCTTCGTCGGCATCAGGCGCAGCAGGTTGGTGCGGCCGGGAATGACATCCATCTTCCCGCCCAAGGCCGGGATCCAGAACGAGTGGATGACGTCGGTGCTGGTGAGCACGAATTCGGCCGTCTGGTCGTTGGGCAGGTGCAACTCGTTGGCCGTCTCGACGATGGAGCCGTCGGGGAGCTCGTAGCCGAAACTCCACCAGTATTGCTCGGCGCGCACATGCACACGGAGGTCGGCCGGCTCCGAAGATGTCCAGTTCGGGAGAAGCGACAACCCGTAGACGAGCAGGATGGCGAGGCCGATGGTGGGGAAAGCTACCCCGCCGCCGAGGATGAAGGCGTCGGCGAAGCGCTCGGTGCGGGGACGCTTGCGGCCGAGGACGGCATAGACCGTGACGCCCATCACGATCGACCAGACCACAATCGCGCCGCCGAACATGAACCAAGTGAGACCGGAGAGTTCCTCCGCATCGCGACCGGCAGGATGAAGCGCGCTCTGCTCGAACGTACAACCGGCCAGCAGCAGGCTTGCGCCCACGGCTGGCAATAGCATCCATCTCGGCTGTAAGCTGCGACGCGACAACTGACCCCCAAAGCCCATTCGACGAGTGGAACGCGGCACCGGGCCGGGAGTTGCAGAGAAAGATCACGACCGAGGAGGATCGATGTCGGAGCCCGCTGCGCCCAAAGCCTATTCGCTGGTGCAGATCGTTCTGCACTGGGTGATCGCGGCGCTCGTCGTCTTCCAGTTGGCGGTCAACGAGGGCGTGCAGGATGCTTTCAAGGATCGGGCCGAGGGTGCGAAACCGGAGGACGATCTCGGGGCCGCCCTGCACATCGCGGTGGGGTTGACGATCCTGGGCCTGACCGCCGTCCGGCTGGCGATACGACTTCGGCGGGGGGCGCCGGAAATGCACCGCAGCAATCCGCCACTGGTCAACTTCATCGGCCACGTAGCGCACCTCGCGCTCTACGGCTTCCTCATCGGCATGCCGGTTACCGGAGCCATCGCATGGTTCACCGGGGTGGAGATGAGCGCCGAACTGCACGAACTGGGACGGCTGGTGCTCATTCCGCTCATCGCGGCCCATGTGCTGGGGGCGCTTGCCGAGCACTTCGTGTTCAAGACCGATTCCCTGATGCGGATGCTGGGGGCCGACCGCAGGTAGCGGCCGGCCACTGGCATCAGTACTGGTCGTTGAAGGTCGCCGGGTCGCTGCTGGTGCGGCCACCCTTCGGGTCATCCAGCCCGGCGATGCTAGCCATGTCCCCGTCCGACAGCTCGAAGTCGAAGACGTCGAGGTTGGCGCAGATTCGATCGGGGCATTCCGACTTCGGGATGACGATCAGCCCTTCCTGCAGGTGCCAGCGGATAATGACCTGTGCCGGGGTCTTGCTGACGCGATCGGCAATGGCTGCAATCACCTCATCGTCAAGAACCTCGCCATGCCCGAGCGGTGAGTAGGACTCAATGCGGATGCCTAGCTTCTCGTGGAACTCACGGACGTCGCGCTGCTGGTAGTAGGGGTGGGTCTCGAGCTGATTGACGGCCGGGATGACGCCCGTCGCCTCGATGATGCGTTCGATGTGTTCAGGCAGGAAGTTCGAGACGCCGATACTACGCACCAGCCCGTCCTTCTGCGCCCCGACGAACGCTTTCCAGGTGTCGACGTAGTTGTCGCGCGCGGGTGTGGGCCAGTGGATGAGGAACATGTCGAGGTAGTCGACCTGCAGTGCGTCGAGGGACTCGCGGATGCCGGCCAGGGCCTTGTCGTAGCCCATCGACTTCGTGCGCAGCTTGCTGACGAGGAACAGTTCCTCCCTGCCCACCGCGGCATCGCGGATCGCGGCGCCGACGCCGGCCTCGTTGTCGTAGCCCTGGGCGGTGTCGATCAGGCGGTAGCCGGCATCGATGGCGGCGGTGACCACATCGCCCACCTTGTCGTCATCGATCTGCCAGACGCCGAGACCGAGGGCGGGCATGTGATAGCCGTCGTTCAGTTCGATGTAGGGGACGGAAGTCGGTGTCGTTGTAGTCGCAGCATCGGGAAGCATCGCGGGCTCCTGTCTAGTTGGGTGGAGACGCAACGACCGGGTGCACCATCGGTTGCCGCAGGCGGGACTCGCCTTGGTCAGTCAACCAAGTTGACTGAATCGGACATGCTGATACAAACGTCACCCATATTCTTCCGATTACAAAGCAGTCGTCATATGAGTCGCAATTTTCTGGTGGTCGATCCTGCGGAACGGCCGGATGTGTTGCGGGCGCTGGCGTCGGAAGTCCGGGTCGGCATGCTCAAGCTGCTGCACACCGAAGGGGCGATGAACGTCAACGACATTGCCGGCAAGCTCAAGCAGCCCCAATCGACAGTGTCTTCGAACATGCAGGTGCTTGTCGATGCCGGGCTGGTGCGGACCGAAACGCAGAAGGCGCGCAAGGGCAACCAGAAGATCTGCCATCCCCTTTTCGACGAAGTGCTGGTGATGTTCAAGGAGGACATCAGGCCGCTCAAGTCGAAGGCGATCGAGGTGGCCATGCCGCTGGGGCTCTACACGAGTTGCGAAGTCTCGGCGCCGTGCGGGCTCTGCTCGTCGGAGGGGATCATCGGGCTGCTCGACGTGCCCGACACCTTCCTCGACCCGGACCGGATGAAGGCCGGGCTGATCTGGTTCACGCGCGGCTATGTGGAGTACCAGTTCCCAAACAATGCCCGCCTGGCGCAGCACAAAATCACGTCGGTCGAGTTCTCGATGGAACTGAGCTCGGAAGTGCCGGGCACCAGCGCCGACTGGCCGAGCGATATCACGGTGTCAGTGAACGGGCTCGACATCGGCACCTGGACCTCGCCGGGCGATTTCGGCGACAAGCGCGGCGTCTATACGCCGGACTGGTGGAAGCTGAAGGGCAGCCAGTACGGCAAGCTCAAGGGTTTCCGCGTCAATGACAGCGGAACCTTCGTCGACGGGGTGAAGATTTCACCCTTGTCCCTCAAGGATCTGGACCTCGATACCCACCACTCGATCCGCCTCCGCATCGGGGTCAAGCCCGACGCCAAGCACCCGGGCGGCATCAACATTTTCGGCCGCGGCTTCGGCAACTACGACCAGGACATCGTGCTCCGTCTCGAGACCGACGAGTAGGCGCCGGGATGGCGCCCGAAACAAGAATCCGCCTTGACGGAGAGGGCGCCGTCATATCAATAGACACGATATAGATCAGAAAAGTGGGTTGCACCCACTCCAGGGAGGATGCCATGCGGGCGACGGCGACGGCGCACAAGGATTTCACCATAGCCAGGATCGATGACCGGGTATACGGGGCGTTCCTAGAGCACCTGGGCCGCGCGATCTACGAGGGCATCTACGAGCCGGATCATCCCACCGCCGACGCGAACGGCATGCGCGGCGACGTCGCCAAGCTGGTCAAGGATGCCAATGTACCGGTGGTGCGCTACCCGGGCGGCAATTTCGTTTCGGCTTACAACTGGGAAGACGGCATCGGTCCGCGCGAGGGGCGGCCGGTGCGGCTGGACCTTGCCTGGCATACGTCGGAGAGCAACGCCGTGGGCATCCACGAGTTTGCCGACTGGTGCGCCACGGTTGGCACCGAGATGATGCTGGCGGTGAACCTCGGTTCGCGCGGCGTCGACGAGGCACGCAGCTTCCTCGAATACGTCAACCATCCCGGCGGCAGCTACTGGAGCGACCTGCGCATTAAGAACGGGCGCAAGGAGCCGTGGAACGTCAGGATGTGGTGCCTCGGCAACGAGATGGACGGGCCATGGCAGGTCGGCCACAAGGATGCCGACGAGTACGGCAAGCTGGCGGCCAACACGGCGCGGGCCATGCGCATGTTCGACAGCAAGCTCGAACTGATCGTCTGCGGCTCCTCGCACTCGGACATGGCGACGTTCCCTGACTGGGAGCGCATCGTGCTCGAGCACACCTACGAGCAGGTCGACTATATCAGTCTGCACATGTATTTTCGGAACCCGGAAAAGAACACCGGCAACTTCCTGGGGCTGAGCGAAAAGCTCGACACGTATATCGAGACGGTCGCCTCCACCATCAAGCAGGTGAAGGCTAAGAAAAAGTCGAAGAAGGACATCTACATTTCCTTCGACGAGTGGAACGTGTGGTACCACTCGAACAAGAAGGACCGCGAAATACTCGACGGCAACAGCGGCTGGCCGCATGCGCCGGGCCTGCTCGAGGATATCTACAACTTCGAAGACGTGCTGATGGTCGGCTTGATCCTCAACACGTTCATCCGCCGCTCGGACGTGGTGAAGATCGCCTGCATCGCCCAGCTGGTCAACGTGATCGCGCCGATCATGACCGAGAAGGGTGGCCCGGCCTGGGCGCAGACCATCTACTACCCGTATTACTTCGCCTCGGTTTACGGCCGCGGTACGGCGTTGAACCTGCTGGTGGATTCGCCCACCTACGAGAGCGCGCACTCGGCCAAGACGCCGTATGTCGACGTGTCCGGCGTGCACAACGAGGCCGAAGGCACGCTGACCTTCTTCATGGTCAACCGGCACGGTACTGAGAGCATCGACATCGACGTCAGCCTGCAGGGCTTTGCCGGCGGCTCGATCATCGACCACCAGGTGATGACGCATGCGAACCTCGAGGCGGTCAACACCGCCACCAACCAGACCGAAGTCGCGCCGCGCAAGGGCAGCGATGCCTTAATCGCCGATGGCCGGCTGAGCGCAAAGCTGCCGCCCTATTCGTACCAGATGATCCGCGTCAAAGTCTGACGCAACACTGCTTCCTCCCTGGAACCTCCGACGTGTCCTTCACGGGCGCGCCGGAGGCTTTTTTTCGCGCGCAGTTCGCGCCTATATCACGCGTAGGCCTTGAACTTCTGCCAATCGCCTTGCGTCAGCGTCGCTGCCATATCCGATATTCGGTAAGCTGATTTGTATCACGAATCCCGTTGACAGACCGCCGCCATGCGCTAGCATTTCATCAAGGGCGCGCAACGACGCGGCCCGATGGGAGGATGTATCTATGAAGGCTCTTTTGAGAACCGCGCTCGTTTCGACGGCGCTCATGTCGTTCGTATCGATCGCCAGCGCCACCGAGACGGTGGTGTGGTGGGACTTCCTGGGCGGCGGCGACGGCGTTCGCATGAAGCAGCTCATCACGGACTTTAATGCCGAGTACGCGGGCAAGATCGAAATCCAGGGCACGACACTCGACTGGGGCGTGCCGTTCTACACCAAGGTGCAGACTTCGGCGGCCGTCGGCGAAGGTCCTGACATCATGACCTATCACGCCTCGCGCATTCCGCTGGCCGTGAGCCAGGGCACGTTGTCCGAGTTCACTGCCGAGGACTGGGCCGCTATGGGCCTGGGGCCAGACAGCTTCGCCAAGGAGACCTTCGACGCGGTAAGCCTCGACGGCAAGCAGTATGCAGTGCCGTTCGATACGCACCCGATCGTGCTCTACTACAACAAGGACAAGCTGGAAGCGGCTGGCCTGCTCGGCGCCGATGGCCTGCCGACCGGCCTTGACGGCGTGGACAACTTCAACGCTGCGCTGCAGAAGCTGAAGGATGGCGGCACCACCTGGGGCCTCACCACCACCACGGCCGACGGCAGCTTCTCGTTCCGGACGATCTACTCGTTCCTGTGCCAGCAGAACGGCGATATCGGCGTCGACGGCGCGTGGCTCCAGGGCGACAACCTCGACAAGCTGCAGAACGGCGTCCAGGTCATCGCCGACTGGGTGAAGAACGGCTACACGCCTGAGTACACCGACTACCCTTCGAACGTGGCGCTGTTCACCTCGGGTGAAGCGGCCTTTATGATCAACGGCGTGTGGGAAGTGCCCACGATGGTCGACTTGGAAGCGCAGGGCAAGCTGTTCAACTGGGGTGCTATCGAACTGCCGGTGCTGTTCGATCGTCCGTGCACCTATGCCGACTCGCATGCGTTCGCGATCCCGAACAATGCCGGCAAGACGCCGACGCCGGAAAAGCACGCCGCCGTGCTCGAAGTGATCAAGTGGATGTCTGAGCACTCGCTGTTCTGGGCCACTGCCGGTCACGTTCCGGCCAATGCCTCGGTGCAGGCATCGGACGAGTACAAGGCGATGCAGCCGCAGGCGACCTATGCCAAGCTGACCGCCAACCAGGTCTTCGACCCCAAGTCGCCGAATGCAGGTGTGGCCTCGCCGCTCTTCGACGCGGCCGGTAACGCGTTCACCGCTGCGATGAACAACGAAATGGATGCCAAGACGGCCGTTGACGAGATGAAGGCCGCCCTCGACGCACTCTGATCTGCTGATGCTGCCGGCCGGTCCCCGCGGGAACCGGCCGGTTCCTTCTTGCGGACGCCGGGGACGATCCATGACGACCAAGAACCGCCGGAGCGAGTACCTGGTGGCAGCCGTGCTGGTTGCCCCCTTCGTTCTGATCTTCGGGTGGATGTTTATCTACCCCACGCTGCAGATGCTGCAGCTGAGCTTCACCAAGGCGCCGCTGATCGGGCCCGGCACCTGGGTTGGCTTCGACAACTACATCAAGATGTTCAACGACAAGGCGTTCTGGACGGCGATCTGGAACACCTCGTACTTCGTGCTGCTCACCGTGGTTCCGGGCACAGCAGCGGCCATGATCATCGCGCTAATGGTCAGCCGGCTCAACGGCTGGGTCCAGAGCATCATCCTCGCGGCGTTCTTTCTGCCCTACATCCTTCCGGTGACGGTGGTCTACCTGATCTGGGACTGGATGCTGAACCTGCAGTTCGGTATCGCTCAATTCATCATCGAGCCCTTCGCCGGCAAGCGCGTGAACGTCTGGCGCACGGTGCCCTGGTTCATGCCCATGGCCGCGCTGCTCACCATCTGGTGGACGAACGGCTTCTCGATCCTGCTATTTCTCGCCGGTCTCAGGAACATTCCGAAGGAGCTGTATGAGGCGGCAGCACTCGACGGTGCTACCCGCTGGCAGGTGTTCCGCTCGATCACCTGGCCGCTTATCTGGCCGGTGACGGTGCTCTGCTTGACCATCCAGCTCATCCTGCAGCTGAAGATCTTCGACCAGGTCTACCTGTTCGCTCAGGGCGGTCGCACGCAGGCCACCATGGTGCTGGTTCAGCTCATCTACGAGCAGGCGTTCCAGAAGAACGCCGGCGGCTATGCCGCCACCGTCGCGGTGGCCCTGTTCGTGATCGTGGTGGGATTCTCGCTCCTGCAGTTTCAGTTGCTGCGTGCCCGCGGAGGCGGCAAATGACCGACATCGTTTCCACCGCTCCGATCCAAATCGCCGGTAGCCGGCGCCGATACTTCGACCCCGGCTACTGGATCCTGAACCTGTTGACAGTGGCGTTTGCCGCCATCTGGTTCTTTCCCGTCTACTGGGCCCTCGCCACCAGCTTCAAGACTGACGATGAGGCCGTGCGGCCCGGCGTCAACCTACTGCCCGAGTCGATTCACCTGGAAGGCTACGCCTTCGTGATCCAGAACTCGAACCTGCCGATCTGGTACGTGAACTCGATCATTACCTCTGTAGCAGTCACGGTACTGGCTGTGGCGATGGCGGCCTGTGCCGGCTATGCGATCTCGCAGCTGCGGTTCCCTGGCCGGCAGCTGCTTTGGTATCTGATCCTGGGCAGCTTCATGGTTCCGGTGTCGGCGCTGATCGTGAACCACTTCATCATCATCGCCGACGTGAAACTGCTGAACACGCATGCCGGCATGGTGCTACCCATGCTGATCAGCCCGGTGACAGTGATCGTCTACAAGAACTTCTTCGACACCATGCCAAGGGAGTATCGCGAGGCAGCGCTGATCGACGGGGCCAACGAGTTCCAGTTGCTGTTCCGGATGTTCATTCCGATGAACTGGGGCGTGACCACGGCGCTTGCCATCATCACCTTTATCGGGGCGTGGAACTCGTTCCTGTGGCCGTTCCTCGTGGCGCAGAACGAGCGGATGATGACGGTGACGGTAGGCATCACGGCGGTGCAGGACACGTTCGGCGTTGCCTATGCCCGGGTGCTGTCGGGCGCCGTGCTGGCGAGCCTGCCGGTGGCGCTGGCCTACCTGATCTTCCAGCGCAAGGTGACGCAGGCGATCACGCTGTCGGCGGGCATCAAGGGGTGAAAGCCAGGGTTGGCTGAGACACGACCGGCGGGAGATGATCCTGCCGGTCTTGTTTTGGTGTGGGGCGGTTGGGGCGTCCACGCTGACTATCGGGTGGGTCAGCCGGCACACCCCTCAGATCGCCACCAGGCCTTCGCGGAGGATGATGGCGACGGCGTCGGCGCGGTTGCGGGCCCCGAGTTTTTCGAGGATGGCGGTGACGTGGAACTTCGCGGTGTGCACCGAGATGTCGAGCGCGCGCGCCACGACCTTGTTGGACGCCCCATCGACCAGCAGTTCGGCGACCTGACGCTCGCGGGCACTGAGGCTGGGCAGCGCCACGGCGGGATCGCGCATGGTGCGATCGCGGTCGAGGGCGTAGCCGGCCGCGAGCAAGGTGGCGGCAGCGAGGATGAGGCCGGGGTCGAGCGTATCGAGCACGTTGCGACCCGGCTGCTCAGCGCCGACGCGCAAGACGCGAATGTTCGGAGCGAAATCTGCCTCTCCGGCGGGCCGATCGGAAATCACGACTGTAGCGTCGTCGACCGGCGCCTCGACCAAATCGGGGCGGCAAAGCACGCCGCTACGCAGCACCTGTTCGAGCGCCACGTCGGTGATGTCGAAGCCGATACCATATTGCACCCGGCCGAACGCGGCATGTGCCGGGTCGATCCGGGTGGAGTTCGCCGTCGGCGGCGTCGAGTTCCAAGGCATCGCGACCACGTAACACTCCCCAGGCTATTCCCGTTCAAGGAATCCCATGTGGTGATCGTGGCGACAACAAGGAAGCCCCACAACTGCAATTGTGCATCATGGTGAGCAGCTTGCGGGCATCGCGGACGGCCGATAGCGTCCGCAGCCGAACGAACAGGGGAGAGGCCGGTGCAGAAGCTGCTGGTGCTGCAATCGCTGTGGGCGATGGAGGGCCTGAAGGACCGGCCGGCGCAACAGTCACTCGAAGCGAACGTGGCGATGATTGCCGAGGCCGGCTTCGACGGCCTGGGGTCGCTGTGGCTGGACCGGGAGGGCGCAGGCCGTGTCGCGGGGCTCGCCCGGGCCAGCGGGCTGGTCGTCGAAGGCCTTTGCTTCCCAACGGACATCGACAGCCTGAAGGCGGCGCTCGACTGGGGGACGGAATTCGGCGTGCACCAAATCAACATCCAGCCGCAACTGCGGCCGCGCCGGCTCGCCGATGCGGTACGGGTGGCCGAAGGGTGGCTGCGGCTCGCCGAAGAGGTGGACTTCCCCGTGCTGGTCGAGACGCACCGCGACCGAATGACGAACGACCTGCTGTTCACACTCGACTTGGTGGAGGCGGTGCCGGAGCTCAAGCTGCTCGGCGACCTCTCCCACTACGTGGTTGGGCGCGAGATTACGCTGCCGGTAAGCGCCGAGACCGAGGCGCAGATCGCCACCATCCTCTCCCGCTGCTGGGCGTTCCACGGCCGCGTCGCGTCGAGCGAGCAGGTGCAGGTGCCGCTGGGTTTCGCGCAGCACGCGCCATGGATCGCGCAATTCTCGCAGTGGTGGACGGCGGGCTTTGCCGACTGGAAGCGGCGGGCCGGGCCGGATGAGGCGCTCAGCTTCCTCTGTGAACTGGGGCCGCAGCCCTACGCCATCTCGGGGCCGGATGGAGCGGACCTCACCGACCGATGGGCGGAATCGCTGATGCTGCGCGACATCGCGAGGGCCGCCTGGGA
>JAEYYP010000447.1 GCA_023428425.1 Pseudomonadota bacterium
AGGCGGTGGCCCGCCGCGGCTGGACGCTCACCGAGGTGTTCATCACCCACCACCATACCGATCATGTCGAAGGCATCCCGGTGCTGAAGCGCGACCTCGGCGTGACGGTGACGGGGCCGGAAGCCGAGCAAAGCAAAATCCTTGGGCTCGACGTGCTGGTGAAGGGCGGCGACACGGTGAAGCTGGGCGAGAGCGAATTCCAGGTGCTGGAAACGCCGGGCCATACGCTTGGCCACATCGTCTATTTCGAGACGGCGGGGCGGCATCTGTTCTCGGCGGATGCGCTGTTCTCGCTCGGGGTCGGGCGGATGTTCGAGGGCCAGCCGGGGCCGATGTGGGCCGGGCTCGAGCAGCTCAAGGCGCTGCCCGACGATACGCTGATCTATTGCGGGCACGAGTACACGGAGGCAAACGCCGCCTTCGCGCTGACGATGGACCCCGGCAACGCGGCGCTGAAGATCCGGGCGGCGGAGGTGAAAAGAATGCGGGCGGAAGGGCGTTACACCATCCCGGTCAGCCTCGGGATGGAGAAGGCCACCAACCCTTTCCTGCGGTCCGACCTGCCGGCTCTCGCCAAGGCGGTGGGGCTGCCGCCCGGGGCCGACCCGGTCGATGTGTTCGCCAAGCTGCGCAAGGCCAAGGATGAGTTCAAGGGATGAGCGGCCCGGCGTCCGTTAACCTTGTTCGCAATCGGCAGGGGATTGGTTAACGAAAGGTTGCAACCCGGCACGGCCATTGCAACGTTGACCCTCAGATACGGGAAAGCCTGTCCCAAAATGAAACAGGCGTCCCGCTTCCGAACAGGGAAGACGCGCAGATGGTCGATAATGGGACGGGATGGCCGGTCCGGCTGGAACGGCGGAAGCAGGAACGTATCAAGCTGATGCGCGGCGCGCCGAAAGCCAATTTCGTCAGCCAGTTGATCGCCGAGCGCGACCAGCTGCCGGCGAAATCACAGGCAGTAGGCGCCGCAGTGGGCGCCTATGCCGAAGGTGGCCGCATGGCCGTACGGCGGATGCCGGCCGGCTATCGCAAGACGATGATCGTCTGAGGCGCTAGGCGCCTCAGGTCATCGAGACGTCGCGACCGGCGCCGGTGATCGACACGGTGAAGCCGGCGACGACGTCGACGATCGCCATCATCATCAGAATGAAGAACACCGAACTCGCGGCCGCGCCGACGAGCAGGAACTCGATCAGGAAGATGATGAACACCACGGTGGAGAGCATGTGCTCGACCACCGAGGAGCGGCCGGTATTGGTGGACTTCAGCACCTCGAAGAACAGGCAGACCAGCCCGACCACCAGCATCAGGTCACCGGCGGTGAGCGACCACACCTGTCCCGAAACCATGGGGATGGTCAGCAGTTCGTTCGACCAGCCGGCCGGGCTGCCGCCCATGAACAGGAAACCGAAGAAGTTGTAGGCGATCAGCGGGATCAGCAGCAGCGGCGGAATGAAGACGCCGCGCGACGGCCGGCGCTCAGGCGGTATGAACACGGTGCTTTCGGACATCGGTCGGCTCCTCGTTGAATGGGCGGACAATGCCAAAGCCGTCGTCGCGCCGCTAGTGGGCGCGGTGGGCGATCAACGGGAAGACGCGCGTCCGCTCCAGGTCATGGCCGCGGCGGCAAGCAGCATCAGCACGATGGCGGCCGAGATCAGCGCGTTGTACCCGGCCAGCGTGATGCCGAAGAGCTCGAACTGGATGGCATCGCAGGGGACGACGCGGGTGGCGTTGATGTTGGAGAGGTCGGAGAAGCTGATCTCGCCGCCCACGCCGGTGCAGGCGGTGGGGCCGGCCCAGAGCTTCATTTCCACCCCGGCGTGATAGGTCGCCATCCAGGTGCTCCACACGAAGATACCGGCACCGAGCAGCAGGCCGACGAGCCGGGCGGGGTGGGGCAGGCGGTTCCACAGGATCAGCACCAGCGCCAGCACCGGCAGGCCCCAGTAGTAGGCGAGGCGCTGCTCGAGGCAGAGTTCGCAGGGGACGAGACCGCCGATCAGCTGCGAGCCCCAGGCGCCGAGGATGGTGGCGAGGCCGAGGACGAAGGCGATGCCAGCGAGGAGACGGCCGCGATCGGTGAGCAGGCCGCCGCGGGTCAGGTTGGCATCATGGGTGGCGCTGGTCACGGGTCTCTCCGGGTCGTTGCGGGCGCCATATTCTCGGGCAGTCGTGGCAAGTCAACGGCGGCTTGCTCACGACCGCGTGCTCATTCGCCCGGACCGACGATTCCGAGCTGCGCCATGATGGCACGGGCGTTGTGCGGGGCGTTGTCCTTGTCGGTGGAAACGAAGAAGGCGTGCACGTCGCGCGGGGGCGGGGCTGCTTCCGGCGCAGTGAGGTAGCGGCCGTCGGCGATCGGTGCCCCCTCTGCGAGGGCGTCGAGCCACTCGCCGAGGATGGCACGCTGCTCCTCGGTGTAGGACTCGGCGCCCGGAGCGCCCTGCAGGCGGGCGTAGGCGAAGTCGGCGGTCTGGTCGAGGTAGGGCCACTCGGCGGTGTCGGCGAGCACGAGCGCGACATTGTGGGCGCGCAGCTGCGCGACGAACTGCGGGTTGGCGAAGCTCTCGTGCCGGACCTCGACGGCGTGGCGGATACGAGTCACGCCCGTCGCATCGAGCCAGGGGTCGGTCTTCAGGCCGTCGTTGCGGCCGGCCAGCGCCAGCAGATCCTCGGGCGTGTGGGGGAGGAGGGCGAGGAAGGATTCCATGCGGTCGGCATCGTACTTCACGTTGCCCGGCAGCTGCCAGCAGAAGGGTCCGAGCTTCGAGCCCAGCGCCAGCACGCCCGAAGCGAAGAAGTTGGCGAGGGGAATCTCGACATCCTTCAGTCGCTTGATGTGGGTGATGAGCTGGTGGCCCTTCACCGAGAAGACGAAGCCGTCCGGCGTCGCGGCGGCCCAGTTCTGGAAGCTCGCCGCTTTCTGGTGCGAGTAGAAGGTGGCGTTGATCTCGATGTTGCCGAGCCGGGCCGAGGCGTAGGCCAGCTCGTCCTTCTGCTTCAGACCCTTGGGGTAGAAGTTGTCGCGCCAGGGCTCATACACCCATCCCGCGGTTCCGAGCCGTACAATCCCCGCCATCGCGTCCTCCTAGAGTCGGCGGCAATCTGGCCCGCGCGGGGCGGCGGAGCAAGCGCCTGCGTTTCCACTGTTGCAGCCGGCGCGCGGGCGGCTATAAAGGCGCCGCGCCGCGGGCGTGGCGGAATTGGTAGACGCAGCGGACTCAAAATCCGCCGTCCGGAAGGATATGTCGGTTCGAGTCCGACCGCCCGCACCAGCCTTGCCGCGGCAACGCGCCACCGCCCATGCGGACTTTCCCTCATCGGTATCGGACGAAAGCGCTTACTACGGCGGGTGCTAAGCATTTGTCTGTAAGGACTTAGAATATGTTCAGGTTACAGACGCTAGCCTAGGCTCGTGCCGTTGTCGGCATCATCGGTGAATGCGCCGTCGACCGAAGCGTCCCTGGGTCCGGCCAGGCAAGGGGTATTGTGAGCCATCGGGGACGGCAGGAGCCGGCCACGCCGGCGGCAGCTTCGTTTGTTGCATCCAGAAGGAGTGACGATGAGCGAGAACAGCAACGACACCCCCGCCAGCGTCGACGGGCTGGCGCTGGCGCTCGTCACCGCATCCAGCGTCCCCGTCCTGCTGCTCGACGGCAACCTCACCGTGATCGCCGCCAGCGATTCGTTCTGTTCGACCTTCCACATCCCGCGCGACCTCGTGCCCGAACGCCAGCTCTCCGAGCTGGGACGCGGCGAATGGGACAATCCGCAGGTGCGCGCGCTGTTGCGGGCGACCATGCTCGGCTATGCCCGGGTCGGCGCCTACGAGATGGAGATCAAGCGTCGCGATCGCGAACCGCGGCGGCTGGTGCTCAACGCCATCAAGCTCGACACGGGAGACCCGGACGTCGTCCGCATCCTGTTCAGCGTCACCGACATCACCAGCGAGCTGGCGGCCGAGGCGCTGCGCGAGAAGCTGGCACTCGAGAAGGCGACGCTGCAGCAGGACATGCAGCACCGCATTGCCAACAGCCTGCAGATCGTCGCCAGCGTCATCCTGCAGGCCGGACGCGACTTGAGGTGGCACAACCAGCCGGGCGGCGCTTATCCGGCGCTGGCCATGGCCACGGTGGAAAAGCGCCTGGGCGGGCCGGGCGAGGGACAGGTCGAGATCGCCGCCTATCTGCGACAACTGTGCGAAAGCCTCGAGGCAGCGCTGATCGAGGATGCCGGCCAGGTGGCGCTGTTGGTCGAGGCCGACTATTGCATGCGTTCCGCGGGTGACGCCACGGCGCTCGGGCTGATCGTCACCGAGCTGGTGATCAACGCACTGCGCCACGCCTTTCCCGAGCACAGGAAGGGGACGATCCGCGTCAGTTACCAGGACGACGCCGCGGGATGGGCGCTGACGGTGAGCGATGACGGGGTTGGCCTTCGCCAGTCGCCGCCTCGGCCGGGACTCGGCACGAGCGTGATCGAGGCGCTGGCCCGGCAGCTCGGGGCCGACGAGGTCTCGGTGAGTGGCAATGCCGGCACCACCGTGAGGCTGGCGCGCCGGCTCGAGGCGCCAACGCGGCTGAGGCCGGTGGCGACGGCGGCCCATCCGACCTGATCTCAGCCGAGCGAGCGTTCGATGCGGTTGCCGCCGGCGGCCTTCGCCACCTTCAGCGCATTGCCGGCTGCTGCCACGAGAGCCTCCAGCGTGGTGAAGGTTCGGCTGCCGGCGAGGCCGACACTGATGGACAGGCGAAGCGACTGCTCGCTCGTGCCGAACTCCAGCGCCGCGAAACCCTCGCGGATCTGTTCGAACACCGTGGTGATCAGTTCGGGCGATGTGTCGAGCAGGATCACCGAGAACTGGTCGCCGGTGTAGCGCGCCACCACGTCGATGCGGCGCAGCCGCCCGACCAGTGCCTGCGCGAGGCTGCGGATGATGCGGTCGGCCCTGACGTGGCCGAGCTGCTCGTTGGCCCGGCGCAGGTTGTCGAGATCGACCAGCGCCAGCGTGATCTCGCCGCCGGTGCGGCGGCATCGCTCCATCTCGTGCGACAGGCGCACCATGAACTTGGAGTAGTTGAGCAGCCCGGTCAGGCCGTCGCGTTCGAGCAGCGAACGCAGGGCCATGGCGCGGCGCGCCCGCAAGGTCACCATCGAGACCAGCGTGCGGCTGTCGATGGGCTTGCGGATGAAATCGTCGCCACCCTGGATGCGGGCCTCGAGCTGGAGGTGCGGATCGGTCTCGGTGGAAACGAAGACGATCGGCAGCGAGAGTTCTCGGCGGGACTGGCGAATGACCTTGGCGAGGTCGATGCCGTTGATCTCGGGCAGGTGGATGTCGAGCAGCACCAGGTCGGGCGAGATGGCGTCGATCCGTTCGAGCGCCAGGCTGGCGTCAGTGAGCACCTCGGTCTGCATGCCGGCAGCCTGCAGTTCGAGCGCATAGGCCTCGCCGAGCAGTCGGTCACCGTCGATGATCAGGATGACGAACGGGCGATCCTCGTGCCGTGGCGCGACATCGCCGAGCCAGTCGGCCAGTTCGACCGAATCGAGCGGCTCGGTCAGGATGCCGCTGACGCCGGCCCTGGTCGCTGCCAGCTGGCGATGGAACGTCGCATTGGCCGAAACGAGCAGCACAGGGATGTGCAGCGAGTAGTCTCGCGCCGTCTGGAGGGAGCCCTCGACATCGTCGCAGATGAGCGCGGCGGCGATCTTCGGGTCCTTGAACAGCCCGGCATTGGCCTTGGCCGTCGCATCGAACGGTGTGTAGCCCAGGCTGGTGACGATGGACGCCAGCGCCGGATAGCGCTCCGGTGCCGCGACGACGAGGATGCCGTCATGGGCGCGCTCCGCCGCAGGATCGACAGTGGGGAACAGGTCCGGTCCGCCATCGTCGACCGGCGGAAAATCGGTGTGGCGGCGCAGTGTCGGGGCCGGCTGCCGCGCGGTCGCTTCGCGGATCTGCGCCACCACGGCCTGGCAGGAGCGAGCGAGGTCGAACTGGCCAGAGGTCCCGAGGTTGCGCTCGAGTTCGGCGGCAGTGGCGCTCACCTTGTCGAAGCCGAAGGTCCCGGCGGCACTGGCGAGGCTGTGGGCGATCCATCGGATCTGCTCGCGGCCCCCGGCGCCCATGCCGTTCTGGAAGCGGATCGACAGGTCGTTGAGCACCGATGACTGATGCGCCGTCCTGGTGCGGAACTGCTGCTGCAAGGCGTTGCGTCTGGCTTCGTACGTGTCGCTCATATCATCACCACCATTTGCCGGCCGGTCTTCAGAAGTTCTCCGAATTCGTCGGGCGACACCGGTCGCCCGAAATAGTAGCCCTGCGCGTCGTCGCATTCATGGGCGCGCAGGAAGTCGTGCTCCTCGAAGGTCTCGACGCCCTCGGCGACGACGCGCATGTTGAGGCTGCGCGCCAAGGCGATGACGGCGCTGGCGACGCGCGCACGGTCGCCCGGCTTGCCGATCTCGTGGACGAAGGACTTGTCGATCTTGAGCGTATCGACGGGGAAGCGGTGGAGGTGGCCGAGGCTCGAGACGCCGGTGCCGAAATCGTCGACGGCCACCCGGATGCCCCGGCTGCGCAACGCCTTCAGCGTCGCGGCCGTGCTGGTGCCGTGCTTGATCAGCACGGTCTCGGGCACTTCGAGCTCGAGCGCGGTGGGGTCGAGGCCGGTCTCGGCCAATGCGTCGACGACGGTGCGGAGGAAGGTCTCGTGGCGGAACTGCGCCGCCGAGACATTGACCGCCATGGTGAAGCCGGACTGCCGCGACGCGGCCCACTCGCGCGCCTGCGCACAGGCCATGCGCAGCACCCATGAGCCGATCGGCAGCATCAGCCCGCTATCCTCGGCGGTGGGAATGAAGCGCGACGGCTCGACCTGGCCGAGCACCGGGTGGGTCCAGCGCAGCAGCGCCTCGGCCCCGGTGATGTCGCCGGTCTTGAGGTTGATCTTGGGCTGGTACTGAACCGCCAGTTCGCGCCGGGCGAGGGCGCTGCGCAGGCTGTCCTCGATGGTCTGGCGCTCCTGGGCACGGAGATTCATGGCCGGCCGGAAGAACTGGTAGGTGTGCCGGCCGCTCTCCTTGGAGCGGTACATGGCGGTGTCGGCATTCTGGATCAGGGTGCGTCCATCCTCGCCGTCATCGGGATAGATGGAGATGCCGACGCTGCCGGTGACCGACAGTTCGTGTTCGGCGATGACATGCGGCTCGGCAATGGCGGCCAGCATGCGGCGGGCGCTGATGGCGGCATCCTGCGGCAGCTCGATCTCCGACAGCAGGACAGTGAACTCGTCGCCGCCCTGCCTGCTCACGGTATCGGAGCCGCGCACGCATTCGAGGAGACGCGAGGCGACCGACTGCAGCAGCTTGTCGCCCATGAAGTGGCCGAGGGAGTCGTTGACATGCTTGAAGCCGTCGAGGTCGATGAACAGCACCGCGACCTTCTTGCGGTGGCGTGGCGCGATGGCGATGGCATTGGCCAGCCGGTCCTCGAAGAACATGCGGTTGGGCAAGCCGGTGAGGAAGTCGTGGCGAGCCGAGTGGCTCATCTGCTCGGCCTGAGCGCGGGCGGCGCTGACGTCGCGGAACACCATGACCTCGCCGCTGGCGCGACCGGCGCGATCGCGGATCGGGGCGATCGAGCCGGCAATCGGCACCTCGACGCCACTGCGGCGGATGAGCACGCAATCGGCATCGAGCTGGGTGACGCGGTGGCCCTTGCGGCCGGTGGCGGGCCGTTCGGGCGCGGCTTCGCCGACGTCGCCACCGAGCCGGATCACCTCGCGGACATGCCGGCCGACGGCCTCGGCCGACGACCATTCGGTCATCACCTGCGCGGCGGAATTGATAAAGGTGACCTTGCCGTTGCGGTCGCAGCGCACCACGCCGTCGCCGATCGAGTTGAGGGTGACCTCGGCGCGCTCCTTTTCCATGTAGAGCGCTTCCTCCATGCCCTGCCGCTCCATGGCGTAGCGCAGGGCGCGGCGGAGGCCGCGAGTGTCGATCTGGCCCTTGACGAGATAGTCCTGGGCGCCCTCGTTCAGCGCCTGCACCGCCAGCGCTTCGTCATCGCGGCCGGTGAGCACGACGATCGGGACGCGCGACGCCGTGCCGCGCACGGCCTGCAGGGACTCGATGCCATCGGCATCGGGAAGGCCGAGATCGAGCAGCACGATGTCGGCAGTATTCTCGCCGAGGAAATCTTCCGCCGCCCGGCAGCTCTGCACGGCCCGGACGTCGTAGCCGGGGTCGCGCAGCATCTCGCGCAGCAGCCGCGCGTCGCCCGGGTTGTCCTCGACGAGGAGGACGGTGGTGCTCGCCTCGGTCATGACGCCCTCGGCAGCTTCACGATCGCCAGCCAGAAATTGTCGATGGACTTCACGACCTTGATGAACTGGTCGAGATCGACTGGCTTGGTGATGTAGCAGTTGGCGTGCAGCTGGTAGGAGCGGACGATATCCTCCTCGGCTGCCGAGGTGGTGAGGATGACCACGGGAATCGACTTGAGCTCGACGTCCTGCTTGATCTGCTCGAGGACTTCACGACCGCTCATACGGGGCAGGTTCAGATCGAGCAGGATGAGGTCGGGGCGAGGCGCATTCTCGTGGACGCCGTCGCGGCCGAGGAACTTCATCGCCTCGATGCCGTCGAGGGCGACGTGGAGGTGGTTCTGGACCTTGGCGTCGCGCAGCGCCTCGCGCGTCAGCCGGACATCGCCGGGACTGTCCTCGACGAGCAGGATCTCGATGGGGGTAGGCGCCTCGAACTGATTGGGAATCACTGAACTACCCTTTCTGGGAGGGACACGTGGAAGGTCGATCCGGGCCCCGGATTGGGTTCCACCCAGATGCGACCGCCATGACGCTCCGCTATCTTCTTGCAGAGCGTCAGACCTATGCCGGTGCCGGAAAACTCGTCGCGGCTATGCAGCCGCTGAAACATCAGGAATATGCGTTCGGAGTATTTCGGGTCGATGCCGATGCCGTTGTCGCGGATCGAGAAGATCCACTCGTTCGGGCGTCCGCGACGGGCCGAGACGTGAATCTCGGGCCGCTCGGCCGTGCGGTACTTGATGGCATTGCCAACGAGGTTCTGGAACAGCTGGACCAACTGGACGCGGTCGGCCATCACCATCGGCAGCGGATCGCAGGTGATCTCGGCGCCGCTGTCGGCGATGGCGCCCTCGAGGTTGCGGATGGCCTCGTCGAAGGCCTCGCGGCTCGCGACCTCGGCAGGCGCCTTGCCGGCCGTCTCGACGCGGCAATAGGCGAGCAGGTCGGAGATCAGCATCTGCATGCGGCGTGCGCCATCGACGGCGAAGGCGATGAAGTCGTCGGCGTCGGCATCGAGGCGACCCTTGTAGCGCTGGGCGATCAGCTGGGTGTAGCTCGCCACCATGCGCAGCGGCTCCTGCAGGTCATGCGCGGCGATGTAGGCGAACTGCTGCAGTTCCTGGTTGGAGCGCAGCAGTTCGGCGGTGCGCTGGCGCTCCACCTCCTGGGCCAGCTTCAGCTCCTCCACCTGCCGGCGTTCGGTCACGTCCATGATGACGCCCTGGATGCCGAGCGGGACGCCGTCGGCGTTCCGCTGCAACCGGCCGAGGGAGGACAGCCACCGGATGGACCCATCCGGCCAGATGACGCGGTATTCGGCGGTGTAGGTGCCGCCGCCCTTCACAGCCGTCTCGATCGCCGAGCCCAGCGACTCCACGTCTTCGGGATGGATGCGGGAGACGACCGCCTCGCGAGACGGCGCTTCGTCCGCGGCAAAGCCGAAGAGACGGGCGAACTCGTCGGACCAGTCAAGCTCACGGGTCGACAGATCCAGCGTCCAGGTACCCATCTCGGCCACCTCGACGGCCATGCGATGGCGCTCCTCGGTCAGGCGGCTCGCGGCCTCGGCGGCGAGGCGGGCCGAGATATCGCGAATGGCGGTGGTGATGAGCGTGCCTTCGGGCATCTCGATGGGGCTGAGACTGATCTCGACGGGGAACTCGCTGCCGTCCTTGCGCAGACCTGACAGCTTGCGTCCCTCGCCCATGGCGCGGGTCCGGGGCTGCGCCGCATAGCCGGTGCGATGACCGGCATGGTGGCCACGAAAGCGCTCGGGGACCAGCATGTCGACAGGCTGGCCAAGCATCTCGCCGCGCGCATAGCCGAACATCCGCTCGGCCTCGGCGTTGACGAGCAGGATGTCGCCATAGCGGTCCGAGACGATCATGGCGTCGGGCGCGGCCTCCAGCAGGCTGCGGTACTGACGTTCGGACCGGGCGACCTGCGTCGCCACGGCCTCGCGTTCGGTGGCCTCGGTCTCGGCCTGGGCGACCTTGTGCGTGAGGTCCTGGTTCCGCAGCGCCAGATCGTCGCTCATTGCCTTGATGCGGACGGCATCCTCCGCGCGCTGCTTCAGGCTGCGCATCACGACGTAGATGAACACGGCGAAGACGAGCAGGCTGGCGACAAGCAGGCTCCGATTGGCGATGTCGGACCAGTTGCCGCCGCCCGGTCGGCTCATGAACACCAGGCCATCAATGGTGGTGGAGAGGATGGATACCACCGTGGTGGCGACCAGCAGTCGGATGGAAGTCTGAAAGACACAAAGCGCTAGTGGGAGGGTGAACAACCGCGCAACGATAAGCTCTGACGACAAAGTAAAGTCGCCGACGGCAATGGCCACCGTTGAAACGACGATCGCAAGCTGAATCAACTTATGCTGTGTCATAAGCAGCTATCAACTCTACGATCTCGCGCCGATGCGCGTGCGGTCATCGAGACCTGCGCCACCGCCTGGCTTTTGCTTGTGAATGCTCACTTTTCGTCCTCTGCCGCCAAGGGTGTCAGAGTGTAAAATTGTGCACTACAGGCTTATTTGCTTTGGTGGATACTGAAACTTAACGAATGCGGTATAAGGCAGTGTGGTCCGCTCGCACCGGGTGCCGACGCCGCTTCGGCCTGCGCGACGGAACCCCGTTTCGGCCTCGCGTCAGCCCGGCTATAGAGTCCCCTCCAACAAGGGGAACATCATGCCGACCACTGGCCATCTGTCTGCCGCCGATCGCGGACAGGCGACAATTACAGACATCAAGGCGCTGCGCCTCGACAGTGGCTTCTGCCTCGTGCGCATCGACACCGATGCGGGCATATCCGGCTTTGGCGAGTGCGGCGACCTCGACGGCGACCTGGTGCGCGCATCCATCCTCACGCACGCCAAGGGCGGGGCGCGGCTGCCGCACCTGCAACTGGTGGGCAAGGACCCGCTCGATATCGGGGTGTATCACCACAACATGTTCTATGCCTACCGGCAGCGGCCGGCGCACATGATGGTGTGCTCGGGGCTCGACATGGCGCTGTGGGACCTGGCGGGCAAGCTGCTGGGCCAGCCGGTCGCCAAGCTGCTCGGCGGCGCGATGCGGACGGAGCTCGAGCTCTATTCGCACTGTCCTCACTTCGATTTGACCGATGCCGGGGCCTGGGCTGACGCCGCCGCCGACCTCAAGGCGGACCCACATGGGTTCCGCACGTTCAAGGTCGATATTCATGACGCCATCGGTGTCGAGATGCAGGAATACGTTCCGAGCCTGTCACCAGGCGACATCCGCAAGATCCGCCGCTCCTACGAGCTGGCGCGCGAGCACCTGGGCGACGAGATCGACATCATCGTGCACTGCCACAACGAACTCGATACGCCGAGCGCCATCGCCGTGGCCGAAGCGGTGGAGGCGATCAAGCCGATCTACTACGAGGACCCGCTGCAGCCGGGCTTCTCTGAAAACTGGCTGGCGCTGCGCAAGTCTACCAACATCCCGATCATGACGGGTGAGAACATCGAACTGCCCGAGGGCGCGCTGCCGTTCCTGCAGCACCAGGCGGTGGATTGCCTGCAGCCCGACATCATCAACTCGGGCGGTATCACCGGCACGAAGAAGATCGCCGACCTCGCGGCGCTCTACCGAACGCCGATCACGCTGCACAATGTCAGCGGGCTGCTGATGAATGCGGCGAGCCAGCAACTGGCCGCGTCGATATTCAACTGCCCGCGCATCGAATGCACGCGCCGGGCCGACGGGCTCCAATGGGCATCGCCCAACCCGCTGGTGGTGCGTGAGGGCAAGATGCAGGTCTCGACCGCGCCGGGGCTGGGCGTCGACCTCGACGAGGACTGGATCGCGTCCCATCGCTACAAGGGGGAGACGGGCTGGGCGTAGACGAAGCGACCGCTTGCCGGTTCGGCGGCTTGCTCCTAAACCGGTTGCATCAGATTCCGCAGGTGCTGCCTTGGACTATGCTTATGCTTTTCATCCCGGCGAACTCGACCGGGCCGCTCCGTTGCGTGCCGGCGATGCGGCGAAGACCGATGCGCGGGCACGGACGCTGGTGTTCTGGAAGGGCAAGCTGCTGGCCAATGCCGAGGGCAGGCCGCATGCGGTAGGGCTCGATCATCCGGCGCTATCGGACAGCCGCGAGCCGCCGATTTTCGTCGGGCTGACGCCGGACGGGCCGATTTTTGCCGCCGATATCGCGCTGTGGACGCCGATCGAGGACGCGACGACCATCGGTCAGTTCGTCGACCAGTCACAGCAGGTGCACCCGGGCCTGCCCGGGGCGAAGTTCGCCGAAATCCGCGGATTGATGCCGTCGCTGTCGCGGCTCGACGGCGAGATCGTCGCCACGGGCAAGGCGCTGCTGCAGTGGCATTCGGCGCACCGGTTCTGCGCCAATTGCGGCGCGCCGAGCGCGGTGGAAAGCAGCGGCTGGGTGCGGAAGTGTCCGCAATGCGGCACGCAGCATTTTCCGCGCACGGACCCCGTCGTCATCATGGTGATCGTGCATGGCGACCGGCTGCTGCTGGGGCGCAACCCGGCCTGGCCGGAGCGGATGTATTCGCTGCTGGCCGGCTTCGTCGAGCCGGGCGAATCGATCGAGGCGGCGGTACGGCGCGAGGTGTTCGAGGAGAGCGCGATCAAGGTCGGGCCGGTGCGGTACGTATCGGCACAGCCCTGGCCGTTCCCGATGTCGCTGATGTTCGGCTGCTACGGCGAGGCGACGAGCGACGCCATCACCATCGATCCGGTGGAACTCGAGGATGCGCGCTGGGTCAGCCGCGACGAGGTTAAGCTCATCCTCGCGGGCACACACCCGTCGATCAACAAGCCGCGGCCGGGGGCGATCGCCGGGGCGCTGATCGAGGCCTGGGCCAACGAGCGGCTGCTCGACCCCGACTACTGGGGGAACTGAGATGGCCCATATGTCCGGCCGTACCTACCTCGCGATCCCGGGGCCCTCGGTGGTGCCCGACCGGGTGCTCAACGCCATGCACCGGGCTTCGCCCAACATCTACGAGGGCGAGATCGTCGAGGCGACCTACGGCATCGTCGCCGACCTCAAGCGGGTGGCGATGACGAAGCACCACGTCGCCATCTACATCGCTAACGGGCACGGGGCCTGGGAAGCGGCCTTCACCAACATGTTTTCGCGCGGCGACAGGGCGCTGGTGGCGGCGACAGGTGTGTTCGGCCTCGGCTGGGCCGAGATGGCGCGTCGCCTGGGTGTCGATGTCGAGGTGATGGACTTCGGCAAGTCGTCGCCGGTCGATCCGCAGCGGATCGCCGAGGCGCTGGCGGCCGACAAGGCGCAGGCGATCAAGGCCGTGCTGATGACGCAGGTCGACACCGCATCGTCGGCGCTGAGCGATATCGCGGCGGTGCGGGCGGCGATCGACGCTGCGGGACACCCGGCACTGCTCGCCGTCGACGCCATCGCCTCGGTCGGCTGCGACGCGCTGCGCATGGATGACTGGGGCATCGACGTGCTGGTGGGGGCGAGCCAGAAAGGGCTGATGCTCCCGCCCGGCCTCGCCTTCGTCTGGTTCTCGGACAAGGCGCTGGAGGCGGGGCGGAACTCCGATCTCAGGACGCCGTACTGGGATTGGCAGCTGCGCGGGCTGGGCGAGCACTATTACCAGTTCTTCGGTGGCACGGCGCCGACGATGCATCTCTTCGGGCTCAGCGAGACGCTGACGATGATGCTGGAGGAGGAGGGGCTAGAGGCGGTGTGGGCCCGGCATGACCGGCTGGCGCGGGCGGTCTGGGCGGCGTTCGACGCCTGGGGCGCGGGCAGCAACACAATTGCCCTCAACATGGCGGATGCCCGGCACCGCGGGCGCTCGGTCACCGCGGCGCGGATCGGCAATGGCGGCGCGGGGGCGCTGCGGCGCTGGCTCGAGACCGAGGCCGGCGTGACGCTGGGTATCGGGCTCGGCATGGCGATGCCCGGCGAGCCGGGCTACGACGACTACCTGCGCGTCGCGCATATGGGCCACGTCAACGCCCACATGGTGCTCGGCACGCTGGCGACGATGGAGGCGGGGCTCACGGCGCTGGGCATCCCGCATGGCAACGGTGCGGTGGAGGCGGCGGCGGCCGCGTTTGCAGGAGCGAAGGCATGACCGGCAAGCCCTATATGATCGACGAAATGATCTCGGCCAAGGCCATCGCGGCACGGGTCGAGGGGCTGGCGCGCGAGATCGCCGAGCACTACGCCGATACCGACAAGCTGGTGGTGGTGGGGCTGCTGCGCGGCAGCTTCATCTTCATCGCCGACCTGGTGCGCGAGCTCGACCTGCCGGTGGAAGTCGATTTCCTCGAGGTCTCGTCCTACGGCAACTCGACGGAATCGAGCCGGGAAGTGCGCATCCTCAAGGACCTGCGCGGCGAGATCGAAGGCCGCGACGTGCTGGTGGTCGAGGATATCGTCGATACCGGCTACACGCTGAGGCACGTGCTCGACATCCTCAACACGCGGCATCCGCGGCGGATCGAGGTCTGCGCGCTGCTCGACAAGCCGTCGCGCCGGGAGGTGGATGTGAAGGCGAAGTGGATCGGCTTCGAGATCCCGGACCGCTTCGTCGTCGGCTACGGCATCGACTACGCGCAGCGCAACCGTAACCTGCCGCATATCGGCGCGGTCCGCTTCACCTGACGCCCACTGGTACCTTTCGGTAACCTTGACTATATTGGGAACCAACAACGTTCACTGAAAGGCATTTCCGATGGCCCTTGGTTCTCCGGAAAAGGTCGAGACCTGCAATGCGATGGGGGACATCCTCAACCGCATCGGCGACAAGTGGAGCGTGATGATCGTCGGGTACCTGGCCCGCAAGACCATGCGCTTCAACGAGCTGCGCAACGCCATCGGCGGGATTTCGCAGCGCATGCTGACTCTCACCCTACGCAACCTCGAGCGCGACGGTCTCGTGACACGCACCGTGTACCCGGAAATTCCGCCGCGCGTGGAGTACCAGCTCACCGACCTCGGCCGCACCCTGACCGAGCCGCTCGACGCGCTGTGGAACTGGGCCAGCGAGCATCAGCACGATGTGAGCATCGCCCGTCGCGAGTATGACGCGACCCACGCCGACAAGGCCGACGATCATCCGGCCGAGCGCCGCTATGCTGGCGCCGTCAGGTGACGGCAACGCGGAGCAGCCTCGCGGCTGATCTGCGCGCCATAGGGTTCGCACCGGGCGACGCCGTGCTGGTGCATGCCGCGCTGCGCCAGGTCGGACGTGTCATCGGCGGGCCGGACACAATTCTCGATGCTATGCGCGACGTGGTCGGACCGGACGGTACGATCCTCGGCTATACCGACTGGCAGCTCGAGGATTTCGGGCGCGACTACCTTGCGTTCCGGGATCAGGTGCCGGCCTTCGATCCCCGCCGCTCGCGCGCCACGCGCGATAACGGCTTCTGGCCCGAGATGCTGCGGACGACGCCTGGCGCGCTGCGCAGCGGCAACCCAGGCGCCTCGATGGCGGCGATCGGCGGCAGGGCGGCCTGGTTCGTCGCCGACCATGCGCTCGACTACGGCTATGGCCCGCAATCGCCGCTCGGCAAGCTGGTAGAGGCGCGGGGCAAGGTTCTGATGCTCGGCGCGACGCTCGACCACATGACGCTGCTGCACCATGCCGAGCACCTGGCGAACTTTCCCAACAAGCGGGTGAAGCGCTACGAGGCGCCGCTGCTCATCGATGGCGTGCCGACCTGGCGCTGGTTCGAGGAGTTCGACACCTCGGACCCGCCCGACGGGATGGCGGAAGACTATTTCGCGACGATCGTCGAAGCGTTTCTCGCGACCGGGCAGGGGACGCGGGGGACCGTCGGAGCGGCGGACTCGATGCTGGTGCCGGCGGCAGAGATGGTCGATTTCGCCGTGCGGTGGATGGAAGAGCATATCCGGTAGACGTTGTGCGGGCGACCGCCCCCTCCACCAGCTTCGCTGGTCCCCCTCCCCCGCTTCGCAGGGGAGGACCCAGGTCGGGGC
>JAEYYP010000465.1 GCA_023428425.1 Pseudomonadota bacterium
CGGCAGCGCCGTTCCCGCTTCTGCCGCCGACGTGCTCGTCGGCTATGTCGGGCTCAAGGACGACGTGCGCTACCATCCCGAGGTGGCCTATACGCGCATCGAGATCTCGCCGGCGCTGAAGCCGATCGAGGGCGCGATCCTCGGCTTCAACGACATGAAGATCGTCACCGATGCCGCCGAGGTCACGGTGACGCTCGACGCCTATGAGGCTGCGGACGTGAACGAGGCGATCCAGAAGGTCGCCGCGATGCAGCAGGCGGGCGAGCGTTTCGTGATCCTCGACCTGCCGGGAGACATGGTGCGAGAGGTGGCGCTGGCGGCCAAGGATCTGCCGGTCACGCTGGTCAACGCCACGGCGCCGCAGGACGCGCTGCGCGACCTCTGCCTGCCCAACCTGATGCACTCGGGTGCATCGGACCGGATGATTTCGGACACCTACACGCAGTTCCTGCGTCACCGGAACTGGACCAAGGTGCTGATGCTGGTGGGCAAGGAGCCGCGCGACAAGGAGATCGCAGACGCCTTCCAGGCCTCGGCCGAACGGCTGCGCATCCAGGTCGTCGATCGCAAGGAGTTCACCACCTCGACCGACCCGGCCAACCGCGAGCAGAACAACACGATGCTCATCACCGGCGGGCGCGACTACGACGTGGTGTTCATCGCCGACAGCCTCGGCGAGTATGCCCGCTACCTCAACTATTCGACGCAACTGCCGCGGCCAGTTATCGGCTCGACGGGCCTCACCGCGTCGGAGTGGCACTGGGCCTGGGACCGCGACGGCGCCACGCAGGTGACGCTGCGCTTCCAGCGGCTGGCCGAGGGCGGGCGCTTCATGAGCCCGCAGGACTGGTCGACGTGGATCGCGGCGAAATCCATCGCCAACGCCTACGCCAAGGCGCGCTCGGACGACCCCGAGAAGATCGACGCCTACATGAAGGGCAGCCGGTTCAACATCGATGGCTCGAAGGGCTACCGGATGAACTTCCGGCCCTGGGACCGGCAGCTCAGGATGCCGATGGTGCTCGCCACCTCAAACGCGGTGATCGAGCCGGCGCCGTTCCCGGAATTCCTGCATCAGGTCAATGAACTCGACACGCTCGGTGTCGATGAACCGGAGAGCCCGTGCAAAGCGTCGTAACCTACTGGGTCGGTTTTTCGGCCATCACCTGGCGCGAGATCGCCAAGTTCATGCGCCAGACGGAGCGGCTGATTTCGGCCATCGTCCGCCCGGCGCTGTGGCTGATTGTGTTCGCGGCGGGGCTGCACGACATCCTCGGCGTATCGATCGTGCCGCCCTATTCGACCTACGTGCCCTACCAGGAATACGTGCTGCCCGGCCTTATCGGGGTGGTGATCCTGTTCCAGTGCATGCAGTCGGCGCTGTCGATGGTGTACGACCGCGAGGCGGGGGTGATGCGCGCCATGCTGGTGACGCCGCTGCCCAGGCTCTTCCTGCTGTTCTCCAAGATCGCGGCGGCGACGGCACTCTCCATCCTGCAGGTTTATGCGTTCCTCTTGGTAGCGCGGATCGTCGGTTTCGGCTTTCCGGGGCTCGGCTTCCTCTACATCCTGCCCGGCGTCGTGCTGGCCGGGCTGATGCTCGGCTCGATCGGGCTGCTGGTGTCGGTCTATACGCCCAAGATCGAGAACTTCGCCGGCATGATGAACTTCGTGGTGTTCCCGATGTTCTTTATCTCCTCGGCGCTCTACCCGCTGTGGAAGCTGCGTGAGTCCGGGGCCGACGTCATCTGGTGGCTGAGCCAGGCGAACCCCTTCACCTATGCCATCGAACTCATCCGCTTCGCCGCCTATGGCAAGATGGACTGGCTGTCGCTCGGCGTCGTGGCGGCGGTGACGGTGGTGGCGTTCCTCGCGGCGGCCTGGGGCTATGATCCGCAGCGCGGGTCCATTCGCAAGGTGAAGCGGGACTGAGCGGTCGCTCAATGGCCGCCGGCACTACCCTTGATCAGCACGCGGCGCAGCCAGCCCGAGAGGGCGTCCATTGCCATGACCATCAGCACGATGAGCACGATGTAGTAGGTAACCTCTTCCCAGTCCTTCTGGGTGCTGATGGCCTGGGTGAGCAGCAGGCCGATGCCGCCGCCGACGATGGCGCCGATCACAGTGGCCGAACGCGTGTTGGACTCGAAGTAGTAGAGCAACTGGCTGAGCAGCACCGGGGTGATCTGCGGCAACACGCCGTAGCGGCTGCGTTGCAGGGCGTTGGCGCCGGTGGACCGTACGCCCTCGATCTGCCTGTCATCGACGTTCTCCAGTGCCTCGGAGAACATCTTGCCGAAGCTGCCGGTGTCGGTGAGCAGGATGGCCAGCGCCCCGGTCATCGGTCCGGGCCCGAAGGCGCGCGACAGGATGAGAGTCCAGATCAGGCCGTCGACGCCGCGCAGGAAATCGAAGATACGCCGGAGGCCGAAGCGGAGCCAGCGGCCCGGTGTGAAATTGGAGGCGGCGAAGAAGGCGACCGGCAGGGCGATCAGGCCCGCACCGACAGTGCCGAGAAAGGCCATCAGCACGGTCTCGAACAGGGCCCAGGCGACGTCTCCGTGCCGCCACATCTTGTTGGTCCAGAAATCCTCGGCCATCGCCACGATGTTCGCCTTGCCCGGCACGACCGGGTCGGCGGAGACCGCGAGAGCGGCGAGGTCGCCGAAGCTGCGGCCGTAGAACGGGCTGTCGAGTGTGAAGAAGAACAGCTCCCAGCCGGCCTCGTAGCGGAAGACCTCGGACTTCGATCGCGTCACCTGCACACGGCCGGCGGGCATGGTCAGCGAGACGCGGGTGGCCGAGGCGCTGATCCAGTCCGGCACGCCGTCGCCGGGCAGCGTCATCTCGATGTCGCCGCCGGCGGACCGGAGGACCACGGCGCCGTAGTCGGGGACGGTGACGGTGACGGTTTCGCTGCGGAACTGCACCGTTGTGCCATCGTCGAGGCGCACATCGGCATCGGTGCCGTAAAGGGTAACCCAGTCCGGCACCGCGCCATCGGGGTACCGACCCTTGGCTTCTCCTTCGACGGCGGCAAAGATGACGCCCGAGCGGTTGTCGCGGGTGACGTGGGTCTTGAAGCTGACGGTATCAGAAAGGAGAATGCGGGCATTGTCGGGGCGGGCCCGCCCAGCGATCCCTGCCATGTCGAAGCTGACGAAGATATAGGCCAGGTACACAAACACCAGCAGCGGAACGCCGAGGGCGACGAGGCGCTTCCGGCCAAACAGTCCGAGCGCGTCGGAGCGAAGGTCGATCGAGGGGGCGGCAACGGTCATGACGGGTTGCCTCGCACGAGCCGGGTACGGGCCAGGCTCGAGAGCTGGTCCACAGCGATGATGGTGCCGAGCAGCAGGACGAAGATGGCGGCGACCTCGTCGTAGCGACCAGTGCCCCAGCTCATGGCGTTCTTGAGGTCGTAGCCGATGCCGCCGGAGCCGACAAAGCCGAGGATGGCGGAGGCGCGGATGTTGATTTCGAAGCGCATCAGCGAATAGCTCAGGTAGTTGGGCGCCACCTGCGGGATGACGGCGAACCACATGCGCTGAAGCCAGGTCGACCCCACAGAGGCCAGGCCTTCGACGGGCTTCAGGTCGGCGTTCTCGTTGACCTCGGAGAACAGCTTGCCGAGGGCGCCGGTGGTGTGGAAGGCAATGGCGATCATCGCCGCCACCGGGCCGCCGCCCAGCACGAAGATCAGCACCAGCGCGATCACCACTTCGGGCACGGCGCGCATGATGTCCATGGCGCGTCGGAACAGCGGGATCAGCACCGGCCAGCGGGCCAGGCCACGGGTGGCCAGTAGCGAGAGCATCGTCGCCAGCAGGGCCCCGATCAGGGTGGATGCCGCCGCGATGTTGACTGTCTCGAGCAGCGACGGAAGGTAGTGGAGCAGGTGCCCCGGAAGGTTGGCGCTCTTTTCGATCGCCTCGGCGATCAGTTCGGTGGGGAAGTCGAACAGCTTGGGCAGGCCATCCCAGAAGCCACCGGCATTGCGACCGTCGGCGAGGACGAAGCCCGAGGCGAGGAGCAGCGCCAGGATGGCGAAGAGCAGGCCTGAGTAGAGTCGCCGTCGCTGCACATCCTGCAGGTAGGATGAACGCAGATCGGGGGGGCGGGGTGCGCCGCCGAAGGCAAGTTCTGGCATTTGTGACGGTCCCCGGATGCGCGCCGATGGCCGGACCCCTCGCGGAGCCCGGCCAGCCGGACACTGAGCTTAGTTCTCCTGCGACTTACGCAGGTCGATCATGGTCTGGTAGGCATCGTGGGTGATCGGGGCGAAACCCGCCGTCTCGCCCGCGGCCATGTTGTAGGCGCACTGGGCGTCCTTGGCGTGCAGGCCGGACAGGAACTCGACCATCTTGGTCTTCACGTCATTGGGGAGCGCGCGACGCAGCACGATCGGGCCTTCCGGGATCGGCTTGGACTTCCAGATCTCGACCAGGTCGTTCATGTCGACGAGGCCCGAATCCACGGCCTTGCGCAGGGCGCCCGAGTTGTAGCCATCGGCCCAGTCGCCCTGGCCATCGGCCCAGGTGACGCCGGCATCGACATCGCCGTTGGCGACCGCGACGATGGTCTGCTCGTGGCCGCCGGTGAAGCGGACTTCACCGAAATAATCGCCATTCTCCATGCTGGCGCCGGTTTCCTGGGGGATTTCCACCGACGGGATCAGGTAGCCGGAGGTCGAGTTCGGATCGCCGAAGCCGAACACCTTGCCCTTCATGTCGGCGAGGGACTTGATGCCCGAGTCGACGCGGGCGATGCCGATCGAATGGTAGGCGTACGAGCCGTCGAGGTTGGTCTTGACCAGCACGACATCAACCGCTTCCGGGTCGGTGAGGTAGGTCTTGGCATAGGCAGAAGCGCCGAGCCAGGCCATGTCGATGGTGCCGCCGAGCAGGCCCTGGATCACGCCGTCATAGTCGGCGGGGGTGAAGATCTTCGTCGGCACGCCGAGCAGTTCCTCGGTGTAGGCGCGGACGCACTCGTTCGAGGTCAGGCGGTCCTGGGCGTTCTCGCCGCCGAGGATGCCGATGCGGAATTCGGTGATGTCCTGGGCGAACGAGACGGCGGGCGCGACCAGCGTGGACGCGAGCAGCAGGGCTGCAACAAGCTTCTTCATTGGGGTTCTCCGGTGGAACAGTCGCCCCGGCGACAGGCCGGGGATGGGGGTCAGACGGCAGCCATCGCGGCCCCGGCGCCGACGAGGCCGCGCGGCCCATCCAGTGTCTCGATGCTGGTGGAGGTGGCTTCCTCAGAAAAATCGGCTTCGGCGCCGTAGATGTCGCGCGCCACGCTGGTGGTGAGTTCGTCGGCCTTGCCGTCGAACACCACGCGGCCGCCGCGCATGCCGATCACCCGATCGCAGTAGCGCCGCGCGGTATCGAGCGTGTGGAGGTTGCAGATGACCAGCCGGCCATCCTCGTCATGGATGCGCCGCAGGGTGTCCATCACCACCTGGGCGTTCATCGGATCGAGCGAGGCAATCGGCTCGTCGGCCAGAATGATCTGCGGGTCCTGCATCAGGGCGCGGGCGATGCCGACGCGCTGCTGCTGGCCGCCCGAGAGTGCCTCGGCGCGCTTGGGGCCGTGCTCGGCAATGCCCAGGCGCTCGAGGATGTCGATGGCGCGCAGGATATCCTCGCGCGGGAACAGGCTCAGCATGGTCTGCAGGGTGCCGCGCTGGTTCAGCCGGCCGAGCATCACGTTGGTGATGACGTCGAGGCGCGGCACCAGGTTGAACTGCTGGAAGATCATGGCGCAGTCGCGCTGCCAGCCCCGCAGCGCCTGGCCGCGCAGGGAGGAGACTTCGACGCCGGAGAAGGCGATGCGGCCGTCGCTCACGTCGGTCAGCCGGTTGATCATGCGCAGCAGGGTGGACTTGCCGGCGCCGGAGCGTCCGATGATGCCGACCATCTGACCCGGAGCGAACTCCAGCGACACGTTGTCGACCGCCGTCTTGACGCCAAAGCGTCGCGTCACCCCGTTGAGCTTCAGCATCCCGACGACCTCGCCCTGTTGCAGCGGGACCGACTCCTATGATCCGCACACTACGTGCGGATGAAGGTTCGGTGACGGGTTTGCGACAGTGCAAAAGCTCGTCGGGGAGCCGCAGAAACCGATTGCGTTACAACAGCTTGTGCGGGCTTCTGCCCTGTCTATTCGTACTTCTCGAGGAAGGCTTCGATGCTCAGCGCCCTGAAATCGGGGAGGGCGGCGTGCAGTTTGTCATGGCTCCAGTCCCACCAGGCGAGCGCCATCAGACGGTCGGCGATGGGGGGTTCGAAGCGCTGGCGGATGGGTTTGGCGGGTACGCCGACGGCGATGGCGAAGTCGGCGACGTCCTTCGTCACGACGGCGTTGGAGCCGATGATGGCGCCGTGGCCGATCCTGACGCCGGGCATCACCACCGCGCCGTGGCCGATCCAGGTGTCGTGACCGATGGTGATGGCGTTGTCGGCGCGCCAATCGAAGAAGGCCTGGTCGTCCGGCTCGCCCTCGAAATACCAGGCGGAGCGGTAGGTGAAGTGGTGCAGCGAGGCGCGCTGCATCGGGTGCTTGCTCGCATAGATGCGGACATGCGCGGCGATGTTGGCGAACTTGCCGATATCGGCATAGGCGATCTGGGTGCCTTCGACGCAGTAGGAATAGTCGCCCATTGTGGTGTGGGCGATGTGGCAGCCCTCCCCGACCTCGGTGTAGCGGCCGAGCGTCGAGTCCGTCACCTGCGCGCTGGGATGGATGAATGGGGTTTCGGAGAGGCGAGTCATGCTGCCTGCCGAGGCGCAAAGGCGGTGACGTCGACGATGCGGTCGGCGACTTCGGCGCGGACTTCCTCGTCGTGGAAGATGCCGAGGAGCGCTGTGCCAGCGGCCTTCTTCTCGGCGATCATGGCCACGACGACAGCGCGGTTGGTGGCGTCGAGCGAGGCGGTGGGCTCGTCGAGCAGCAGCACCGGGTGGTCGGTGATGAAGCCGCGCGCGATGTTGACGCGCTGCTGCTCGCCACCCGAGAAAGTGGCCGGGGGCAGGGACCACAGGCGCTCGGGCAGGTTGAGGCGGGCCAGCAACTCACGGGCTTTCGCCGTCGCCTCGTCGCGGCCGATGCCGCGGCTCATCAGCGGTTCGGCGACGACATCGAGCGTGGTGACGCGCGGCACGGTGCGGAGGAACTGGCTGACATAGCCGATCGTGTCGCGGCGCAGCTCCAGCACGGTGCGCGGGGATGCGGTGGCGAGATCGACCGGTTTGCCGTGGTGGATGAGGCTGATCGAGCCGGCATCGACGCCATAGTTGCCGTAAACCATCTTGAGGAGGCTCGACTTGCCGGCGCCCGAGGGTCCGCCGAGCACGACGCATTCGCCAGCATTCACGTCGAAGGCGACGCCGGAGACGACGGGAAGGACGATGCCATCGCGCAGGTGCATCGTGAACGACTTGGCCACATCGCGGACGGTGAGGAGGGCGGTCATGAGGAGGCTCCTGAAATAGCAACCCGTGACGCCCCCCTCCCGGCCTCCCCCATGAAGGGGGAGGTGAAGAGGGTGTTCGTTGGCAGGACGTCGCAGGAACCGCAACGTGGCACCTCCCCCCTTGTGGGGGAGGCTGGGAGGGGGCCGTCTGCGCGGATATCCATCATCACACCTGCAGGATCGAGCTGACGAGCAGCTGGGTGTAGGGTTCGCGGGGGTCGTCGAGGACGCGGTCGGTGAGGCCGGCTTCGATGACGTGGCCGTCCTTCATCACCATCATGCGGTGGCTGAGCAGGCGGGCAACGGCGAGATCATGGGTGACGATGATGGCCGAGAGGCCGAGATCGGCGACGAGGCCGCGGATCAAGTCGAGCAGGCGAGCCTGCACCGACACGTCGAGGCCGCCGGTCGGCTCGTCCATGAAGACGAGGCGCGGGTGCGTCACGAGGTTGCGGGCGATCTGCAGGCGCTGGCGCATGCCGCCCGAGAAGGCGCGCGGCTCGTCGTCGATGCGATCCCCGGCGATCTCGACGCGGCCGAGCCACTCGATAGCGGTCGATCGGATGTTGCCGTAGTGGCGGTTGCCCACGGCCATCATGCGCTCGCCGACATTGGCGCCGGCCGAGACCGTCATGCGGAGGCCATCGGCAGGGTTCTGGTGCACGAAGCCCCAATCGGTGCGCATGAGGAAGCGGCGTTCTGCTTCGCTGAGGTCGTAGAGGTTGCGCCAGTTCTCGTCGCGCATGCGGTATTCGGCGACGCCGGAAGTCGGCTCCAGCCGGGTCGAGAGGATGTTAAGGAGCGTCGTCTTCCCCGAGCCGGATTCTCCGACGATGGCGAGGACTTCGCCCGGCCAGAGTTCGAAGCTCACATCGGCGCAGCCGAGGCGGTCGCCGTAGTACTTGGTGAGGTTGGATACGTGCAGCAGCGGCTGGCTTTTGTCGTTGCTCATTCCGCGGCCTCCAGTTCATGGCCGGCCAGCTTGCCGCGATGGCCGTGTTTGCGGCGGTCTTCGCAGTTGTCGGTGTCCGAGCAGACGAACATGTGCCTGCCCTTGTCATCGAGGATCACCTCGTCGAGGTAGACGCCCTCGGCGCCGCAGAGCGCGCAGGGCTCGTCGAAGTGCTGAATCTCGAAGGGATGGTCCTCGAAATCGAGGCTGACGACTTCTGTATAGGGCGGCACGGCGTAGATCCGCTTTTCGCGGCCGGCGCCGAAGAGCTGCAGAGCTTCGCTCATGTGCATCTTGGGGTTGTCGAACTTCGGCGTCGGCGAGGGGTCCATGACGTAGCGGCCCTCCACCTTCACCGGGTAGGCGTAGGTGGTGGCGATGCGGCCGTGCCTGGCGATGTCCTCGTAGAGTTTTACGTGCATCAGCCCGTATTCCTCGAGCGCGTGCATCTTGCGCGTCTCGGTTTCGCGCGGCTCGAGGAAGCGCAGGGGCTCGGGGATCGGCACCTGGTAGACCAGCACCTGGCCCTCGGTCAGCTTTGCCTCGGGGATGCGGTGGCGGGTCTGGATGATGGTGGCTTCGTTGGTATGCGTTGTGGTCGCGACTTCGGCGACCTTGGCGAAGAAGGCGCGGATGGAGACGGCGTTGGTCGTGTCGTCGGCGCCCTGGTCGATGACCTTCAGCACATCGTCCGGTCCGATGATCGAGGCCGTCACCTGCACCCCGCCGGTGCCCCAGCCATAGGGCATGGGCATTTCGCGGCTGGCGAACGGCACCTGGTAGCCGGGAATGGCGATGGCCTTGAGGATGGCCCGGCGGATCATCCGCTTGGTCTGCTCGTCGAGATAGGCGAAGTTGTAGGCGGCAATGGTCATTCGGCTGCCTCCGCGTGGGGTGCGTCGTGCTCGGCGCGCATTTCGCGCAGCAGGCCCAGCTCGCCCTGGAAATCGACATAGTGCGGCAGCTTCAGGTGCTCGACGAAGCCGGTCGACTGCACGTTGTCGGAATGCGCGATGACGAACTCCTCGTCTTGCGCCGGATGGTTCACATCCTCGCCCAGTTCTCGAGCGCGCAGCGAGCGATCGACCAGCGACATCGCCATGGCCTTGCGTTCGGCTTGGCCGAAGACGAGGCCGTAACCGCGGGTGAACTGCGGCGGCACCTTCTGGTTGCCTTTGAACTTGTTGACCATCTGGCACTCGGTAACGCGGATGCGGCCGAGGTTGAGGGCAAAGCCGAGTTCGGGAATGTCGAGTTCCACCTCGACTTCGCCGATACGGATTTCGCCGACGAAGGGGTGCGAGCGGCCGTAGCCGCGCTGGGTGGAATAGCCGAGGGCGAGGAGGAAACCCTCGTCGCCGCGGGCCAGGGCCTGGAGGCGGAGGTCGCGGTCGAGCGGGAACTCCAGCGGTTCGCGGGTGAGGTCGCCGACTTCGTCCTGCACTTCGTTGACGTCGGGCTCGATGAGGCCTTGGTGGCCGAGCAGGTCGGTGACGCGCGGCGCCTCCTCGGGCGCGCTGTCGCGAGCCGCCGGCTCGTCGACCGGGCTGTCACCCATCAGCGAGGGGTCGAGCAGGCGGTGGGTGTAATCGAAGGTCGGGCCGAGCAACTGGCCGCCGGGCAAGTCCTTGAACGTCGCCGAAACGCGCCGTTCGATCAGCATGGCGCCGGTATCGATGGGGCGCGAGTAGCCGAAGCGGGGCAGGGTCGTGCGGTAGGCGCGGACGAGGAAGATGGCCTCGATCAGGTCGCCGCGCGCCTGCACGATGGCGAGGGCAGCGAGTTCGCGGTCGTAGAGCGAACCCTCGCCCATGGTGCGATCGACGGCGAGGCCGAGCTGCTCGACGATCTGGTCGAGGCGCAGTGCCGGCACGCTGCGGTCGCCGCGGCGGCGGTCGGCGAGGAGGCGGTGGGCATTGGCGATGGCGGCCTCGCCGCCCTTTACGGCAACATACATCTGTCAGGCCTCCGAGATGCGGGTGGTGCGGGGCAGGCCGATCACCGTGCCGTTGCGCACCAGCAGCAGGTCGATGCCGCGCGGGAAGCGGGCTCGGTTCTCGGCCCACTGGGCGAGGAAGTCGCCACTGGGGAGCGGCAGCAGGGTGCGGAGTTCGCCGTTGATGCCGGGGCCCTTCAGCACGACGGCGGTTTCGGTGTCGCCGGCGGCGAGGACGACGGTGGTCGAGCGGTCAGGATACTCGTCGGTGCCCTGGCCCATTGCTGCGAGGCGCGGCAACAGGGTCGCGTCGCTTACCAAGGCGAAGGCTGCGGCGCCGATATCGTCGGTGAGCGGGGCGCCGCAATGGAAGGCGAGCCACGCGGTGACCTGCTCCGACCCACGGAGCTCGGGGTCGAGCCAGACCGGGGTGTCGTGGTCGCACAGCGTCAGCGCCAGGGCGCCGAGGTCCGGCGTCAACGGGGCGGGCGGTGCGGCATCGGTGCCGATGGCCTGAACCTGGCCGGGGCGGGCGAGGGCTTCCATGGTGGCGCGGAAGACGCCTTGGGCGCCGAGCACGAGGTCGGAGAAGCCGCCATCGATCGACAGGTCCATCAATCGTCTCCGCGAACCATGGTGAAGAAGTCGACGCGGGTGGCCGCGGTCTCGTCGCGCCGATGCTTGTCGGCTTCGGCCTGCTCTGCCCGCAGCGGAGCCAGTACTTGAGCCTCGACGCCCGCCGGGTCGCGCTGCCACAGCGCGTCGAACAGGGCCGCGCGCACCGCCTTGTCGCCGTCGCGGCCGAGGCAGTAGGCGTGCCCGACTTCGCCGCTGTCGAGCCGCACGGTGGCGCGAGTGACGGTCGCTTCGCCGAGGTTGAATGGGTTGCCGCCGCCGCCGGCACGGCCACGCACCATCACGAGGCCGGTCTCGGGGCCACGGACGCGGTGGAAGCCGGGCTTGTCCGGCCACCTGCCCCACAGTTCACCCAGCCGCGACGGTGCGGCATGGCTGAGCACAGCCATCGCTTCCTGGCGCGGGTTGCTGGCTTCGGTCATTCGAACTTGCTCCAACTTGTCTAGTGCACTATACAAGTATGCCTGTTTTGCCCTCCTCTACGCCGGCTGGATGAATTTGCAATGACAATGTTGAGCCGCACCTCCGAGGCCCCTGCCGGCGGCGTCGCCCTGTGGCGCCAGATCGCCGACGCCATCCGGCTCGATATCGTCGGCGGCAAGCTCAACGAGGGGGACAAGCTCGATGGCGAACTGCCGTTGGCCGAGCGCTTCGGCGTCAATCGCCACACCGTGCGCCGAGCGCTGGCGGTGCTGGCGGAGGAGGGGGTGGTGCGAGCCGAGCACGGGCGCGGCACGTTCGTCGCCGAGGCGATACGGTTGAGCTACCCGGTGGGCAAGCGGACCCGCTTCAACGAGGGCCTCGCCGGGCAGACCCGCGAACGCACCCGCACCCTGCTGTCGCACGGCATCGAACGGGCATCGGGCCGGTTGGCGGCGGCGCTGGCGGTGCGGCCGGGGACACGGCTCGTCCGCCACGAGACGATCTCATTCGCCGACGGCCGGCCATTGGCGCGGGCGACGGGCTGGCTGCCGGAGGCGCGGTTCCCGGATTTCACCGCGGTCTACATGGAGTCCGTCTCGGTGACCGACGCGCTCAGGCACTACGGAATCGACGATTATGCGCGCGCGGTGACCCGGATATCGGCGCGGCACGCGTCGACGGAGGAAGCGCAGTCGCTGAAGCTCACGCCGGGCGCGGTGGTGCTCGTTTCGGATGCCGTGGATGTGGACGAGGCTGGCGTGCCGATCCACGCCATGCTCACCCGTTTCCCGGCTGACCGGATGGAGCTGGTGGTATAGCGCCCGGCCTCGAGGTTACACGCTCGGCTCGTCGGAGAGCTGGTCGAGTGCGCGCTCGATGCGGGCGATGGCGGCCCGGGTATCGCCGATCCGGCCGTCGCCGCGCAGCTTCTCCGGCAGGTCGGCGACCGTCGCATCGAGTTCGGCGATAGCCATCGCCAACTCCTGGCGCTTGGCAACGATGTCGTCCTCTGCGACGCGGTCGCCAGGGCGTCGCACGGCGTGAAGATTGCGCGCCACAAGGAATGCGATCTGCTCCTGCAGTGCGCCGATCCGTAACTGAACCGGACGGAGAGCGCGCGCCACGGGGCTGACGCGGCGGGTGGGGCGAGGCGTGTCGGTGGCAGCTTCGTCGATCATTGTCTTCCAGATGATTGCGACGGCACCGGCTGGGGGGCCGCCGGTGCCGCCTGTAACCGGCGGGTCGGGTCGCCCGCCTCGTGCGTCCCCCGTCCGTGGTTGCATGGGTCAGCCGGGGGACTGCGACGACCCTAGCAAACCGGCGCTGTGGGACCACTGATGCGCAATCTCAGCGAAATTACAGCTTCCATGGTTTATTGTGGCTGCCATGCGCTCCCTCCTGAAAACCATATTGGCTGTGGCCCTCGCCATGTCCCTGACTGCCCCGGCGCTCGCCGAGAAGGGTGGAAACGGCAACGGCAACGGCAACGGTAGTGCGGCGAGCTCGGAGAAGTCGAACAACGGTGGCGGCAACCAGGGCAATGGTGGCGGCTCGACCAACGCTGGAAACGGTGCCAACAACAGCAACAGACAAGACAACGGGAATGGGGCTGTGCCGGCGGAAATCGTCCCCGTACCGGACGATCAGCAGGTGGTGCGCGACGCGGTGCGGGCCCGCGCCGCCCTGTCGCTTGACGCGATCACCGCTGTCGTCGCTGGCGACACCGATGGTCGCATTCTCGACGTCCAACTGGTGACGTTCAAGGGCATCTATCTTTACGACGTCACGGTGCTGGAACGGGATGGCGTGCTGCACAAGCTCTACTACAATGCCCGCTCCGGGGTTCGCGTGAGGACCGACTGATGCGCGTGCTCATCGCCGAGGACGACGAGCGGATCGCAGCGGCGTTGCGTGTGACGCTCGAGGCCGCCGGCTTTGTCGTCGAAACCGAAAGCGATGGCGAGATCGCCTGGTATCGGGGCGACACCGAGAGTTTCGACACCATCATCCTCGACCTGGGGCTGCCCACGCTCGACGGGCTCACCGTGCTCAAACGCTGGCGCAGCGCCGGGCGCAGTTCTCCGGTGCTGGTGCTGACGGCGCGCGGCCGCTGGGAAGAAAAGGTCGAGGGCATCGAGGCAGGGGCTGATGACTACGTGGTCAAGCCGTTTCGCATGGAGGAGGTGCTGGCTCGCGTGCGCGCCATCATCCGCCGTGCCAACGGGCTCGCGTCCTCGCGCATCGATTTTTCGGGCTATGTGTTCGACGCGCGGCAGATGCAGGTGACGCGCGATGGCGTGCCGGTCGAGTTGACGCCGCTGGAGTTCCGGCTGTTGGCGCAACTGCTTCACCACCGCGGCAAGGTGCTGTCGCAGCTCGAGCTGACCGAGCAGCTCTATCGCCAGGACACCGACCGCGACCCGAACTCGATCGAGCAGCTCGTCGGCCGGCTGCGGCGGCGGCTCGGTCCCGAGGTGATCCAGACCCGCCGCGGCTTCGGCTATTTCGTGCCCGGCGAGGATGCCTGATCTTGAGCGGACATTCGCTGCGGCTTCGGCTGCTGATGGGGGCAGGGGCGTGGATCGCGGTCGCGGTGCTGCTGGCGGGCGTGGCCATCGTCCTTATCTTCAGCGCCAGCGTCAGCCGCGATCGGTACGAAGACCTGCTCGGTCGGCTCGATCGTGTGCTGATCGGCGTCTCAGCCGACCCTACCATCGCCGGTATCGGCCGGCAGGCGCTCGACCCGCGCTATGACACTCCGGCCGGAGGCCTCTATTGGCAGGTGCTGGACATTGCGAGCGGCGAGGCCCTGCGGTCCCGGTCGCTATGGGATAGCGGCCTCGAGGTACCAGCTCCCCCGACCCAGTCCGCGCCGGCGCTGCACACGGTCCCCGGACCGTCCGGACAGCTGCTCGATGCCCTGACGCAGGACATCACCCTGCCGGGAACCGGAGAGGCTCGGCACCTGCGGGTCACCGTCGCCGAGGACGCGGCAATTCGCGGACGCGATGTGCGCAGTTTCGCGCTCGATATCGCCACGGCGCTGCTGGCGCTCGGCGCTGCGCTGCTTCTCGCCGGTTGGCTCACCGTGAACCTCGGGCTCAAGCCCCTTACCGCCCTGCGCGGTGCACTCGAGACGGTGACAGGGGGGAGCTCAAAGACGCTGGAAGGCGATTTTCCCAACGAGGTGCTGCCGCTCGTCAACGAGGTGAACGCCCTGCTGGCCGGACACGAACGGTCAATCCGTTTCGCCCGCGCCCGCGCCGACGACCTCGCGCATGGGCTGAAGACGCCACTGGCGGTGCTCAGCGCCACAGCGGCCCGTCTGCGCGCGGCGGGCGATGTCGCCAATGCCGATATTCTCGACATGCTGGCCGAAGAGATGGCGCAGCGCGTCGACTATCAGCTTCGCCTCGCCCAGTTGCGCATGCGGTCGGGCGAGCATTCGCTGTCGGCCTCGCTCGACCAGGCGTTGCTGCGCTCGGTCTCCGTCCTGCGCCGCACAGGGCGCGGCGAGGAGTTGTTCTTCAGGCTCGACATCGACAACAGGATCAGCGTCGACATGGACCCGCACGACCTGATGGAACTCATCGGCGTGCTGCTCGAGAACAGTGCCAGGTGGGCCGCCAGCGAAGTGCGCGTCAGCTGTCGTGTCGAGGGTGGGTTCGCAGTCTTCATGGTTGACGACGACGGACCAGGAATGACCGAAGCGCAGATCGCCATGTTGGGCGAGCGCGGCCGGCGGCTCGATGAAAGCCGCTCCGGCACCGGGTTCGGCATTGCCATCGCGCGCGAGATACTCAAGCTCAACGGCGGTACGCTCGAACTCGGTCGAGCTGAGTCCGGCGGGCTTGCGGTCAAGGTGCGCATTCCGGTGGCGCCACTAGGCACAGCCGGCGCATCGGCCTAGAACAGCCGCCCGCCTCCTGGACGATACCCTTGACCGACACCACCTTGCGCGCCTCCGGGGCTGGCCAGCGCCGCCTCGCTCATCTCGGCATGTTGCTGTTCGCGGCCCTCATCGCAGGGTCATTCACCTTTGGCGCTGCGGCCGTGCCATACCTTGCGCCGGTGCCGCTCAACGCGGTGCGCTTCGTTCTCGCGAGCCTGCTCATGGGCGCGTTCGCCTTCGGCGTGGCGCGACAGAAGCCCGAGTTGCCAAAGGCGCCATGGCGTTTCGGGGTGACTGGGTTCCTTACCGCCGTCTACTTCGTCACCATGTTCATCGCACTCACCATGACGCAGCCGGTGGCGACGAGCGCCGTTTATACGCTCGTGCCGATGATGACGGCGCTGACAGGACTGCTGATCGTCGGGCAGCGGTCCGGGCCGCCGGTGCTGCTGAGCCTGCTGCTTGCCGGTATCGGCGCGATCTGGGTGATCTTCCGCGGCGACCTCGACGCGCTGCTGCGCTTCGATATCGGGGCGGGTGAACTGATCTATTTCGTCGGCTGCGTTGCCTATGCCGTCTACACGCCGCTGCTCAGGCGCTACAACCACGGCGAGAGCGCCCTGGTGCTGAGTTTCTGGACCCTGACCGGCACGGCGGCCTGCATCGTGCTCTACGGGTTGCCGGAGATACTGGGTACGGACTGGCTGCACCTGCCGCCGGTCGTGTGGTGGGTGGTGATCTACCTCGCGGTGGGACCGACGGCGATCTGCTTTTTCCTCATCCAGTTCGCTTCGGCGCACCTGCCGGCGGCCAAGGTGGTTGCCTACGGATACATCGTGCCGGCCTTCGTCATCGTGTTCGAGGGGCTGGTCGGCCACGGCTGGACCAGCCGCTCCGTCGCCGCCGGGGCGGCGATCACCGTGCTTGGCCTCGCCGTGCTGGCCGCCCTGCCGGAACGCGCCTAGCGCGCGGTGCGCCGGTGCACCCATGCGAGGGTGATGCCGAACGAAACGAAGGCGACGACGACGAGGCTGACGAACAGGGTAGCTTCAGCGGGCATGTGATGGCTCCTTGGTTGTAGAGCCACGTGACCATGCCGCGTCCGCCGCGGCGTTGATCTGGGTCAAGCGCACGGTGCTGGACGAAGCGCCGCGCCCTGCCTAGATTTCCCTGATCTGGGAGAAATGCGGATGCGCGTGGAAGTCGAACTTGAGCAGGACGGACGCTGGATCGCCGAGATCCCGGCCCTCCCGGGGGTCATCGTCTACGGCGCAACGGAGGAACAGGCTCGCGCCCGGGCCGAGGCGATGGCATTTCGGGTCATCGCTGATCGGCTCGAGCACGGAGAGCCGGTGCCGGAAGAGGCGCGGCAGATGTTCGCGGCGTGAGCGACTGGCCCTCGGCCAAGGCGTCCCGCGTTCTCCGGGCGCTCCTCAAACTGGGCTGGTCGGTCAAGCGACAGACGGGCTCACATCGCACCCTGTCCCGCGCAGGCTGGGCTGACTACGTCTTCGCATTTCACGACGGTGATGAGATCGGCCCGAAAATGCTGGCCCGGATCGCCAAACACACCGGCCTGGCCCCTTCCGACCTGTAGCCGGAAAAACAAAAAGGCGGCCGAAGCCGCCTTTTTCATCGTCCCTTTGCGAAGGGAGGATAATGGAGCGGGCGAAGGGATTCGAACCCTCGACCCTAACCTTGGCAAGGTTATGCTCTACCCCTGAGCTACACCCGCACTCCAGTCGCTTGCTGGTGCTTGGCACCGGCCCGACGGGCGCCTATATGCCCAATCGAAAGCATGATTGCAACCCATAATTCGGTGCCGCGTGAAAGCGCGGTAAAGCTTGCGCCAGATACCCGAAAAGGCGCATGAAACCGGCACAAAGCGGGCCTCTCCGCGTCAAGGACCTCGACGATGGCACTCAACGACCTGAGCTCCACCCCCACACAAAATGGCGCCGCCGTCGCTGCGCTGGTGAAAGATTCGTCCGATCGCGCCTTCAAGGCCGACGTCATCGATGCGTCGCTCGAAGCGCCGGTGCTGGTCGATTTCTGGGCGCCATGGTGCGGTCCCTGCCGCCAGCTGACGCCGAACCTCGAAAAGGTGATCGCCGAGAAGAAGGGGGCCATCCGGCTCGTGAAGATCAACATCGACGAGAACCCCTCGATCGCAGGCCAGCTCGGCATCCAGTCGATTCCCGCCGTGTTCGCCTTCGCCGGCGGACGGCCAGTCGATGCCTTCATGGGCGCGATTCCGGAGAGCGAAGTCCGACGCTTTGCCGACAAGGTAATCGCTTCGGCCCCCGCCGGCGCGCCGGAGGCCGGTTCGCTCGAAGGAGAAATCAAGCGTGCCCTCGAGGGGGCCGCCGAGGCCCTGAAGATGGGTGACCTCAACCAGGCAGCGCAGATCTACGGCATGATCCTGCAGCAGGTGCCCGATCACGCCGAGGCGCTGATCGGTATCGCCAAGGTGTTCATGACCGCCGGCCAGCCTGACCAGGCCCAGGCGGCGCTGGACGACGTGCCGGAGGCGGACCGCAAGGGCGCCGACTACACCTCGCTGATCGCCTCGCTGAAGCTGCTGACCGAGGCGGCCGAACTCAGCGAGACCGACGAACTCGCGGCGCAGGTCGAGGCCAACCCTGACGATCATCAGGCTCGCTTCGATCTGGCAGTGAAGTACAATGCCGAAGGCAAGCGCGTCGAAGCCGCCGAGGCGCTGGTGGCGCTGATGAAGCGCGACCGCACCTGGAACGACGACGGCGCGCGCAAGAAGCTGCTCGAGTTGTTCGAGGCCTGGGGCGGCAAGGATCCCGCCACCCTCAAGGGCCGGCGGATGCTTTCGGCAGTGCTGTTCTCGTAGTTCTAAGTGGTCGCGCTTCCGAAAGCGCGGCGTAGTCGGAGTCAATGCAAGGCAAAGGCCATGCTCAAGCGTCCCCAGTCCCCGGCCGATATTCCGGCCTCCTTGCCCATCTTCCCGCTGTCGGGCGCGCTGCTGCTGCCCTATGCGCGCCGGCCGCTCAACATCTTCGAGCCGCGCTATCTCGAGATGGTCGACCATGCGCTCAAGGGTGACCGGCTGATCGGGCTGATCCAGCCCCGGGATACGTCCGAGGAAAGCCCGCAGGGCGCGGTGCCGGTACAGAAGATCGGCACCATCGGGCGTATCACGCACTTCGAGGAATCCGAGGAGGCGCGCTACTTCGTCATCCTCGAAGGCGTCTGCCGCTTCGAGTATGTCAAGGAAATGCCGACCATGTCGCCGTTCCGGCGCGCCATGATCTCGGCCGAGCCCTTCGCCACCGATTTCGACCGCGAGTTCGGCGAGGAAGCGGTGGATCGGGCGCGGTTCCTCAAGATGATGCGCGACTATGCCGAGTTCGGCAATTTCGATCTCAACTGGGACGAGATCGAGAAGACCGGCACGGCGGACCTCGTCAACTTCTGCTGCATGGTCTCGCCCTATGGCGCAGCCGAAAAGCAGGCTTTGCTCGAAGCCGATACACTGGAAGCCCGCGCCGAGACGCTGATCGCCATGGCCGAGTTCGAGATGGCTAAGGGCGACGGCGACCGGGCCTCGCCGCTCAATTGAGCGAGCCGAAGCAACCGGTCGCCGAACCGCGTCACCTGGTCGATCCCAGGACGCTGGAGATGCTGGTCTGCCCGCTGACCAAGACACGGCTGACACTGTCGTCCGATCGGACCGAGCTGATATCGGTCGCGGCGCATCTGGCCTTTCCGATCCGCCTTGGGGTGCCGATGCTGAGCCTCGACGAGGCCCGCGAGATCGACCCTGAGGCGATGAAGGTGTTCACCGCGAAGGGCGGACACCACGAGTAGCGAAGTCCGCTTCTAGATATCCAGTCCGCGCAGTAGTCGTGGTCCGCTGTTGTTCACGCCGGCCGCCTGCGCGATCATCGCATCCTTGAGCGGGCCCAGCCGGTCGACGAGGCCGAGGCCGAAGTCGCGGGCAGCGCGTACGGGCGCGATGTCGTTGGAGAAGAGGCGTGTCATACCGTCCGACACGGTTGCCATCAGCGTGGTATCGAACCGTCGCCAGCGCTGGTAGCGCTCCAGGATGTCGGCGGCACCGTGATCCTGCCCGAGCCGCATGGCATCGATCACCACTTCGGCCAGTGCGGCCACATCCTTGAGCCCGAGATTGAGACCCTGGCCGGCGACAGGGTGGATGACGTGTGCGGCGTCGCCGATCAGGGCGAGACGCGGGGAGACGAAGCTTTTTGCGATCTGCAGGCGCAGCGGGAAGGCCTGCACGGACGGTTCTTCCAGCGTCACCTCGCCGAGGCTGTAGCCCATGGCTTCGGCGATCTCGGCAGCGATTGCCTCGGGCGAGGCGGCCTTGATGCGCGCCGCCTCGGCAGTAGTCTCGGTCCAGACCAGAGACGAGCGGTGCCGTCCCTCAAGAGTCGGCAGCGGCAGGCTGGCGAACGGTCCGTGCGGGCGGAAATGCTCGTAGGCCGTGCCCTCGTGGGGAAGGGTGTGGGCGATGGTGGTGACGATACCCGACTGGCCGTAGCCGTGCCCAAAGGTGCCGATGCCGGCATAGCCGCGCATGGCCGACATGGCGCCGTCGGACGCGACCACCAGCGGTGCCAGCAGGGTGCGACCGTCAGCCAGGCTGACGCGGGCGAAGGGCCCATCGCCCGCAAAGCCGGTGACTTCGGCGGGGGCGATCAGGTCGACCTTGCCGTCAAGTTGTCGCATCAAAGCAGCGGCGAGCGCGGTGTTGGGGACCATGTGGGCGAACGGCTCGCCCGGCTTCACCTCGCCATCGAAGCTGAGAAACAGCGGGCGGGAGATGTCGCCGCTGCCCGAATCGGTGATCTTCATGCGCCGGATCGGCTCGGAATGCGGCGCCACGTCCGCCCAGGCGCCCAATTGCTCGAACACCCGGTGGACACCGGCGGCGATGGCTGAAGCCCGCTGGTCCTTCGGGACGCTGAACGGCCGGCGGTCGACGAGTGCGAGCTTCAGGCCCGCCATCGCTCGGGTCAGTGCCAGCGCGAGCGTCAGGCCGGCCGGACCACCTCCGACGATGACGATGTCGTAGTGCTGCTCGCTCATGCCGGTCTCCGTTCCGTCGTGGGGTACCGCGCCCGGTTCTGCCTGCTATTTGGCCTTTTGCCCTGCCCCCCGCAAGCGTCAGCGGCGTCGCCGCGATGAGTTGCCTATAATATCAGCAAAATTGCCGAAATTGCCCAGGACGCGGGCACGAATTGGGCAGTCTTGCTGCCGGGATGGCGGTGGTTTTTGCACGCGCATGCCGATTCATCAGATGAATCATCGACTTGGGGAGTGTGGCCGGAGTTTGGCACGGCACTTGAAACGTTGGCTGCCGATTGGAGACCGTCCAAACACTCTCTCGAAAGGGGCATCCATGAAACTGGTGATCGCAATCATCAAGCCGTCGCGCCTGGAGGAGGTCCGCCAGGCCCTCAACTCGCTCGACGTCCACGGCATGACCGTGACTGAAGTCAAAGGATACGGACGCCAGAAGGGCCATTCCGAGATCTATCGCGGCACCGAATATGCCGTCCACTTCCTGCCCAAGCTCAAGATCGAGATCGCCGTCGACGACGCACAGTCGGACGCCATCGTCTCGGCCATCCGCGAGAGCGCCCAGACGGGCCGCATCGGCGACGGCAAGATCTTCGTGCTCGACCTGTTGGCCGTCACCCGCATCCGTACCGGCGAGACCGGTGCGGCCGCGCTCTGATGCCGCTCATACTGGGGAACTCAACAATGACAGATTTCAAGAAAGTCCTGGGACTGGCGGCAATTTCGTCGCTGGCTCTCGCACTGCCCGCCTGGGCGCAGGAAGCGGCGACCGAGGTCGCTGAAGCGGTTGCCGAAGTGGTGCCGGTCATCGACAAGGGCGACACCGCCTGGATGCTGGTCTCGACCATGGTCGTCATCGTGATGACCATTCCGGGCCTCGCGCTGTTCTACGGCGGCCTCGTGCGGTCCAAGAACATCCTGTCGGTCCTCAGCCAGGTCATGGCCGGCTTCGCGATGATCGCGCTGCTGTGGGTGACCTACGGCTACTCCCTCGCCTTCGGTGGTTCCGAGGGCGGCCTCAGCCCGATCATTGGCGATTTCTCCAAGCTGTTCCTCGCGGGCATCACCATCGACTCGACGGCCGCCACCTTCTCGGCCGGCTTCGAGCTGCCTGAACTGGTGTTCGTGGCGTTCCAGCTGACCTTCGCCTGCATCACCGCCACCCTCATCGTCGGCGGCATCGCCGAGCGCATGAAGTTCGGCGCGGTCATGCTGTTCCTCGCGATCTGGTTCACCTTCTCCTACCTGCCGATCGCGCACATGGTCTGGGCCGGCACGGGCTACCTGTTCAACCTCGGCGCCTATGACTTCGCCGGCGGCACCGTGGTGCACATCAACTCGGGCGTCGCCGCGCTGGTCGCCGCCATCGTCCTGGGGCCGCGCGCCGGCTTCCTCAAGGAGCCGATCCCGCCGCACAACCTGGCTCTCGTCTATATCGGCACGGGCCTGCTCTGGTTCGGCTGGTTCGGTTTCAACGCCGGCTCCAACCTCGAAGCGAACGGGCTGACTGCCCAGGCCTTCCTTAACACCATCATCGCTCCGGCCGCTGCTGCCCTGGCGTGGGGTGTCGCCGAGAAGTTCAGCCGCGGCCATGCCAGCATGCTCGGCTTCGCCTCGGGTGCCGTCGCCGGCCTCGTGGCCATCACCCCGGCCGCCGGTTTCGCCGGCACCATGGGTGCGATGATCCTCGGCGCCATTGCCGGTGTGGTCTGCCTGTGGGCCGTCGTGACGCTCAAGCCGATGTTCAAGTACGACGACTCGCTCGACGTGTTCGGCATCCACGGCGTGGGTGGCATCGTCGGTGCGCTGGGCACCGCCTTCGTCGCCAACCCGGGCTTCGGTGGCTACCCGCTGGCCGACTACGAGATGTGGGGCCAGTTCATCAAGCAGCTGACCGGCGTCGGTATCGCCATCGTCTGGTCGGGTGTGGTTGCCCTCGTCGCGATCCTGATCGTGAAGGCCGTGTTCGGCGGCGCCCGCGTCACCGAGTCGGCCGAGAGCGATGGCCTCGACCTGTCGAGCCACGGCGAGCGCGCCTACAACAGCTAAGCCTCGATCCGCGCGGGGGAGACCTCCTCCCCTCGCCCCGCGCGGGTCCGACTGCCGGAGGGCCGGGTTCCGGCCCGGTCCTCCGCCCGTCACCCGGATTCCCGCTGACCGCGGCGTGCAG
>JAEYYP010000008.1 GCA_023428425.1 Pseudomonadota bacterium
TTGTTCCGCTTGGGCTTGGAAACCCGAGGCTTGCGGATCAACTGATTAATGGTTGGCATTCACGCTCTTTCCATCGGTCCGAATACATTGCGAAAGACCAGGACAAACCAAAGGGGCGCCTGATCCATCCCCTTGCGGGACGGCAGCGCCTCTATTGCAGCGGACCGCCGGCTAAATCCGACGTTCATGCGCACAAAGATTTATCGTCGTCTCATGCCTTTGGCAGTGTGTTTGAGCGCCCTGGATGCCCGCACAAGGTGGCAGATACCCGGATGGTTCTCACGACCGACCGCTAAGGTTGCGCCTCTATATGGGTGATGAGTCTGCGCGTCAAGGATTCTTTGAACGGAAAAACTCTGCGACTGGGCGGGTTTCCGGCGAGATTTCGCACTCGGGTGCATGAGCGAACTGCAGACAAATCTACCCTGCTCTCTTTGCATGGCTGGTGCGAGTCCGGCTGGCACCTTTTCCCCGGCAACTGGCACCGGTAGCCAGGGCGGCGCGTGCGCGTCATTGCCCGGCGGAAGCAAACGTGTAGGATCGCGCGCAGTTTGCGGGGTGGGGAGAACCACAAGTGAAGCAGATCGGGCTGTCGGCCATCCTCATTGTTGGTTTGTGCGCTCCAGTGATTGCGCAGCCGATAGATGGCAGCGCCATCGACGACATCGTGTCCCTGGCGGCCGGCTACGGCGTCGCCAACCTGGAGTACCAGCCGAGTGGCCAACCGCGGATTGCCGGGTTGGTCAGCGGCGTGCCGTACCAGGTGTTCTTCCTCAACTGTGGCAGCGGCACGTGCGAAGACCTGAACTTCTACGCCGGGTTTTCCGGGTTAAAGCCGACAATGGATGCGCTCAACGCCTGGAACCGCAGCAAGCGCTTCGGTCGCGCCTATCTCGATGGCGACCTCGACGCAGTGATCGAGTACGACATCAATCTCGAGCATGGCGTCGATCGCGAGAACCTGAATGCGGCATTCGCTGTCTGGTCGCTGGTCCTCGGCGAGTTCGCCGGCTACGTGGGTTACGTACCTTCGGTCGAGTGAGCCCCTACTCCACGACCATGATGGCAAAGCCGTCCCAGCCCTTTGAGCCGACGGTCTGCAGTGCCGTAGCCGAGAGCCGCGGGTGGCTGCCGATCAGTTCGTAGGCCGCGCGAGTACCGACGATCCGTGGATCGGCATTGTCCGGGTCCAGCACCTTGCCGTCTCGGATGACGTTGTCGAGGATGATGACGGTGCCCGGACGGCTGAGCCTGATCGCCCAGTCGAGATAGATCGGGTTGTTCGGCTTGTCGGCGTCGATGAAGATGAGATCGAAGAGCTCGGGGTTCTGAGCCGCGACCAAGGGGAGCGTGTCGGTGGCGGCCCCGATATGGATGGCGACCTTGGCACCGATGTCCGCCGCGTCGATGTTCCGACGCGCCACCTCGGCGTGCTTTGGATCGAACTCCAGCGTCACCAGCGTGCCGTCGGCGGGTAGCGCCCGTGCCATCCAGATCGTCGAGTATCCTCCTAGCGTACCCAGTTCGAGTACGCGGCGCGCGCCGGTTATGCGGACCATCAGGTTGAGGAATTTGCCTTGCGCCGCCGAGACGTCCATTGCCGGTAGTCCAGCGGCGACATTGGCGGCAAGCGCTGCCGTCAGCGCCGCGTCTTCAGCAACCAGCTTGTCGACGATGTACTCGTCCACCCTGCCCCAAAGTGCTTCATCCATGCTCGCCTCCCGTTGCCTACTTCTAGCCTCCTCGGGATGACGCTTCCAAGACGCAGCGCATAGGCAAAAAGAAAGGGCCCCGGAGGGCCCTTTCCAACAACTTGCGATACCAGCGATTTACTCGGCCGGCTCGGACGGAACCGCCTCGGGGGCAGGGATCGCCACGGCTTCGGCCTGGCGGCGGCGCTCTTCGAGGATGAGCTCGTCGCGACGGGTCGCGATCTGCTTCGCCTTGGAGGTGCCGGCACCGGTGCCCGCCGGGATGAGGCGGCCAACGATGACGTTCTCCTTGAGGCCTTCGAGCAGGTCCGCCTTGCCGGAGACCGCCGCCTCGGTGAGGACGCGGGTGGTTTCCTGGAACGACGCGGCCGACACGAACGAGCGAGTCTGCAACGACGCCTTGGTGATGCCGAGCAGCACCGGGTTGGCCGTCGCAGGCTTCTTGCCATCGGCGACCAGCTGGTCGTTGAGCTCGTCGAAGTCGAGCTTGTCGAGCTGCTCGTCCTTGAGCATGCCCGAGTCACCCGGGTTCACGATCTCAACCTTCTGCAGCATCTGGCGAACGATCACCTCGATGTGCTTGTCGTTGATGAGCACGCCCTGGAGCCGGTAGACTTCCTGGATCTCGTTGACGAGGTAGCGCGCCAACTCTTCCACGCCCTTGATCGCCAGGATGTCGTGCGGTGCCGGGTTGCCGTCGAGGATGTACTCACCCTTTTCGATCGGGTCACCTTCCTGCAGGTGGAACGGCTTGCCCTTCGGGATCAGATACTCGACGGGCTCTGCGCCCTCCTCGGTCGGCTCGATGATGATCCGGCGCTTGTTCTTGTAGTCGCGACCGAATTTGATCGTGCCGTTCGCCTCGGCGATGATGGCGTGATCCTTCGGACGACGAGCTTCGAACAGCTCGGCCACACGCGGCAGACCGCCGGTGATGTCCTTGGTCTTGGCGCTCTCAAGCGGGATACGCGCGAGGACGTCACCCGGGGCAACCTTCTCACCGGGCTCGACCGCGATAACGGCATCCACCGACAGAAGGTACCGGGCCTCGCCACCACGATCGAGCTTGACGACATTGTCGCCGCGCTTGACCGCAAGGGCCGGCTTCAGGGCATCGTTGCGGGCGCTGCCGCGCCAGTCGATTACCACACGCTTGGTGAAGCCGGTCGTCTCGTCGGTGTTTTCCGCCACGGACGCACCGTCCACCAGGTCCTCGAAGACGACTTCGCCTTCGACTTCCGCGAGGATCGGACGGGTGTACGGATCCCATTCGGCGATACGCTGGCCACGCTTCACTTCGGCGCCGTCGTCGACGCGAAGCTTGGCGCCGTAGGTGACGCGGTGGGTCGTGCGTTCCTTGCCGTCCTGGTCGAGGATGGCGATGGTGACGTTGCGGCCCATGGCCACCAGCTGGCCGCCGGCGATCTTGGCGACGTTGCGGTTGCGGATCTCGATCTTACCCTCGGCACCAGCCTCGAGGTAGGACGAGTCCACCACCTGCGCCGTACCACCGATGTGGAACGTACGCATGGTGAGCTGGGTGCCCGGCTCGCCGATCGACTGTGCGGCGATGACGCCCACGGCTTCACCGATGTTCACCGGCGTACCGCGAGCGAGGTCGCGGCCGTAGCAGGCGGCGCAGCAGCCCTGGCGAAGGTCACAGGTCAGCGGGGAGCGGATGCGCACCGTCTGGATCTTGTGAGCCTCGATGACATCCACGTCCTTCTCGGTGAGCAGCGTGCCCTTGGAGATCAGCAGGTCGCCGTTCTCCGGGTTGACGATGTCGTCCGCAGCCGTACGGCCGAGGATACGCTGGCCTAGGGTCGCCACCACCTGACCGGAGTCGACGATCGGCTCCATGGTCAAGCCACGATCGGTGCCGCAATCGAGCTGCACGATGATCGCGTCCTGCGCCACGTCGACGAGACGACGGGTCAGGTAACCCGAGTTCGCGGTCTTCAGCGCGGTGTCCGCCAGGCCCTTGCGAGCGCCGTGGGTCGAGTTGAAGTACTCGAGAACGTTCAGGCCTTCCTTGAAGTTCGCGGTGATCGGGGTCTCGATGATCGAGCCGTCCGGACGCGCCATCAGGCCACGCATACCAGCCAGCTGCTTCATCTGCGCCGGCGAGCCACGAGCGCCCGAGTGGGACATCATGTAGACCGAGTTGATCGGCTTCTGACGACCGGTCTCCGGGTCGAACTTGACCGCGGCGATACCCTTCATCATCTCCTCGGCGACCTTGTCACCGCACTTGGCCCAGGCGTCGACGACCTTGTTGTACTTTTCGCCCTGGGTGATCAGGCCGTCATTGTACTGCTGCTCGAACTCCTCGACCAGCTTACGGGTCTCTTCCACGATCGTGTACTTGGACGCCGGGATAACCATGTCGTCCTTGCCGAACGAGATGCCGGCACGGGCCGCGTGCTTGAAGCCGAGGTCCATGATGCGGTCACAGAAGATGACCGTCTCCTTCTGACCGCAACCGCGATACACGGTGTCGATCATCTTGGAGATCATCTTCTTGGTCATCAGTTGGTTGGCCGTCGAGTACGGAACCTTCACCGACTTGGGCAGTAGCTTGCCGATCATCATGCGCCCCGGAGTCGTCTCGACGACCTGGGTCGAATGCGTGCCGTTCTCGTCATAGACGTCGACACGGCCCTTGATCTTGGTGTGCATGGTCACGATGCCGGCCGCCAATGCGTGCTCCAGCTCGCCCATGTCCGAGAAGGCCATGCCCTCGCCGGGCTCCTTATCGTTCATCAGGCTGAGGTGGTAGAGGCCCAGCACGATGTCCTGGGACGGCACGATGATCGGCTGACCGTTGGCGGGGTGCAGGATGTTGTTGGTCGACATCATCAGCACGCGCGCTTCCAGCTGCGCTTCGAGCGACAGCGGGACGTGCACGGCCATCTGGTCGCCGTCGAAGTCGGCGTTGAACGCCGCGCAGACGAGCGGATGCAGCTGGATCGCCTTGCCTTCGATCAGGTGGGGCTCGAACGCCTGGATGCCGAGGCGGTGAAGAGTCGGAGCGCGGTTCAGCAGAACCGGGTGCTCGCGGATCACTTCATCGAGGATGTCCCAGACCTCGGGCTTCTCCTTCTCGACGAGCTTCTTGGCCTGCTTGACGGTCGAAGACAGACCCTTGGCCTCGAGGCGCG
>JAEYYP010000050.1 GCA_023428425.1 Pseudomonadota bacterium
GTATCGACGCGACGGCCTACAGCCTCGCCACTTCCGGCGGGATCAACATCCGCGCAGGCGGTTCGCTTACCGTCACCGACGGCATCGTCAACACCGCGCCTCAGAACGTCTACTTCGTCAATGCCGGCGAGATTTTCGCCGACATCGACAGCGCCGGCTACATGATGAACAGCGGGCAGGTTACCGGCAAGCTGGTGCTCCGCGAGAACACCGCCCTGTACAATGAGACCAGCGCCGAAGAAGGCGCCCCCACCGCCAACTGGACAGGTGACATCGAAAATTCCGGCGACATCAACAACAAGGCCGCCAACTGGGACGGGGACGTGCTTGCGAACACCGGCACCATCCTCAACTATGAGGGTGGGACCTGGGACGGCGACGTCATTGCCAATAGCGGCGAGATCAAGGTCGAGGACACCGCCAGCTGGGTTGGCACCGTACAGTCCAACGATGGCAACCTGGTCCTCGCTTCCGCCGAGTCGTCCTGGACTGGCGATGTGCTGGACAGCTTCGGCAGCATCAACAGTGTCGGCAACTGGTACGGCTCGATCACCAGCACCGGCTGGGTGTTCCTGTCCGGCTACGTCGAGGGCGATATTTCCCAGACCGAGGCCGATCCCGACCGCGGCAGCCTGTTCGTCCTCAACGGCGATCTGACGGTAGGCGGCGGCATCGTTGTCGACGGCACCCTGTCGCTGCTCTCCGCCGAAGGGGCCCAGACGCTCGAGGCTGCGAGCCTCGCGCTCAGCGACCGGTCCTGGTTCGAAGTCGGCATCAACGACCAGGGCAACGCCGACCGGGTCGAACTGACCGGCGCCGCCACGCTCGCGGGCAACCTCTGGGTGGGCGCGGCCGAGGGCGAGGGCTATGCCGAGGACATGCGCTACAGCATCCTGTCGGCCGACAGCGTCTCCGGCACGTTTGGCTATGTCGGGACCGATCTCGCCTTCCTGACCCCGATGCTGAGCATCGATGGCAGCGAAGTGTCGCTCGTGCTCAAGCGCAATGGCTTCAGCTTCGCCGATGGCGCCACCGGCACCAACGACAAGGCAGCGGCTGGTGCGGTCGATGCACTCGGCCCTGGGAATCCGCTCTACGAAGCGGCCCTCAACCTGACGGGAGACGAGTTGTCGGATGCCTTCGCCGGCCTTGCCGGCGACATCCACCTCGCAACACCCGGTACGATGGTGGCAGGGACGGTCGCGATCGGCAGCCAGATGGTGGACCACCTGCATCGGAGCTTTGACGCCATGGGAGCCGGGCCACAGCCGGCCGCCTATGCCGCCGCGATCGCGCCTGCCGTGGCAACCTTGCCCGTCACCGGCCCATGGGGAGCGCTCTACGGGCTGCGCTCCGAGATCACCGCCGATGATGGCTTGCCCGGATCCACCACGCTGTCGGGCGGCTTCGTGGGTGGCATCGACACGCTCGTCGACAACTGGCGCGTCGGCGTCATGCTCGAGGCCGGCAGCACGCACACCGACATGGCCGGGCTCGACGCCTCGGCCGATAGCGTCCGCTACGGTGCCGGACTCTACGCCGGTCACGAATGGGGCGACACCCGCCTGCTGCTCGGCGGCAGCATTGCCGGACACGCCGTGGACACGCAGCGTACCGTTACCCTGCCCGATCTGCAGACACTGGAGGCCGACTACGGCGTCGCGACCGCCATGATGTTCGCCGAACTGGCGCGGCGCTTCGATCTCGGGGCAGTCGAACTCACCCCACGTCTCGGCCTCACCCATGTGCGCTACAGCAGCGATGGCTTTGCCGAAACCGGCGGCGATGCCGCGCTGACCAGCACGGGCAGCATGCTCGACAGCACCTTCGCCACGCTGGGCGTCGACATCGGCCATCAGTTTGCGGTCGGCGATGGCGCCCTGCTCACCGCTACCGGCTCGCTCGGCTGGCGGCAGGGGTTCGGCGATGCGGCCTCCGCGGAGCACGCCTTCGCCTCCGGTGACGCCTTCACTGTGAGTGCCACTGGCCAAGCGGCAGGCACTTTCGTTTTCGGCGCGGACCTGGCGCTCGACCTCGACGAAACCACCACGCTCGGCGTCGGCGTTGCTGGCGAACATGCCGACGGCACGAGCGCCCAGGCCCTCACCGCCAGCTGGAACGGCCGCTTCTGAGGCGCGGCGAACCCGACAGCCCCCAAGGGGGGATCTGCCGGCCGTTCACATTCCGTTCGCGACGCACTATATGTGTTGGCAACCACGCCAACCCTGACAGATTCTGACAGTGCGCCTATCTATGGTGCCCGCTGCCCGATCCGCGTCCGCGAGAAACCGTCATGCCGTCGAAGAAGACCGAAAAGCCGGAAGCCACCTTCAGCATCGACGACTTCCTCGGCGAGATCGAGAAGGCCGAGGACGAACGCCTCAACAAGCGCCTGCCGCAGGAGCGGCTGAAGAACAAGCGCCAGCTCGACAACGCCGCCCGCCGCGCCGCCGAAGCCAGCGGCACCGGCATCCAGCCGCTGAAGCCGACCCCGCTGGTCAAGAAGGCCGAAGGTCCCCTCGCCGTCGAAAAGCCGAAGAAGACCGCCCGCTCGGCCGCCACCGGCATGCAGCTCAAGGCCCCGAAATCCAAGGCCAACTCCGTCGATCGCCCCGATTTCGGCGGCATGGGCGAATCCGAGCAGGCCGGCTTCGGCCACGTTCCGTCCCGCGTCACCGCCCGCGACATCTCCCGCGAAGCCGCGAAGAACCCTGAAGCGATGCAGCAGCTGCGCGACGCCCTTGAGGAGTCGAAAAAGCGCGTCAAGGCGAAGAACATGCCCGGCCAGTCGCTCGCCGGCGCGCAGACCGTGGGCATCTCCGCCACGGTGAAGGCGCTCGAGGACATCATCCTGCACGGCCGCAAGGAGGTGGAGGGCAACAAGGAGTGGAAGCCCCACCGCCCTGCTCCGCGCCAGAAATCCGAGGGCGGCATCCCCTTCAAGCTCGTCACCCCCTACGAGCCGGCCGGCGACCAGCCCACCGCCATCGCCGAGCTCACCGAAGGTGTCGAGAACGGCGAGACCGACCAGGTCCTGCTCGGCGTCACCGGCTCGGGCAAGACCTACACCATGGCGCAGACCATCATGCGCACCCAGCGCCCGGCCCTGATCCTCGCGCACAACAAGACGCTGGCCGCCCAGCTCTACGGCGAAATGAAGTCGTTCTTCCCCGACAACGCCGTCGAATACTTCGTCTCCTACTACGATTACTACCAGCCCGAGGCCTACGTCCCGCGCACCGACACCTATATCGAGAAGGAATCGACCATCAACGAGCAGATCGACCGCATGCGCCACTCGGCGACGCGCGCCCTGCTCGAACGCGACGACGTCATCATCGTCGCCTCGGTCTCCTGCATCTACGG
>JAEYYP010000071.1 GCA_023428425.1 Pseudomonadota bacterium
CTATGGTGCCGCCGACGAGGCCCGAGCCCATCTGGACGAAGCCGCTCATCGACGAGGCGGCGCCGGCAATGTGCGGAAACGGCGCCAGCACGGCAGTCGAGATCGACGGCATGACGAAGGCGATGCCGAAAGTGTAGACGCCGACCGGTCCCATCACCGACAGCAGGCTGGGCTCGGCGATCCGCAGCCAGACTGCCAGCCCCAGGCTCCCGACCGCCATGAAGGCCAGACCGACCGGGACCAGCCGTGGCGCGGCGACGCGGCGCAGCAGCATACGCACCACCAGCGAGCCGACGATGTAGGAACCCGACTGCATCAGCATGGCGATGCCGAACTGGGTGGGCGAAAGCCCGACGCGGTCCATCAGGATGAAGGGCAGCATCGTGGCCTGGGTATAGATGACGCCCGCTGAGCCGCCCAGCACCAGGCTCCCCAGAACGAAATACCGGCTGCGCAGCAGGGACGAATATGACCGCACCAGCGCCGCCGGCCGAATGCGCGACAGGTCGCGCTGCACCGTCTCGACCATGAACAGCTGAACGATGACGAGGCTCCCCACGGCGCCGGCGATCATCACGATGAAGATGGCGTGCCAGCCGGCGATCTCCATGGTGATGCCGCCCAAGGTCGGCGACACCGCGGGACCGATGCTCAGGATCAGACCGATCAGGTTCATGATGCGCGCCGATTTCTCGTGCGTGTAGAGGTCGCGCACCATGGCCCGCGCAACCGAGATTCCGACGGCGGCGCCGACGCCTTGCAGGAAACGCGCGGCGATCAGCAACTCGATCGTTGGCGAAAACAGCGCGAGCAGCGAGGCGGCCATGTAGATCAGCATGAAGGCGAAGGTGACCGGCTTGCGGCCGAACCCGTCCGAAAGCGGCCCGCATACGAGCTGCGCGAAGGCGAAGCCGGCGAAATAGAGCGACAGGGTCAGCTTCACCGCCCCCTCGGTCGTGTCGAAGGCGTGGACGATCTGCGGCATGGCGGGCGTGAACAGAGCCATCGACACCGGACCGATCGCAACCAGCAGCGCGCCGAGCAGGCCGACGCGTCTCTCGCTCATCACCGGCGCGGGGCCGGCTTGTCCGGGTGCGTTCATGCCGGGGAGCTTTCCTTGCGGCCGCTCTCCGCCCTCGCGGCAGTCAGATTTGTCCGGACCAGCTTGAGCACCTCCATGAAGCGGCCCCAGTCCGCCTCGTCCAGGCCGTTCGCCGCCGTACAGCGCAACTCTTTCGCGATCGGTTCGATACGCTCCAGCACATCGATCCCGGCGGGCGTCGGCACGACGAGCTTGGCGCGGCGGTCGACCGGATCCGGCCGCCGCTCGATCAGCCCCTGCGCCTCCAGGCGATCGAGCGATCCGCTCAACGTCATCGCCTCGACACCGACCCTCTCGGCGAGGACGGACTGGCGCACGGTTCCGGCGCGCGCCGCCTGCGCCAGCGTGCGGCCGTCGCCGGGAGTGAGGCCGAGCCCGGCCTCACTGGTGCGCCGGTCGAGCTCGGCGCGCAGCAGGCGCGTTATGTCGGTGACCAGGAAGCCGAAGGTTTCGGTTTCGGGACTTCGCAAAACTAAGTGCTCCTTATAATAAGGATGACTTATGAAAACCGGGATGGCCGGTCAAGCGTTGCACCGACCGGCCGCTCGGCCTACATCCGGTCGAACATTCCCATCCCTCCCCGCCAGGCTCCCGAACCATCATGACCTCGACTCCCGCGCCCGCCATCGATCTCGACCGCCATCCGCTGACGAACTGGACGGGGCCGCTCGACCTGCCGGACTTCACCCGCGTCGACGACGCGGATTTCGGCCCGGTCTTCGATGCCGCGCTCGCGGCTCACCAGAAAGAAATCGACGCGATCGCGGCCGATCCCGCGCCGGCGACCGTCCAGAACACGCTTGAGGCGCTGGAACTCGCCGGCGAGGCGATGTCGCGGGTTTCGGCCATCTTCTGGTGCAAGGCCGGCGCCCGCACCAACGATGCCATCCAGGCGATGGAGCGCGAGATCGCGCCCAAGATGTCGCGGCATTTTTCCGGCATCGCCATGAACGCCCCGCTGTTCGCCCGCATCGACGCGCTCTACCAGAAGCGGGCCGAACTCGACCTCGATCCCGAGACGCAACGCGTGCTGGAACGGAGCTGGAAAGGTTTTGTCCGGTCGGGCGCGAAGCTGGACGATGCCGGCAAGAAGCGGCTCACCGCGATCAGCGAGGAGCTCGCCGGGCTGGGCACCCGCTTCAGCCAGAACATGCTGGCCGACGAGCGCGACTGGGTGCTGTTCCTCGACGCGGACGACCTCGCCGGCCTGCCGGAGTTCGTCAAAGGCGCGATGGCCGAGGCAGCCGAAAGCCGGGGACAGAAGGGCCGGTATGCCGTCACCCTCTCCCGCTCCATCTACGAGCCCTTCACCACCTTTTCCGAGCGGCGCGACCTGCGCGAGATCGCTTTCCGCGCCTTCACCATGCGCGGCCAGAACGGCGGTGCGTCGGACAATGTCGAGATCGTCGCAAGGACGCTGGCGCTGCGCGCCGAGAAGGCAAAGTTGCTCGGCTACCCGACTTATGCCGCCCTGAAGCTCGACGACACCATGGCCAAGACGCCCGAGGCGGTGTTCGGACTGCTCGACCCGGTCTGGGACCGGGCGCGCGAAAGGGCCGCCGAGGATCGCAAGGAACTGCAGCGCCTGAGCGCGGCGGCCGGCGGCAACGACGACATCGCCGGCTGGGACTGGCGGTTCTGGCAGGAGAAGCTGCGCGCCGAGCGCTACGCCTTCGACGAGGCCGAGCTAAAACCCTACCTGCAGCTCGACAGGATCATCGAGGCCTGCTTCGACGTCGCCACCCGACTGTTCGGCATCACCTTCGAGGAACAGAAAGGCGTCGCCGCCTGGCACCCGGACGTGCGGGTGTTTTCGGTTCTGGAGCCCGACGGATCGCGGCGCGGCACCTTCCTGGCCGACTATTTCGCCCGGCCCTCCAAGCGTTCGGGCGCCTGGATGAGTTCACTGCGCTCCGGCTACAGGCTCGGCCACGGCTCGAAGCCGGTCATCTACAACATCATGAACTTCGCCAAGCCGCAGCCCGGCCAGCCGGCGCTGCTGTCGATGGACGAAGCGCGCACCCTCTTCCACGAGTTCGGCCACGCCCTGCACGGCATGATGACCGACGTCACCTGGCCTTCGGTCGCCGGCACCTCGG
>JAEYYP010000119.1 GCA_023428425.1 Pseudomonadota bacterium
GGGTGAGGACGGTGCAGTGGCGGCGCTGTTTCACGGCGAGGCCTGGCTGCTGATACTCAGCTTCTTCGGCTTCGGCCTGCTGCTGTCGTTCACGCCCTGCGTGCTGCCGATGGTGCCGATACTGTCCGGCATCATCGTCGGGCAGGGCCACAAGGTTACCCGCGCCCACGGCCTGCTGCTCTCCGGCAGTTATGTGCTGGGCATGGCCCTGACCTATGCATTGGCCGGAGTCGCCGCCGGCCTCTCGGGTGCGATGCTGGCGGCGGCACTGCAGAATCCCTGGGTGCTCGGCGCCTTTGCCGCGGTGTTTGTCGCGCTGGCGCTATCCATGTTCGGGTTCTATGAGCTGCAGCTGCCTTCGGCGCTGCAGTCGAGCTTGGCGACGGCCAGCGGCAGGCTGCACGGCGGACACTACGCCGGCGTGTTTGCGATGGGTGTATTGTCGGCACTGATCGTCGGCCCCTGCGTTGCCGCGCCGCTGGCCGGAGCGCAGCTCTATATCTCGCAAAGCGGCGATGCCCTGCTGGGCGGTGTCGCGCTGTTCGCGATGGCGTTGGGCATGGGCGTGCCCCTGCTGGCGGTTGGCGCTTCGGCCGGGACGCTGCTGCCCAAGGCGGGGCCGTGGATGGAGACGGTCAAACGTTTCTTCGGCGTGATGCTGATGGCCACGGCGATTTACCTCCTGACGCCGGTACTGCCGGTGACGGTGCAAATGCTGGCCTGGGCGGCCTTGTTGATACTGGTCGCGGTTCACCTGCAGGCGCTCGATCCGCTGCAGCCGAACGCGCGCGGCTTCGCCCGCTTCAGCAAGGGGATCGGGGTTATCGCGCTGGTTGCCGGAATCGCCTTCCTGGTCGGCGCGCTGTCCGGCGCGCGCGATGTGCTGCAACCCCTGTCCGGCCTTCGCAGCGCTGCGGCCGGCAGTGCCCAGCCGGGTCCGGTGCCATTCCAACGGGTGTCCAGCAATGCCGAACTTGATGCCGCGATCCGGGCGGCCGCCGGCAAGACGGTGATGCTGGATTTCTATGCCGACTGGTGCGTCACCTGCAAGGAAATGGAGCGTTACACCTTTACCGACCCCGCGGTGCAGTCCCGGCTTGCGGCGATGATCAAGATCCAGGCTGATGTCACCACGGGCACGCCGGAGCACCGCGCGCTGCTGCAGCGCTTCCGCCTGTTCGGCCCGCCGGGGATCGTGTTTTTCGATCCCTCGGGACGCGAAATCCAGGGCTTGCGCGTCATCGGATTCCAGGCCGCAGATCGTTTCGTCGCGGTGCTTGACCAGGCCCTGAGCGCCCGGTGAAGCCGCTGCGCCGGGCCCTGCTGGTTGCCGCTGTTGGCGGCGTGGCTGCGGTGGCCGGTATCGGCGCCCATCTCTGGCGCATCGGCAGCATAGGCGCGAAACCTGCGGACGACGCGGCGCGCGCAATCCTTGAAAGCCGGCTCACCACGCTCGACGGCCTGTCCCGGACACTGGATGGTTTTCGCGGGCAGATTCTGATCATCAATTACTGGGCCACCTGGTGTGCGCCCTGCCGCGAGGAAATCCCGATGTTCATCCGTCTGCAGCGGGAACTGGCTGCCAATGGCGTTCAATTCATAGGCATCGCAGTCGATCAGGCCGATAAAGTTCTGGATTTCTCGCGGGAGTTCGATATTAATTACCCGCTGTTCATCGGAGGCATCGATGCTGTCGAATTGTCGCGCAAGGCCGGCAATCGTGCCGGCGTGCTGCCTTACACGCTGGTGCTGGACCGCTCCGGCGTCATTCGCGCCAGCCTGGTGGGGGAGTTGACGGAAGCCCGCATGCGGGGTGCGCTGCAAGATCTGCTGCCTGTTCCGGGCTGAACGATCGTCAGGGACGCTCTTTCGCCCTCGGGCGGGTGGTCAACATCGGCCATTACGCAAGGATATCAGCAGCTTTAAGCGTTAATTTCCGCTAATTCCCATTCCGCTCAACGAGTGGAAAGATCGGGAGGAAGGCGGCTGACAGAGTCTTTGCCACTGTTTTTGCGGCAATCAAGCGAACAGCCGTTAATATCTGCCAAAATGCATTCTATTGTGGACTTTTGCCGTTAACTTAAGGCAAAATCCGCCAACTTTCATTTAACGGACAATGTGAAGGCGCAGCGGCGCGGATGGCCGTGCCGTAACGCAGCACCATTATAATCGCGAACATCATGTCCAATCCGAAACATCTGTTGCTGCTGAATGGCCCCAACCTGAATCTGCTGGGAACCCGCGAGCCCGGCATCTACGGCGCAACCACCTTGTCCGAGATCGAGGCCCGGCTGCAGGCCAAGGCACAGTCGGCGAAAGCCACGCTGGCCTGCTTCCAGAGCAATTCCGAAGCCGAACTGGTGGAGCGTGTGCAGCAGGCCGGCCGCGAAGGCGTGGATTTCATCCTGATCAATCCCGCCGCTTACACCCATACCAGCGTCGCCCTGCGTGACGCGTTGGCTGCAGTGGCCATACCGTTTGTCGAGATCCACCTCTCCAATGTGTTTGCCCGGGAGGCGTTTCGCCGGGAATCCTATTTTTCCGACATTGCTGTCGGCGTGATCAGCGGCCTCGGGCCGGCCGGTTACGAACTGGCGCTCGATTACGCGCTGAGCCATACCCACAAAAAGGCCTGATTCATGGATTTGCGCAAGCTGAAAACCCTGATTGACCTCGTTCAGCAATCCGGCATCGCCGAGCTGGAAATCACCGAAGGCGAGGAAAAAGTGCGCATCAGCCGTTTCGGCGCTGCGGGTGCGCAGACGATCGCCCCGCAGAACGTGGTGCTGCCGGCGGTCGCGGCGCCCGCGGCGGAACCGGCGGAGCCGGCGTCCGAATCCGCAATGCCGGCAGCAGCGGAAGGCCATGCCGTCAAGTCGCCGATGGTCGGGACGTTCTACCGCTCCTCGGCACCGGGCGCCAAGCCCTTTGTCGAGGTCGGGCAGGCGGTGAAGGCCGGCGAAACGGTGTGCATCATTGAGGCAATGAAGCTGCTCAATGAAATCGAGTCGGACCGCGACGGTGTGATCAAGGCCGTCCTGGTGGAAAACGGTCAGCCGGTCGAGTACGGCCAGCCGCTGTTCCTGATCGACTGAGCGGAGCCGGACTGCCGGACGGGAAATCCCGCCCTGTTCCGCACGCTTCCCGTGACACGCATCCGAGAAACAACCGCCCATGTTTGAGAAAATACTGATCGCCAACCGCGGCGAAATTGCTTTGCGCATCCAGCGCGCCTGCCGCGAAATGGGCATCAAGACCGTGGTCGTGCATTCCGAAGCCGACGCCGAAGCGAAATACGTGCGGCTGGCCGACGAATCGGTGTGCATCGGCCCGGCGCCGTCTGCCGCGAGCAACCTCAACGTGCCGGCGATCATCCCCGCCGCCGAGGTCACCGATGCCGAGGCCATCCATCCCGGCTACGGTTTCCTGTCGGAAAACGCCGATTTCGCCGAGCGCGTCGAGCAGAGCGGTTTCACCTTTATCGGCCCGCGGGCGGAAACCATCCGCCTGATGGGGGACAAGGTGAGCGCCAAGAACGCGATGAAGAAGGCCGGCGTGCCGGTGGTGCCGGGCATGGACGGCGCCCTGCCCGAGGATCCCAAGGAGATCGTCAAGATTGCGCGCCAGATCGGCTATCCGGTGATCATCAAGGCGGCGGGCGGCGGCGGCGGTCGCGGCATGCGCGTGGTGCATACCGAGGCGGCGCTGAAAAACGCGGCGGCCACCACGCGTGCCGAAGCGCAGGCGGCGTTCGGCAATCCGTCGGTGTACATGGAAAAGTATCTCGAGAAGCCCCGGCACATCGAGATCCAGGTGCTCGCCGACAAGCACCGCAACG
>JAEYYP010000122.1 GCA_023428425.1 Pseudomonadota bacterium
GCAGTTGCTGCGTGCGGGTTTCGGGTGAATACGGCTGCGAGATCGAGCGGTCGGCGCCCCAGGTGTGCTCGGCATAAAGCGCCAGGCCCTTGCGCGCCGTATCGTGCAGCATGGCACGGCGGCGCGGTTCCTCGCCCGGATGCCAGGCATCGAGGCCGGTTGCGGCGTCGAGGTCGCGCTGGCCGCGCATCGCCTGCGCCGTCTCATGCGCCGTCGAACCGGCGCCGAAATTCCACCAGTCGGTCCAGTCGCCACGCAGCGTCTGCATCGTCTCGGCCGGCTGCTGGCGCACCCGGTCGAAGAACTCACTGATCGTGCCCATCCGCAGCTTGATGCCGCCGGTCGACGCGTTGCCCTCGTTGAAGTTGCGCACGAAATCCGGCAGTGCCGGCTGCGGCGAGCCGTTGTCGTGGTAGCGCACATTGGTGATCTGCATAATGAGGATCGGATGCGGATAGCCGGTCGCTTCCCATTTCTTCGCCCAGCGCGGCACGCGGGCCCGCGCCTCGTCCATGTTGGTCGGGATCTGCAGGCTGCGATCGGAAGTGACGCCGTAGATGAAGCCGTTATAGGCGGTGATCGTCCGCCCGCCCGGCGCCTGCCAGTTGAAGGCGCGGGGCCAGGGCTTCAGGGCATGGCCATAGTGCTCGTTGATCGCCATCGAGATGCCGGTGATGCCATGGTCGAGCAGCGCATCGACCACGCCCCAGGGCAAGCCGTTGACGTCGGTATTCATCGCGGAGCGGACGGGAATCCCGAGGTCGCGGAAGAATTTCAGCGGCTTCAGCACGTCGAGGACCATCGAGTGGTCCATCAGTGGCGTCATGTGCCAGCCCATGCCGGCGACTTCGATCTGCCCGCGCTTGACCGCGGCGAGGAAACGGTCGCGGTCGGCGTTGGTGGCGTGCACCCACCAGTCCATGGTTCCGCCGGTGACTTCGCAGGTCCAGCGGAACCTGGCGTCATCGGGGTAGTCGGCGGTGCGCTCGGCAATATCGAGCGCTTCGTCGATGAAGCGGCGGTGCAGCTCCATCACCACCGGCTGAGGATGGGTGTAGCCGATATCGGTATGGCTGTGATGGACGAACAGAATCTCGTTGATCATGGATGGTCCGCTGGACGCTGGAGGAAGAGGGGCCGCTGGTCAGAAAGCGGCGAGTTTCACCGACATCGGCGTGCCGATGTCGAAATGCTGGAGCGGCTCGGAGAGCGTGCCGGCCGCGTGATTTACGCGGAACACCGTGAGCCGGTCGGAGTCCTGGTTGGCGACGACGAGGTGGCGGCCCGACGGCGAAAAGCAGAGGTCTCGCGGTGTCTTGCCGCCGCTCGGCACCCGTGCCGTCTGTGTCAGGCGTCCATCGTCGCCGATGCGCAGCACGAGGATTTCGTCGCAGAGCCGCAGTGACACGAAGAGGTGTCGGCCATCCGGTGCCAGAAGGATGCCGGCGGACTGGGCCATACCGCTGATCGAGAACGCGTCGCGCTGGCTGAGCGCGCCAGTCACCGGATCGACCGCTAAGCTGACTACGGTGGGGACCAGTTCACTGACCACGAAGATCGAACGGCCATCGGCCGAGAACACGAGGTGACGCGGGCCGAGGCCGGGTGGGAACTGGAAGTCGCGGCTCGGCTCCGGGGTCAATCCGCCAGCAGTATCAAGCGTGTAGGCGACCAGCCTGTCGATGCCGAGGTCGGAGACGTAGATGGTGGGTCCGGCGGGCGACTGGATCACGCAGTGGGCGTGCGCGGTCGTCTGGCGTTCTCGGTTGGGGCCGCTGCCGGTATGGACGACGCTGGCGGTGGGCGGACCGAAGGTGCCTTCCGGGCCGAGCGGCAGCACGGTCAGCGCCGCGTCCGGATAGCCGGCCGGGTTGGCGCCGTTGTAGTTGGCGACCAGCAGGAATCGGCCGTCGCTCGAAAGGCTCGCGTGGCAGGCCTCGTTGCCGAGCGTCTCGGCATCGCTGATGCGATGCAGGCCATCGGGACCCACGGTATAGCAGGCGACGCCGCTCTGGTAGGCGCCGTCGCTCTCGAAGGTGGAGTAGAGCCGCCCGCGCTTCTGATCGGGGACCAGCCAGGCGGTGTCGTCTATGCCGCCGGTCATCTCGGCTTGGCTCAGCATGCCCGTTTCGTCGTCGAACAGCAGCCGGCCGATGCCCTGGCCGTTGGCGGCGCCATATTGCGGCATCGGGCGCGTGAGGCTCCCGGTGAAGGCGTAGATCGGCATGCAGACCTCCCTTTGTCCTGCTTCGATGGCGCGTAGGCCACAAACTTCTGCCAGTCGGACCGGCAGCGGAAGCGCATTGACACGACTAGTATGGTAGACCTACAAGTATTTGACAAGGGAGGAGCTGGCAGTGAACGAACCAGCCAAAAGTGGTAGGCCGCAGACGGTGCTCGTCACTGGCGCAGCGATGGGCATCGGCCGCGGCGTCGCCGAGGTGCTGACAGCCGAGGGCAAGAACCTGGTGCTGCTCGACCTCAATGCCGATGCGCTCGGCGCGACTGCGAGGGAGCTCGGCGGCAAGTTCGCGGTGGCGGTGGGTTCGGTGGCGAACCTTGCCGACTGCGAGCGGGCGGTGAAGCTCGCCGTCGACAGCTTTGGCGGGCTCGATGGCGTCGCTCATTGCGCCGGCATCCAGACCTATGGCGATGCCGTGTCCACCCCGCCCGAACTCTGGGCCAGGACGCTCGACGTCAACCTCACCGGCGGCTTCTACGTGGCGAAGGCAGCGATGCCGGAACTGCGCCGCAACAAGGGCGCAATCGTTCTCGTTTCATCGGTGCAGGGCATGGCGGCGCAGAAGGGTGCGCTCGCCTACGTCGTCTCCAAGCACGGCCTGATCGGGCTCGTCACCGGCATGGCGATGGACGAGGCCGAGCACGGCGTCCGCGTCCTCGGCGTCGCCCCGGGCTCGGTCGAAACGCCGATGCTGCGCTGGGCCATCAACCAGGACCCCAACCCGGCGGCGCTCGAGGAAGAGATCGACGCCATGCACCCGATCGGACGGCGCGGCCAGCCGCGCGAGATCGGCGAGGTCGTCGCCTTCCTGCTCTCCGACAAGGCCGCGTTCATGACCGGCGAAACCATACGCGTCGATGGCGGCATGCTCGCCCGTATCCCGGGCGCGCCCAAGAAGGCCGACGGCAAATCCACCTAGAGACCCGACTGACATGAAGATCGTAGACTTGAAGGCCACCACTGTCGCCATGCCACTCGAAGCGCCGCTCCGGCACGCTTCGGGCGCCCACTGGGGCAAGTTCGTGCGCACCATCGTCGAGGTGGTGACCGACGAGGGCATTTCCGGCTGGGGCGAACTCGGCGGCGGCGGCGAGAGTGCCGAAGCGGCGGTGAAGGGCCTCCTGCCCTATCTCAAGGGTCACGATCCGGTACAGCTCGAGCAGCTGCGCTGGAAGATCATGAACCCCGTCGCCAGCCTCTACAACTCGCGCATGCAGGTGCATGCGGCGATCGAGATGGCCTGCATGGACGCGGCCGGGAAGTATCTCGGCATCCGTGCCTGCGACCTGATCGGCGGAGCGCTTCGCGAATCCATCCCCTTCGCCAGCTACCTCTTCTACCGCTACGGCAACGAGGAGAACGGCTTTTCCGACGAGTTCGGCCCCGACGAGCTGGTGGCCGAGGCGAGGCGCCAGAAGCAGCTGCACGGCTTCAAGTCGCACAAGCTGAAGGGCGGCGTCTTCTCGCCCGAGCACGATGTCGAGGTGTTCTCGGCCATCGCCGACGCGCTGCCCGGCGACCGTTTCCGGCTCGACCCCAACTCGGTCTGGTCGGTCGAGGATTCGATCTGGGTGGCCAGGGAGATCGAGCACATCCGCAACGACTATTTCGAGGACCCGTGCTTCGGCCTCGAAGGCATGCGCCGCCTGCGCGACCGCATCTCCATCCCCACCGCGACCAATACCGTGGTGGTGAATTTCGAGCAGCTCGCCAGCTGCATCAAGCATGATGCGGTCGACGTCATCCTGCTCGACACCACGTTCTGGGGTGGCCTCCGGCAGGCCTACAAGGCCGGCCAGGTGCTCGAGACCTTCCAGTATGGAGCCTCGGTGCATTCATCGGGCGAGCTCGGCATCCAGCTCGCCTCGATGCTGCACCTCGGTGCGGCGCTGCCCAACATGAGCTTTGCGGCGGACGCCCACTACCACCACCTGCTCGACGACATCATCGTCGGCGGCAAGCTGAAATACGTCGATGGCGAGATCGCCGTGCCCAAGGGTCCCGGCCTCGGCGTCGAGGTCGACCGCGAGGCGCTCGCCCGGTACGCCGCCTACTACAAGGAAGTCGGCGGCTACACCTATGACCGCGATCCCGGCCGTCCGGACTGGTACTCGATCCAGCCCGAGATGCGCTACGCCGATCCGGCGCGGCACTGAGGGAGACCCGGCATGGCAACAGTCACCCTCCGTGATATCGTCAAGGTCTACGGCGAGTTCGTCGCCATCAAGGGCATCGACCTCGACATCGAGGACGGCACCTTCGTGGTGCTGGTCGGCCCCTCGGGCTGCGGCAAGTCCACCCTGCTGCGCATGATCGCCGGCCTCGAAACCATCTCGCATGGCGAGCTGAAGATTGGCGAGAAACTGGTCAACGACCTGCCCTCGCGCGAGCGCGGCATCGCCATGGTGTTCCAGTCCTACGCGCTCTATCCGCACATGAGCGTCCGCGACAACCTGGGCTTCGGGCTGCGCATTTCGGGCGTGAAGAAACCCGAGATCGAGCGCCGGCGAAACGAGGCGGCCGCGATGCTCGGGCTCGACCCCTACATGGACCGGCGCCCCAGCCAGCTGTCCGGCGGCCAGCGCCAGCGCGTCGCCATCGGCCGCGCCATGGTGCGCGACCCCGAGGTGTTCCTGTTCGATGAGCCGCTCTCGAACCTCGACGCCAAGCTGCGCAACCAGACGCGCGTCGAGATCAAGCGGCTGCAGCGCCAGCTCGGCGCCACCGTGGTGTTCGTCACTCACGACCAGGTCGAGGCGATGACGCTGGCCGACAAGATCGTGGTGCTGAACGATGGGCGGGTGGCGCAGATCGGTACGCCGCTCGAGGTGTTCGAGCGGCCGGCCAACCAGTTCGTGGCGGGCTTCAT
>JAEYYP010000125.1 GCA_023428425.1 Pseudomonadota bacterium
GCAGAGCTGAGGTGAGGGGTCTCGATACCGAAGAAAGCACCATGATCGACCCCATCGCCCTCACCCAAACCCTCGTCCGCTTCGACACCCGCAACCCGCCGGGCGACGAAGCTGCCTGCATGACCTACCTCGCCGACCTGCTGGCCTCCCAAGGCTTCACCACCACCCTCACCGAGTTCGGCCCCAACCGCCTCAACCTGATCGCCCGTCGCGGCGAAGCCCCCGCCCCTACCTTCACCGGCCATCTCGACGTCGTTCCCCTCGGCACCGCCCCCTGGACCCAAGACCCCTTCGGTGGCCACATCATCGACGGCAAACTCTACGGCCGCGGCTCCTGCGACATGAAGGCCGGCGTCGCCGCCATGATCGCCGCCGCCATCGCCGAGCCCGATCGACCCGCAACCCTCGTTCTCACCGGCGGCGAGGAAACCGGCTCGAACGGCGCCCGCGCCCTCGCCCAATTCGGCGCCCTGCCCGAAGCCACGATGCTGATCGTCGGCGAACCCACGGCCGGCAAACTCCTCGCCGGGCACAAGGGCGCCTTCTGGCTCCGCGCCACCACCCACGGCGTCACCGCTCACGGTTCGACGCCCCACCTCGGCGACAACGCCGTCTACAAGGCGGCCCGCGCCATCACCGCGCTCGAGGAGTTCGGCTTCAACCACCCGCCCCACCCGATCATGGGCTCCCCGACTTTGAACGTCGGCATGGTTTCAGGCGGCCTCAACATCAACTCGGTACCCGCCGCCGCCGAGTTCACTCTCGACATCCGCACCGTGCCGGGCATGTCGCATGCCCACGTCCACGACCAGTTGAGCTTCACCATCCCCACCGCCGAACTCACGACGTTGATCGACCTGCCGTCGGTCTGGTCCGACCCCGAAAACCCGGTGATGCAGAAGATCGCCACGGCCTACCGCGGCGCGACCGGTCGCGAAACGCCGCCCACCAGTGCCGCCTATTTCACCGACGCCTCGATCCTGACACCGGCGTTGGGGGATGTCCCTACCGTCATCTGCGGCCCCGGCGACCCGGCTCTCGCTCACAAGACCGACGAATATTGCGAGGTCGCCGCGATCCACGAGGCCGTCGCGGTCTACCGCGCCATCCTCAATGTCCCCTGAGAAACCCGACCGCCTGCCCGACCACGTCGTGTGCCGGCAAGCGCGTGCCATCGCCGAGCACCATCCGCACCCGCTGCACCGAGTGGTCGTTGTAGAGGCTGACCATGAAATCCTCGACGCTCAACTGCCCATAGTCGGACAACGGCACCTGCACCGCCTCCGTCACCAGTCGCGCATCTCCCCGCACTACGGAGAAGCACAGCCCGAGTTCTGGCGAATGCCCTGCCAATCCGAGCCGAAACTCCAGAACGTCATCCGTCCCGTCCTGCTCGCCAAACAGCCGGTCGGCGTAGGCGTCGGCAAGCCCGCAAACGAGCGCAAGCTTCTTGCCCGAGAGAGGCGCGGCCTGCGCCACCTCCCAGTGCTCGACAAGATAGTCGAGGTGCCGCCTGAGCTCAGCCGAGGTGCTTATGGAAGAACTCGAGGCTGCGCGCCGACGCCTTCTTGCACGAGGCCTCGTCGAAATTGCTCGGCCGATCCGAATTGCAGAATCCGTGGTCGCCGTCATAGGTGTAGATGTCTGCGTCCGGATGCTTGGCCTTCAGCGCCTCGACCTGCTCGAGAGGAATGCCCTTGTCCTTGCTGCCGAAATGCATCTCGATCGGCAACTTGGGCGCCAGGTCGATATAGTTCGGCACCCGCCGCCATAATAGCCCGACGCCGCGCTCAGCCCGGCCCCGCGCGCCGCCGTCACCCAGGACTGCCGCCCGCCGAAGCAGTAGCCGGTGATCCCCACCTTGCCACCTTCGCCCGCCGCCTTGATCGCGGCATCGATATCGAGCGGCGCCGTCTCATGGCTGAACTTCTTCATCAGTTCGCCGATAACCTGGAACTGCTCGGGCGTGTAGTTGTCGCTTTCGTAGCCATATTCCACCCTGTCAAACATTGCAGGCGCGATCGTCAGGTAGCCGTGATGCGCCCAGCGATCCGCCACGCTGCGAATCCAGCGGTTGAGGCCCCAGACCTCCTGGATCAGCACAACGCCGCCGCGCACCTTGCCCTCGGGCACAGCGCGATAGGCGTTGAGTGAAAAGCCGTCCGATGCGGTCAGTTTGATCCGCTCGCCCATGATGGCACCTCGATTTTCTTGATTTCGTTCGGGTGAAGCCCGTCACTTCATCGCATTTCGACGATGAAGAAAAGAGGCAATCACGCTGCGGTGACCCAAGCGATCTTTGACCGCCCCTCCACCATGCTTCGCATGGCCGAAGGGTGGTGGAGGGGGCGCCTCGCTGACGCCCCCAACCGATCAGGGGTCGAAGAAGCCCGCGTCCTCTTCCTTGAGGTAGGGCTTGGCCGCTTCGGCATTGATGTCGAGGCCGAGCCCCGGACCGGGCAGCAGATCGACATGGCTGTCCTTGACGATCTGGTCGATCGGCGGCAGGCCGGTAACGATATCGTTCCACCACGGATCGGAAGCGGACGGATACTCGAAGGCGATGTAGTTGGCCGGCAGGGTTGCGCATACGTTGATCAGCGCGCCGAGGCCGAGGAGGCCGTTGGCCGTACCGTGCGGCGCCATCATGATGTTGTGCATGTAGGCGTGCTCGGCCACCCATTTCAGCTCGGCGATGCCGCCGATATCGGCAGGATCGGGGCCGACGACGCGCACCGCCTGCGTCTCGATCAGTTCCTTGAAGTTGTGGCGCAGGTAGATCTGCTCGCCGGTATGGATCGGCGTCGAGGTCGAGGTGGTCAGCTCACGGTACGCCTGCGGGTTGACCCACGGCACGTAGTCGCCGGTCAGCATGTCCTCGAGCCACATGATGTTGTAGGGCTCGACCGCCCGGGCGAACTTGATCGCGTCGTTCAGGAACCAGCCCGGACCGCAGTCGAGCGCGAGGCTCACCCCGTCGCCCAGTGCTTCCTTCATCGCAATCACGCAGTCGAGCATGTAGGCGAAGCCGCGCTCGGAGATCTGCCCCTGGTCCATGGCACCGTGGTAGCCGGCCTTCTTGCTCTTGGGACCGTAGTGGAAGTCGGGGAAGCTGTCCTTCTGGCTCGAATGGAAGCCGAGCCCCTGCTTAACCATGAAGAACTTCTGCGGCTGCTCGGCCATCCACTTCACGTCAGCGGCGAAATCTTCCGGGCGGTCGCCTTCGCGGCGACGCCGCACCGAGCCGTTGTAGACCCGCACCTTGTCGCGCACCTTGCCGCCCAGCAGCTTATAGGCCGGCACGCCCGCCGCCTTGCCGGCGATGTCCCACAGCGCGTGCTCGATCACCGAAACGGCCGCGCCATAGGGCTTGAACGAGCCGCGCTGGCGGATTTTCATCATGCAGCGCTCCACATCGGTCGGGTCCTCGCCGATCAGCGCATCGCGGAAATGCAGGATGAACGGCTTGAGGTAGGTCTTGGTGAACTCAACCTCGCCGATGCCATAGAGGCCCTCGTCGGTCACGATGCGGATGATCGGGTGCTTGCCGATGACGGCAACGCGCAGGTCGGTGATTTTCATGATGCTCCCTCGGCCCCGGACGGGCCTTTCTCAGTCGGATGGAATGTGAAGACGGCTACTTGCGCGGGCTCCGCCAGCTCCCGCTGTTCCTCTGCGCCACGCCCATCTGCTCGATGATGTGACGGCCGGACCCCTGCACATGCGCCGCCACCACCGCCGCGGCCGCGTCGGCGTCCTGCGCGCGGATTGCGGCGATCAGGTCGTGGTGTTCCTTCAGCACGGAATTGCGGCGGCTGAGAGAAGTGGGAAAGCGGCGGCTGATGGCGCGCAGAATCTCGCGATGCTTCCACCACAGCTCCGCCGCATGGCGGTTGTAGTGCCGATCGTAGATGAACTGGTGGAACTTCGTATCGAGCAGCCCGTGCTTCACTCGATCTTCGAAGTTGTTGGCCTCGATTTCGGCCTGGATTCTCTCGAGTTCGACGATATCGGCATCGCTCGCGATCGACACGAACCAGCGCGTCAGTTCCGCCTCGATCAGCACCTCGATCTCGATGATGTCGCGGACGAAGTTCTCGTCGATGGGCATGACGCGGGCGCCACGGTTGGGCTCCATCACCACGAAGCCCTCGCCGCGCAGCTGCTGCAAGGCCTCGCGCACCGGGTTGGTCGAGGTCTCGTAGCGCTCGGCCAGCTCCGCGACCTTCAGCCGCTCGTTCGGGTTCAGTCGGCCGGAAATGATGTCTTCGCGGATGAGTTCATATACGGACGGCGCCTGTTCGGCCCCATCGACAGCCTGCATCTCGCTGACAGTTCCCTCACCCATGCGGTGATTTATGCATCTTTTGGAGGCAAGCCAATCCCCTTTTGGGCATCTTCTGCACGCGAAAGTGCAAAAAGAATGTACGATCCAAGGCATGTTGACACAGCATTCATTGTCTGTAGTGTCGGCGCCGACGGTAGAAGCCGGGGCCTCAGGCGCCCTGGACGCCGCAGGTATCAGCGTGAAGCTGTGGGAGCGCGTTTCCGGCGACAATCCGGATGAACGCTAATATTGGAGGAGTCCCCGATGACCGATCTCGATCGGCATGCAGGCGTTGGCCATTCGGCCTTGCGTCAGGTTGCTAGGATTACTGTCGCAGTGGGTCTTTCGGCGTCGCTGATGAGCGGCACCGTGTTTGCCCAGTCCGTCGATCTCTCGAAGTGGTCGCCGGAATACGTCACCTCGATCGCCGGCACGGAAACTTTCGACACGGCCGGGACGTGCGGCGCAGTCGTTCCGCTCGATTACACCGGCAAGGTGAGCTACTGGTACACTGGCCCGTTCGAGGCCGATCCGGAGATCGCCAAGGTCCAGGACAAGGCATTCTGGGATGCCTTCAAGGCCGCCTACCCGAACATCGAGACCGACGTCCAGTCGATCACCTACAACGAACTGCTCGACAAGTTCAGCACCGCCCTGCTCGGCAACGCGGCTCCGATGGTCGTCCGCCTGCAGATCCTGGGCGGTGTCGAGTTCGCGGCCAAGGGCTACCTGCAGCCGCTGAAGCCGGAAGATGTGGGCTACTCGTCTGCCGACTTCTGGCCGGGCGCGCTCAAGTCGGTGACTTGGGAAGGCGAGACTTACGGCATCCCGACCAACAACGAGACGATGGCGTTCATCTATAACGCCAAGATCTTCGCCGATGCCGGCCTCGATCCCGAAAGCCCGCCGGCCACCTGGGACGACGTCGTCACCTACTCCAAGACCATCCATGACAAGCTCGGCATCCCGGGCTATGGCCTCGTCGCCAAGCAGAACGCCGGCAACACGCCGTTCCGCTTCATGCCGCAGGTCTGGGCCTATGGCGGTGGCGCGTTCGACGAGTCGAGCGACGCTCCGACCTACGAGTCGAGCTGGCTGAACAATGCCGGCACCAAGGCAGCGCTGCAGGCGTCGTACGACATGTATGTCCGCGACAAGTCGGTGCCGACCTCGGCCCTGACCAACACCCAGGCGGAGAACCAGGCGCCGTTCATCGCCGGCCAGCTGGCCATGATGATCGCGCATCCGTCCGAGTATGCCCGCATGAACGACCTCGCGGCCGCGGCCACCGGTTCGGACAAGGCCATCGCCGACGAAGTCGTGGCGAACATGCGCTACGGCCTGATCCCGGCCGGCCCGGACGGGCGTCGTGCCGTGGTGTTCGGTGGTTCGAACATCCACGTCGTGAAGCCCGAGTATGTCGAGGGCGGCGCCTATGACGAGCAGGCCATCAAGGCCCTGATCTGCATGTGGACCAGCCCCGAGTGGTCGACCAAGCTTTCCTGGACCGGCTCGAACCCGGGTCACCTCGGCGGCTTCAAGACCGAGTGGATGAAGGAACGCCTGGACACCATCAAGTTCCTCGACGTCACCACCTCCATGCTGCCGAACGGTATTCCGTTCCCGGTCCTGCCCTATGCCCCGGAAATCATGAACATCATCGTTCCGGACATGATGCAGAACGCGCTGACCGGCAACATGACCGTCGACGAGGCGGCCGAGGACGCCGCGGCCAAGGTCAACGAACTCAAGGCCAGCCAGTAAGGCGCACGCCTACTCCAACCTGCTGGCGGCCGCGCGCCGCCAGCGTCTTTCTTCACGACCACCCAGGAGCAGGCTTGTGAGCACGTCACAGGGACAGGCCATCTTTACCGACGTTCCCGTTGCCGCTCCTCCGCGTGCCGGCTTCTTCCGTAGGGTCTACGAGCACCGCACCGATTACGCCTATGTGCTCCCGGCGATCATCGTCATGCTGGTCGTCATCGGCTACCCGATCTACTACACGATCGAGCTGAGCTTCTTCAAAACGCCCGCGAGCCTTCAGCTCAAGGACAAGATCTGGATCGGGCTCGACAACTACACCTGGCTGCTGGGCAACGCCACGTTCTGGAAGGTGACCTGGCAGACGATCGTCTGGACCGTCTCGTCTACCGCGATTGCGTTCCTGCTTGGTCTCGGCGCAGCCCTGTCGCTGCATCGCGCCTTCCCCGGTCGCGGTATCCTGCGCGCCATCCTGCTGGTCCCGTGGGTGATCAGCGCCGTGGCCGCCTCCTACGTGTGGAAGTGGCTCTATCACTCTGATTTCGGCGCCATCGGTGCCCTCGCGGTGCAGCTCGGGCTCACCAGCGAGCCGATCAACTTCATCGACAATACCCAGACGGCACTCGCGTCGCTGATCGTGATCAACATCTGGAAGGAATTCTCCTTCGCCATGATCATGCTGATGGCCGGCCTGCAGACCGTGCCCGAACAGCTGCTGCGCGCCGCGCAGGTCGATGGTGCCAACACCTGGCAGCGCTTCTGGCACGTTACGTTCCCGCACCTGTCCGGCGTGACCATGGTCACCGTGCTGCTGCTCACCGTGCAGAACTTCAATTCCTTCATCATCCCGTTCGTGGTGACGGGCGGCGGACCGGTCGGTTCGACGCACATCTGGATCACGCACATCTACGAGTTCGCCTTCCTTCGCCAGCAATGGGGTCGGGGCGCGGCCTACGCGGTGCTGCTGTTCATCATCATGATGGGGCTTGGTTACTTCTATGTCCGCGCTCTCACTCGCGGCGACTCCAGCAGGGCCGGTACATGAGCTCGATGACCAACGATTCTCCGGTGACGCGGCGCAGGTTCGATGCCTGGCGGTGGAGCGGTCGCGTCTTCCTGACGCTGCTGGTGATCTTCTCGCTGCTGCCGATGGCGTGGATGCTGATCACCTCGCTGAAGACGGGCTTTGCGGCGATGCAGTATCCGCCGCAATGGTGGCCTGCCGAGATCACCTTCGACAGCTATTGGCGGCTGATCGACCCGACCTCGGAAGTGGGTCAGGATTTCCTCCGCTACTTCTGGAACAGCCTGTGGGTGTCGACGCTGTCGACGATCCTCGCAGTGGTGGTCGCCGTGCCTGCGGCCTATGCCTTCTCGCGCTTCAAGTTCCCGGGCCGCAACTTCCTGTTCTTCGCGGTGCTGCTGCGCAACATGTTCCCGGCCGTGGTCTTCCTCGTGCCGCTGTTCATCCTGATGCGTCTGCTGGGCCTCGCCGGCACGCACGGATCGTTGCTCATCACCTACCTGACGTTCGGCCTGCCGCTCGCCATCTGGCTGCTCAAGGGGTTCTACGACAACATCCCCATCCAGCTGGAGCAGGCGGCGCGCATCGACGGCGCAACCCGCTGGCAGGCGTTCCTGCTGATCGTCATGCCGCTGTCGTCGCCGGGCATCATCGCCACCGCCATCTACAGCTTCATCGGCGCCTGGAACGAGTACATCTATGCCTACACGTTCCTGCAGAAGCACGACCAGATGACGCTGCCGGTCGGCATCCAGCGCTTCTTCTCGGAGAACGCCACCGATTGGCCGGGCCTGATGGCTGCCACCTTCATGATGAGCATACCCGTCGTGGTGCTGTTCCTCGTCCTGCAACGCTACTTCGTCCAGGCCCTGACTGAGGGCGCGGTGAAGCACTAATTCCCCGAGGGATACACTCCAATGGCTCAGGTTGTCCTGAAAGACGTGGTCAAGACCTACGGTTCGGTCTTTGCCGTGAACCACGTGAACATCAACGTCGAGGATGGCGAGTTCGTCGCGCTGGTCGGCCCGTCCGGCTGCGGCAAGACGACGACCCTCAACCTGGTCGCCGGCCTCATTCCGATGACGGGCGGCACCATCACGATCGGCGACCGCGACGTGACCAACCTCGATCCCAAGGATCGCGACATCGCGATGGTGTTCCAGAACTACGCGCTCTATCCGCAGAAGTCGGTCTACAAGAACCTTGCCTTCCCCCTGCAGATGCGCAAGCTGCCCAAGGCGGAAATCGACAAGCGCGTCCGCGCGGCGGCCAAGACGCTGGATATCACCCACCTGCTGGACCGCAAGCCGAGGGAGCTCTCGGGTGGTCAGCAGCAGCGCGTGGCGCGCGGTCGCGCCCTGGTGCGCGAACCGCGCGCCTTCCTCATGGACGAGCCGCTTTCGAACCTCGACGCCAAGCTGCGCGTCCAGATGCGCTAGGAGATCAAGCGGTTCCACCAGGACCTCAAGGCGACGATCATCTACGTGACGCACGACCAGCTCGAGGCCGTGACCATGGCCGACAAGATGGCCGTGATGAACAACGGTTTCCTGCAGCAGTACGATACGCCGGCCAACGTCTTCAACAATCCGGTCAACATGTTCGTGGCGAGCTTCATCGGCTCGCCGGCGATGAGCCTCGTGCCGCTCAAGGCGGTGCAGCACGGTTCCGACATTGCCCTTGCCAGCCCGGAAGGCTGGGAGATGAAGCTGTCGGCGGCCAATGCAACGAGGGTACGGAAGGCCAAGTCGGACAAGATCGTCGTCGGCGCGCGCCACTCGACGATCAAGCTCAGCCACCAGCAGGCCGAGGGCTCCGTTCCGGCGACCGTCTACACCGTCGAGCCGACCGGTGACGTCACCTACGTACAGGTCTTCCTGTCGGGCTCACCCGTCAACATCAGCCTGCCACCCACCGTCGCCATCAAGCCCGACGAGCGGGTGTTCCTCAGCTTCGACCAGGAGAAGCTGCACCTGTTCGACGGCGAAACCGAGATGGCGCTGACTGACTGACCTATCGCCTCTCGCCTGCCCCGCTTTTCCGGCCCGCCACCGCGCGGGCCGTTCCCCAACCCGGATCGCGATGAAATGACCAGCGCCGACGCCACCCTCAATCACGTCTCCACCCACTCGCGACCTTCCGACCTGCGGATCACCGACATCCGCGTCGCCGAGATCACCGGCGCACCCTTCCGTTCGGCGCTGCTGAAGATCTACACCAACCAGGGCATCGTCGGCTTCGGCGAGGTCCGTGACGGCGCCAGTGCCACCTATGCGCTGATGCTGAAGTCCCGCCTGCTCGGCGAGAACCCCTGCGACATCGACCGGCTGTTCCGGCGCATCAAGCAGTTCGGCGGCCACGGTCGCCAGGGCGGCGGCGTCTCGGCGGTCGAGATTGCGCTCTGGGATCTCGCCGGCAAGGCCTATGGCGTGCCGATCTACCAGATGCTGGGCGGCAAGTTCCGCAACACCGTCCGCTGCTACTGCGACACCGACGCCGACCGTCCGAGCGGCACCGAAATGGGCAAGCGCCTCAAGGAGCGCATGGACAAGGGCTTCACCTTCCTCAAGATGGACCTCGGCCTGATGGAGATCGCCGACGAGCCCGGCGCCGTCGTCGGCCCGGCTGGAGCGGTCGATGCGCTGCGCGAGCACGCGGGGCGCCACCTCTACGCCACCACCGAGGAACAGCGCGCCATTCGCAACAAGGTCTATGACGCGCAGAACGTCATGCACCCCTTCACCGGCCTGCACTTCTCCGACAAGGGCCTCGACCTGCTCGAGCAGTACATCGCCGAAGTGCGTGCCGAGATCGGCCCGGAGATTCCGCTGGCCCTCGACCATCTCGGCCACATCTCGCTGCAGGACGGCATCCGCCTTGCCCAGCGCATCGAGAAGTACACCCCGGCCTGGCTTGAGGACGTCATCCCCTGGCAGTTTGCCGATGGCTACCGCCGCCTGCAGGAAGCGACCTGCGTGCCGATCTGCACCGGCGAAGACATCTATTTGAAGGAAGGCTTCGAGCCGCTGCTCAAGGCCGGCATCTCGGTCATCCACCCGGATATCCTCACCACAGGCGGCATCCTCGAAACCAAGAAGATCGGCGACGCGGCGCAGGACTACGGTATCGCCATGGCCATCCACATGGCCGAGAGCCCGATCGCGGCGGTCGCGGCGGCCCACATCGCCACCGCCACCGAGAACTTCCTCGCCCTCGAATACCACTCGGTCGACGTGCCGTGGTGGGACGACATCCAGATCGGCCTGCCCAAGCCCATCGTGAAGGATGGCTTCATCACCCTCACCGACAAGCCCGGCCTCGGCATCGACGACCTCAACGACGAACTGCTCCGCGAGCATCTCCAGCCCGGCGTTACCGACATCTGGCAGTCCACCGACCAGTGGAACAACGACATCTCCTGGGACCGCACCTGGTCCTAAGCCCTGATCGAGAACTGAGCGTCATTATATGAAAATCACCGAGATCAAGGTCATCGTCTGCTCCCCCGGCCGTAACTTCACCACAGTGAAGATCATGACCGACGAGGGCGTCTACGGCATCGGCGACGGCACCGTGAACGGTCGCGAGCTGGCGGTCGTGAGCTACCTGCAGGACCACATCGCCCCCACCCTCATCGGCAAGGACCCTCTCCGCACCGAGGATATCTGGCAGTATCTCTACAAGGGCGCCTACTGGCGTCGCGGCCCCATCACCATGGCCGCCATCGCCGCCATCGACATGGCGTTGTGGGACATCAAGGCCAAGGTCGCAGGCATGCCGCTCTACCAGTTGCTCGGCGGCAAGTCGCGCGACAAGGTCATGGTCTACAAGCATGTCGGCGGCCTCGATATTCCCGAGGTGGTCGACGGCGTGCAGAAGATGCGCGAACAGGGCCTCGACGCCATCCGCGCCCAGGTCTCGATCCCCGGCCTGCCCCCGATCTATGGCACCGGCCCCGGCGCCGTGCAGACCAATGGCGGCATGGTCCGCGAAATGCCGGTCGAGGAAGTCTGGGCCACCCACAAGTATATGCCGCTGGTGCCGAAACTCTTCGACGCCCTGCGCAGCGCCGTCGGCTACGACGTGCACCTGCTGCACGACGTGCACCACCGGTTGACCCCCATCGAGGCCGCCCGCCTCGGCAAGGATCTCGAACCCTACCGCCTGTTCTGGCTCGAGGACGCCATCCCTGCAGAACTGCAGGAAGGCTTCCGCATTATCCGCCAGCACACCACCCAGCCGCTGGCCGTCGGCGAAATCTTCAACTCGGTCTACGACACCACCACGCTGATCCAGGAACAGCTGATCGACTATATCCGCGTCACCGCCGTCCATGCCGGCGGCGTCACCGGCATCAAGAAGATCTTCGATTTCGCCTCGATCTACCACGTCAAGTCGGCCTGCCACGGCCCGATGGACATGTCGCCCGCCACCATGGGCGCCAACATCCACGTCGATACGGCAATCAGCAATTTCGGCATCCAGGAGTTCACCGGCTACACCAAGGAGACCTTCGACGTCTTCAAGTGCGACTGGCGCTACGAGCGGGGCTACCTCTACCCCAATGAGACACCCGGCTCCGGCACCGATATCGACGAAGATCTGGCCGCCAGGTACCCCTACAAGCCCGCCTACCTGCCGGTCGCCCGGCTCGAAGACGGCGGCATGACCAGCTGGTAACCCCCAAAGAGATTTCCAAGTGAAGATCACCGCCATCAAGCCGTATCCCGTCTGGGTCGGCCACCGTAACCAGCTCATCGTCAAGATCGAGACCGACGAAGGCATCTTCGGCTGGGGTGAATCCGGCCTTTCGGGCCGCGAGAAGGCCGTCGTCGGCGCCATCGAACACTATGCGCAGATCCTCGTCGGCAAGGACCCGATGCAGATCGGCCATATCTGGCAGCTGCTGTACCGCTCCCAGTATTTCGAAGGCGGCCGCGTCCTCACCGCCGCCCAGTCCGCCATCGACATCGCGCTCCACGACATCAAGGGCAAGGCCCTCGGCGTTCCGGTCTACGAACTGCTCGGCGGCAAGCACCGCGACGTCATCCCCACCTTCGCCTCGACCGGTGCCATCACCGACGACGGCGTCGAGACCCTCGAGCAGGCCAAGGCCCTGATCGCGCGCGGCTGGAAGACCATCCGCTTCTTCCCCGGCCGCTGGGGCGGCGAGGACGGCATCTTCGAGCCCCGTGAGTCGATCGGCGTCACCGCGCCCTTCCTCGTCCGCGCCCGCGAGGAACTGGGTTCCGAAGTCGTGCTCGGCATCGACTACCACCACCGCCTGTCGCTCGCCGAGGCCGCCAGCTTCTGCCAGAAGATGCCATCCGGCACGATCGACTTCCTCGAAGAGCCGATCCGCGACGAGACGCCGGAAGCCTACGAAAACCTGCGCAAGCTCACCGATGTGCAGTTCGCCATCGGCGAGGAGTTCGCATCGAAGTGGCAGTTCCTGCCCTACATCGAGCGCGGCATCCATCAGTACAACCGGCTCGACCTCTGCAACGTCGGCGGCTTCACTGAGGCGATGAAGGTCGCCGGCTGGTCCGAGGCGCACTACGTCGACCTGATGCCGCACAATCCGCTCGGCCCGATCTGCACCGCCGCGACCATCCATTTCTCCGCCGCCACCGCGAATTTCTTCGCGCTCGAAGTGCGAGCCAACGCGACCGATCTCTACGCCGGCACGCCGACGGCCGAGCTCTTCCCGCAGATGCCGATGCTCGATGGCGCCGTCTACCCCGTGCCCACCGGCCCCGGCCTCGGCATCGAAATCAACGAAGACAAGCTGACCGAAAAGTCGTTCCAGTTCTGGGAAGCCCCCAAGCTGTATCGCCGTGACGGCTCGGTCACCAACTGGTAAGCCACACCCATTCGGAGGAGAATTCCATGAAAACCATCCACAGCCCAATTCCCGAGTTCAAGCGTCCGTCCAAGGACATCATCGACGCCCTCAAGGACATCGGCACCGCCACCGTCGCCGGCTCGCTCGGCCATGCCGGCTTCCGCAACCCGCACATGCTCGGCCCGGTCACCCAGAACCCCGGCGCCTCGATCGTCGGCGTCGCCCAGACCCTGCAGTTCCTGCCGCAGCGTCCCGACCTCTTCTCCGAGGGCGAATACAAGGATCCCGAGACCCAGCTCCACCGCCACGTCCTCTACGAGATCGAGGAAGGTGACGTCGTCGTGGTCGATGCGCGCGGCGACATGAGTTCGGGCGTCTTCGGCGACATGATGTCGACCTACTTCAAGGGCCGCGGCGGCGCCGGCATCGTCATCGACGGCGTCATGCGCGACCGTCCCAACGTGCAGAAGCTCGGCCTCAACACCTGGCTGCGCGGCTGGACCCCCAACTACCACGTCCAGGTCTCGATCTATCCCAACGCCGTGAACGTCCCGATCTCCTGCGGCGGCGTCACGGTCATTCCGGGCGACATCATCATGGCCGACGACGACGGCGTCGTTGTGCTCCCGCAGTCCATGGCCGAGAAGGTCATCGAGGATTCCAAGAAGCATGCCGAGTGGGAAGTCTTCAGCCGCGAAAAGCTGATGACCGGCTCCGACCTCCGGCGCTACTACCCGCTCCACCCCGACGCCGAGGATGAGTACCAGGCCTGGCGCAAGTCCAAGGGCCTCCCGCCGAGCCCCAGCCACTGAGGCCCACGGCCGGAAACACGAAGGGCGCCCATGTGGCGCCCTTTTGTCTTGTCGGCCATCGGAGTCTTGCGTCAAGGGCGGTGGTCAACAAACGGAGCCTCCCTCCCCCTTGTGGGGAGGGTAGCGCCGCCAGGAGCGAAGCGACGTAGCAAAGCTAGGGTGGGGGGCAGCCGACGTCACCCAAACGCCGCCCCGACCGCCGCCCACACGCTGGCCCCCGCCATGAACAGGATGGCCAGCGAGCCCGGGGTCCACAGCGCCGCCCGCACGTCATGGATCTGCGCTGTCATATACGCCCAGAAGTGCAGTCCGCGCGTCACCACGTAGCCATAGAACAGCACCTGGGCCAGCCACAGGGGCGGCGCCGTCGTCACGTAGATCAACCCGGCGACGAAGAAGTACGGCAGGTTTTCCAGGTCGTTCATCTGGATGCGGCGGATACGTTCCACCCGCTCGTTCGGCTCCGTCTGCCGGTCATGCGGATTGGGGTTGAACAACGTCTTCTTGCCGTCCTCCGGGTTCCGGAAGCCCGCATTCTCTCCCATCATCCGCGCCACCGTCAGCCAGCTCATTGCCACGCCCTTGAGCAGCATGATGCCCGCCGCCACCGCATAGGTCGCGAACACCGGGTTCGCCAAAGTCAGCTGTTCCACCACATATCCCCTTGTTGCCGGCACCCCACCAGATCACGCGATCATTTTTTAGACCGCCGTTCGAAAAAGTCAATGGGTGGACTTTTTACGGAGCCACTGGTATATTCCGCCGATCACACGAGAGGTCGAATGCCCGAAACCACCACTGAAGACGCCCGGAAGGCCAGACAACAGCGCAAGCGTGAGCGCTCGCGCGACGATATTCTCGCTGCGGCCCGCGCCGTGCTGGCCCGCGACGGTATCGCCGCGGTCACCCTGGAAGCGGTGGCGCGCGAGGCCGGCATGTCGAAAACCGGGCTGTACTATTACTTCTCGTCCAAGGAGGCGCTTGTCTTCGAGCTGATCTTCGGCGCCCTCCGGCTCCACGCCGAACGCGTGCAGGCGGCCGTCGAGACAACCGACACCGGTCCAGCCGCCCTCGGCGCCGTTATCCGCCACACCGTGGAGGCCTACTCGGGCCAGATGGACGATTTCCGCCTCGCCTTCCTCCTCGGCCAGGTGTCGAGTTCCACCTATATGCAGATGTCACCGGACCAACTGGCGCGCATCCGTCCGCTCAACGACATGCTGCTCGCCGGGGCCACCCGTCTCCTATCGGAAAGCAAGGCCACCGGCCCGGTCGAACCCCGGCTCCTCAGCTTCCTCGCCTTCCTCTCCGCCATCGGCCTGCTGACGATGAAGGGCCTGGTGGAGTCCCAGGGAGACCCCCTGCTCTACTCCGACGACCAGCTCATCGAAGCCCTGACCACCATCTTCGCTCGGGCAGCGAGCTAGCGCCCGAACACCCCGATCTTTTCCGCAATGCGCAACTTATCCCCGCTCCTCCTTGCCATGCGATTCTCCCTCCTGTCACCTGCAGGGCGGGCGCTCGCGACGAACGGACGGCAGGGGGCATCGAGGGCCATCGGAGCCGTCCGGTGGCGGGCCGCGGTGCAGAGCAACCGGCCGTCGGGAGGCCGAGTTCTGCCGGACCATCGGGCAGGCTACCGGGAGATCCGACGCGACCGTTCCCTTTGCATCCCCGTCTAAACCGACCTCGATAGACCGGCGGGGGAAGTCTCGCTCATATTGCGGACTACCGCGCCTTGGGGCTCAGCCCCGCCGGTCCTCGCCTATCCATCAACCCGAGGCCGAAGGGCCGGCGGGGGCTTCCGCACGTATATGTTTCCGTTTCGTTCCGTGCTATCGTTCCTCGTCGAACCCGGAATCGCATATGTCCACCCGCGCCGGCAGCGCTGATCTCCCCCTCCACGGCGGCCGTGTGCCCAAATGGCTGAGCCAGCGCATGGCGCGCCTCGGCGCCGTCATCTGCCAGGCGATCACCGAGGAATATGGCCGGGACGAACTCCTCTCGCGCCTCTCCAACCCGTTCTGGTTCCAATCCTTCGGCGCCGTCATGGGCATGGACTGGCACTCCTCCGGCATCACCACTTCGGTCATCGGCGCGCTGAAAGGCGGTCTCCGGCCGCTCGAGAGGGAGCTCGGGCTTCACGTCTGCGGCGGTCGCGGCCGACACTCACGCAAGACACCCGAAGAACTCATTGCCATCGGCCACCGCGTCGGCTTCGACGGCGCGTCCCTCGCCGCCGCCAGCCGCCTCGTCGCCAAGGTCGACAGCGCCGCCGTGCAGGACGGCTTCGAGCTCTACCTCCACGGCTTCATCGTCGCCGACGACGGCAAGTGGGTCGTCGTCCAGCAGGGCATGAAGGGCGACAGCGGCACCGCTCGCCGCTACCACTGGCGCTCCGACGGACTCAAGAGCTTCGTCGAAGCGCCCCACTCCGCCATCGACGGCCGCACCGAAGGCAATATCACCAACCTCACCGACCTGCGCGCCGCCCAGAACCGCATCGCACAGGTCCGCATGCTCGAAGCGCTCGGCCCGCACCGCATCGTCAAGGAGGCCGAAAAGCTCGGCTGGAGCAGCAGGCCCCCCGCCCCCGCCGAACCCGAGGACGAGCCGCTCCTCCCCCACCTCGTCATGCCCGAGCATCACGACATCCGCCCCAAGGACGTCATGCTCCGCCGCCTCCACGGCAGCCTCGAAGCCGCCGCCGATCGCGGGCCCGAGGATTTCGAGTCTCTGCTACTCGTCCCCGGCGTCGGCGCAAGGACGGTGAAGGCGCTCGCCCAGGTCGCCGAAGTCATCCATGGCGCGCCGCACCGCTTCGCCGACCCCGCCCGCTTCGCCATGGCCCACGGCGGCAAGGACGGCCACCCCTTCCCGGTGCCGCTGAAGGTCTACGACCAGACCATCAATGTCCTCAAGTCCGCCGTCACCAAAGCCAGGCTCGGCCGCGACGACGAAATGAGCGCGTTGAAACGCCTCGACGCCCAGGCGCGCGCCCTCGAAGCCACAGCCACCGGCCCCAGCTTCAACGAGTTCATCGCCGAAGAACGCCGCCGTTCCCACGAATACGGCGGCCGCACCGTCTTCGGCTGGGCCGAGCCGCCGGCCTCGAAATCCCACGCGCCGGGGCCTCTCGCGAAACCGTCTAGAAGCGGATCACCATGAACACCGTGTGCTCCGGCAAGCTCGCGTCCTCGAGCCGCTCGAACCCCAGCGTCCGGTAGAACGCGAGCGCCCCTTCATTGCTCGGGCTCACCTGCAGGTGCATCCCGCTTGTCCCCGCTGCCTCGAGCCGACCCATCATCAGCCGCATGGCCCGCGAGCCGATCTTCCGCCCGCGCGCCTCGGGGAGAAGGTCGATATGCCCGTGCGCCGGATAGTCGCTCAGCACCGGCGGATAGACGAATTGCGGGTGATGGATCGCGTATCGTGCCCAGTCGCTGCCCGCCCATTTGCTCTCGTCAGGTCCCGGATCGTTCAGGCGTCGCGCCAGCGACGGAAACCACTCGCGCCCCACCCTCGCGTAGAATGTCTCGCTGCTGGGCGTGCCGAGAACATAGCCGCACACCCCGCCAGGCCCGTCGACCACGAAGGCGAAATCCGGCGCGAACACCTGGTAGGGCACCGCATAGATCAGCCCGAGCAGATCCGGGTCATCCTCGCGCGCCGTGGCATCCTTGCCGGAATCGCCGGTGAGCAGGCAGACACGGTTCAGCGCCGCGTAGTCAGTCCACTCCGCCTTGCGCAGCACGTAGCCGCCGCCGAAATTGAGTTCCAACGCCCCGCTCCCACGTCAACGTTGCGTAGCCACAGCGTGCTGATATCTGCCACTCGCGTCGCGGGGCAGCAGTTCCTGCACAGCTACCGCAAACCCGCGCCGGTAGAAGTTGTAGATGCGCTCCCGGTCGGGAAACTCCGCCCCCTCCGGCTGCCCCTCGGCCAGCCAGTCGAGATACGTCACCAGATGCGTCATCTCTTCCCGCGCCTCCCACAGGTAGGGGTGGAAGGCATAGAACAGGTCACGGTTCTCGAGCTCGGTCATCCCGTCGAAGAGATGCCTGATGCGGTCGCGCAGACCGGTGATCGCCGCGTGCCCCTCCCGCCACGCCGCCGAGGTCACATCCGGCCGCGCCTCGCTGAGCATCCGCCGCGCCGTCTGCAGCAGGGCCTCGATTTCAGGCCCCTGCCGGAACGGCTGGTAGAACAGCTCGACCAGCAGCCGAATGTCATCGAGCGGCAGCAGTCTCGGGGGGTGTGTATAGGCCAGGCGAAAGCGCCTCTGCCATGCCGGCAGCGCCGCTGCCAACGCGTCCGCCTCGACATCGACACCGCGCACGAATGCCCCCGTAGTGGCCACTGGCACGAAATTGGCTTCGAACTCGTTGTTGGGGTTGGTGATGAACCCGTCGATCAGACCGAGGATATCCGCATTCCGTCCACCCAGCGGCCCCGCCATTACCCTGCGCACGTCGTAGTCGTTGGCGTGGAAATTCTCCCAGATCACCGGCTTGCGCCGCAGCACCCGGCCGATCTCGCGCAGTCCGTCCGCCCCCATGCACTTCGACACGATGTCGGGCCCGGTCCAGAACACGCCGATCTCCGGATCGAGCCCCTCGCCGATCGTATTGAGATAGGCCGAACCCGGCACGTCTCGCCCCGCGAATGCCCCGCAATACTCGGTCGGGCAGAACAGCATGACGGGCTGCTCCACCTGCGACTTCAGGTGGTCGAAGGCCGAATTGGCGAAGTAGACCTGTGCCGCGGCGAAACTCTCGAACCTCTTGTTGTCCGCCGTGCTCATGGTGCGCGGAATGTCGTCGAACAAGAGCGCGAAATGCGTCACCCCGAGGCCCAGGAGCTGGTCGAGCCGGCGTTTCAGCGCCCTGAGGTCGCTGGCGTCCGAATAGGTGACGTCGAGGCACGGAGCGATCGCCACCATGAAGTTGAGCTTGCGCGCCCGGGCCGCATCGACCAGCCCCTGGAGTTCAGCCACTTCCGTGGCATTGTAGATTTCGCGCCACCGCGCCCGGATCTTGATGTCGTCCTTCGGGCCGTAGACGAAGGTGTTCATCCCCGCCCCCGCGATCCAGTCGAGCATCTCGAGCCGCTGCGCCGCCGTCCACGCCCGGCCGTAGAACCCCTCGATCACGCCCGTGAGCATCGACCTCGACGTCACGATGCTGCCCAGTTCCCGGTCGTCACGCATAGTAGTCATCGGTCAGTCCATCGCCGTCGCCGTCAGCCCGGCAATTACGTGCCGCTGCAGCAGGAAGTAGAGAATGAGGATCGGCACCGTGGTGATGGTCAGCGCCGAGAACACCAGCGCGTAGTCGGTGCTGTGATAGCCCGAGAAGCGAACCAGCCCGACCGGCAGCGTGCGCTGGGCATCGTCGGTGACGAAGAGCAGCGCAAACAGCAGTTCGTTCCAGACGCTGATGGTGTTGAGCACCACCATGGTCAGCATGGCCGGCCACACCATCGGCACCGAGACGTGCCAGAAGATTTCCCACGTGTTCGCCCCGTCGAGCCGCGCCGCCTCCTCCATGTCGGGCCGGATCGACATGAAGTAGGCCCGCATCAGGAACGTCGTGAAGGCCAGCTGCCATGCTGCTCCGGGCAGGATCAGGGCCCACGGCGTGTTGAGCAGTTGCATGTCGCGCAACTGGGTGAAGAGCGCGATCGCCACCGAAGGCGGTGGCAGCAGCAGCCCGATCAGCAGCACTCGATACATGATCGTGCGCCCCGGAAACTCCAGCCGCGTGAAGGCGAACGCCGCCGCCGTCGCGAACAGCACGCACATCGAAACCGCAATGGTGGTGACGAATACGGAGTTGAAGTAGAGCGTGCCCAGCCCGCCCACGTTCCACGCCTCTATCAGGTTCTCCCAGCGCCACTCCCCCGGCAGCGCGAACGGCGTACGGAAGATCTCGCGGTTGGACTTGAACGACGAATAGACCATCCAGATCGCCGGATAGAACATCACCAGCACGATGACCCCAGCGCCGCCGAACTGCAGCCACTCCGCCGCGCTGCGCGGCCGCTCAGTAGCGCGTGACATGGCCGCGCTCCGAAATCTTGAGATAGGCGATCGAGATCACCGACACGACCACGGTCAGCACCACCGTCAGCGCCACGCCATAGCCGATCTGGTTCTGGTCAAATGCCTGCTTGATGATCCAGGTTGCCGGCACTTCGGTCGCCCCGAACGGCTGCCCGTTGGTCATGGTGAAGAACAGGTCGAACCCCGCGAACCCTCCGGTCACTGCCAGCAGGATGCACACGATGACGTTCTGCTTCAGCATCGGCAGCGTGATGGCGAAGAACTGCTGCACCCCGTTGGCGCCGTCGAGCTTCGCCGCCTCATAGAGATTGCGCGGGATGCGGCGAAGGGCGGCGAAGAAGATCACCATGTAGAAGCCGGCATACTTCCAGCCCGACACGATGCAGATGAACAGCAGCGCCGTCTCCGGCTGCGCCAGCCAGGGTTGCGCCCAGTCTCCCAACCCGATCGAGCGCAGCGACGAGTTGAGGAGCCCCGTCCGGTAGTCGAGGACGAACTTCCACAAGACGCCCGCCGCCGACATGGAGAGCACCACCGGCGCAAAGAACATGCCGCGCATCAGCGAAAAGCCGCGTCGGTCCGAGTTCAGCAGCACCGCCATGAACAGGCCGAACGACACCTCGAACACCAGCGTCGCGAGGATGTAGAGCACCACGTGAACGAACGACATCAGGAAGGTCGTGTCGGTCAGCGCGCGGGTGAAGTTCGCCAGGCCGGCCCAGCGCGGCGCGCTGAACCCGTCCCAGAAGGTGAACGCGTAGTAGACCGATGCCCCGAGCGGCAGCAGCACGAAAGTTGCGAACAGGAGCATCGCCGGTGCCGCGAACAACATGTTCGCAGCACCGCTGCTGATGGGGGCCGAACGGTCTTGCAACGGCTGTGCTTACTGCTTGCCCATGGCGGCGAGCGTTTCGTCGAGCCAGACCAGCGCATCCTTGGCGCTCTTCTCACCCGAAGCAGCGAAAGCCGCAGCCTGGTAGAACGCCTCGGCGACCGGCACCGGGTACTTGTTGTCCGGCGGCGGGACGATACCCGATGCACCACTCATCAGCGCCAGCATGGCCTGCGTCTGCTCGTCGAGATTGGCCTTATCGCTCACGCCCTTGACCGGGCTCATCTGCCCGCTCTCGGCCCACTTGATCTGGCTCGCCTCGGAGGTCAGGAACTTGAGGAACTTGATCGCCTCGGCCGGGTGCTCGGCATTTTTGTGCACCACGAGGCCGGTGATGGTGCCGATGACGCTGTTGGCGAGCGGGTGCGCGGGATCGATCGGCGGCGTATTGAACTGGCTGTACTCGAAGCCCTCGTCGGCGAGGTTGGAAGTCTCCGACACGAGCCACGACCCGATCGGATGCATCACCGCCCCCTCCTGGAAGAAGGTGGCCATCGCCGGGTCGGCACCGAGCGCCTGCATGTCCTTGTTGAACGCACCGACATTGTGGAGATCAACCAGCAAGTTCAGCGCCTTCTCGAACTCCGGCGTATTGAACGGCGCTTCCTGCTTGAAGGCCGCCACATAAGCGTCGGGCGGCACCACCATCGCGGCGATGTGGCCGGCCCAGTTGCCCAGCGGCCAGAACTCGTTGTTGCCCTCGACGATCGGCGTCTCGCCCGCCTCGGCCAGCGTCTTGTTGAGCGCGACGAACTCCTCCCAGGTTGCGGGCGGCGTCAGATTGTGCTCGGCGAAGATTTTCTTGTTGTACCAGATGGTGTTGGTCAGATCGAGCGACAGCGGCACGAGGTACGGCTTGCCATCGACCATGGTGCCGGCGCCGTCGGTCCAAACGGCGTCCGAGAAGGTTTCCTTCCAGCCGTCGGTCGCCATAGCCTCGGTGAGGTCGTAGGCGTAGCCCGCCTCGACATCGCGCTGCACCGGGTAGCCCGCCCACTCGAAGAAGATGTCGGGGACCTCGTTGCTCTTGAGCTGCGTGATCAGGCCCTGGTTGGAATACTGGTCGTCGTCGAACACGATCTCCTTGATCGTGATCCCCGGATTGGCGGCCTCGAAGTCCTTGATGATCGCGTCCAGCGCCTCGCGGCTCGCGCCGCCGGTTATCGAGTGCGTGAACCGCACCTCCTGCGCCAACGTGCTGGTCGTCAACATCAGCAGTGCCGCGACCGCGGCCAATGAAACCCTGTTCGACATAGAAATATCACCCCTGTCCCATCGCCGGCGACCCACCTGCCGACACTGGTATGTTATTGGTTTAAATAGACTTGTCCATACCCCGCATGATTGGGCA
>JAEYYP010000150.1 GCA_023428425.1 Pseudomonadota bacterium
TCATGGGGGAGGCTGGGAGGGGGCCGTCCCGGTGACTTCTCACCGCGAACAGGCGCTGCGCGCCGACCCGACCGTGCCGGAGGTTCGCATGTGGCGGTTGCTGCATCCCTTGCGCAGCGGCGGCTACCATTTCCGAAAGCAGGAGCAGATCGGTCCTTTCTATGTGGATTTCGTCTGCCACCGCGCCAAGCTGGTGATCGAGGTCGATGGCGACACACATTTCACCGATGCCGGGCTTGAGGCCGATGCCTTCCGCGACGCCTTCCTGCGCCACGAAGGCTACACGGTGCTCCGCTTCACCAATGACGAGGGGATGCGCGAGGAGGACGGGGTCTATGCGGTTGTTGCCGAGGCGCTGGCGTCTACGCCACCGAAGCTGAGGCGGCGCTCAGCCAACGACGATCCGGGACGGCCCCCTCCCGGCCTCCCCCATGAAGGGGGAGGTGAAGTGGCGGCTGCGTCGCCGGTGCCCAGAGTTCTGACCGAGAAGAGACTATGACCATCAAGTTTGCCGCCATCGGCCTCAACCACAGCCATATCTATGGGCAGGTCGAATGCCTGTTGCGGGAGGGAGCCGAGTTCGTGGCGTTCTTTGCGCCCGAGGAGGAACTGGCGAAGCCGTTCGGGGAGAAATATCCGCAGGCCAACCGCGTGGCGGACCGGCGGGAGATTCTCGAGGATCCCACGATCGCTCTGGTGCTGACGGCCTCGATCCTCAACGAGCGCGCCGAGGTGTCGATCGCCGCCATGCGGCACGGCAAGGACGTGATGAGCGACAAGCCGGGCATGACGTCGCTGGCGCAGCTTGCCGAGCTTAAGGCAGTGCAGGCCGAGACCGGTCGCATCTACTCGGTGTGCTACTCCGAGCATTTCGAGACGCGCTCGACGGTGAAGGCGGGCGAACTGGTGAAAGCCGGAGCCATCGGCCAGGTCGTGCACACGGTCGGGCTCGGACCGCACGCCATCCGCAACAACCAGCGGCCGGACTGGTTCTTCGACCGCAAGCGTTATGGCGGCATCCTGACCGATATCGGATCGCACCAGTGCGAGCAGTTCCTGTTCTTCTCGGACGCCATGGAGGCCGAGGTCATCTCGGCGACGGTGAACAACCGCGGCAACCCGGGGAAGCCGGGGCTGCAGGATATCGGCGACATGCACCTGAGGACGCCGACCACCACCGGCTATGTGCGAGTGGACTGGTTTACCCCTGCGGGCCTGCCGACCTGGGGTGACGGGCGGCTGACGATCCTCGGCACCGAGGGCTATATCGAGCTCAGGAAATACATCGACATTGCCGGACGCGAGGGCAAGGATCACCTGTTCCTCGTCGACGGCAAGGGCACGCAGCACATCGACTGCTCCGGCGTCGACCTGCCCTATGCGCGGCAGCTGATCGCCGACATTCACGACCGCACCGAAACGGCGATGCCGCAGGCGCGGGCATTCAACGCAATGGAACTGGCGCTCAAGGCCCAGGAATTGGCCGAGCGCGGCACGGTGTGGCAGCAATGAGCAGGATTTACACGGTCGCCGTCGTCGGTGGCGGCATCGGGCGCAGCCACATCGTCGAGGGCTACGCGACCAACAAGGACAAGTACCGCGTGATCGCCATCTGCGATCTCGACGCGACGCGGCGCAACAAGCTGGCCGATGACTTCGGCGTCGAGCGGCGGGTCGAGAACTTCGACGACCTGCTCGCGATGGACGACCTCGACATCATCGACGTGTGCACCCCGCCGATGGTGCACTACCCCATGGTGATGGCCGCCCTGCGCGCCGGCAAGCACGTGATCTGCGAGAAGCCGCTGGTCGGGTCGCTGGCGGAAGTCGACGAGGTGATCGCCGAGGAGGCGAAGTCGAAGGGCATGCTGATGCCGGTGTTCCAATACCGGTTCGGCAACGGCATCCAGCAGGCCAAGAAGATCATCGACGCCGGGATCGCCGGGAAGCCGTATGTCGGGACGGTCGAGACGCTGTGGCGGCGGGGCCCGGACTATTACGCCGTGCCGTGGCGCGGCAAGTGGAAGACCGAGCTCGGCGGCGTTCTGATGACGCACGCGATCCACCCGCACGACATCTTCACCTACCTGATGGGCGAGCCTAAGAGCCTGTTCGGGCGGGTGGCGACGCGAGTGAACGACATCGAGGTCGAGGACTGCATCTCGGCCTCGCTGGAGATGGAAAGCGGTGCCCTCGCGAGCTTCACGGCGACGCTCGGTTCGGCCGACGAGATTTCACGCATCCGGCTGATGTTCGAGAACGTGACGATCGAAAGCGACCACGAGGCCTACAACCCGGGCAAGGCGCTGTGGAAGATCCTGCCGCGCAACGATGCGACCAAGGCCGCGATCGACGCGCTGCTCGCCGACTGGGTGGATACCCCGAGCCGTTTCGAGACGCAGATGCGCCTGTTCCACGATGCCCTCGAGGGCAAGGCGCCGCTGCCGGTGACCTCGCGCGACAGCCGCCGGGCGCTGGAGATCGTGACGGCATTCTACCACTCGTCGGAGACGCGCGAGGAAGTGTCGTTCCCGGTGACCGAGACCCATCCCAAGTACGGCAGCTGGCTGCCCGAGGAGTTCCGCTGATGTCCACGAGCGTCGTCCTCAACAAGGCGGTGAAGCGCTACGGCGAAGTGCAGGTGATCCACGGCATCGACCTGACCATTGATCCCGGCGAGTTCACCGTGTTCGTCGGGCCATCGGGCTGCGGGAAGTCGACGCTGCTGCGGATGATCGCGGGGCTCGAGCCGATCTCGGGCGGCGACCTGCTGATCGACGGCGTGCGGATGAACGAGGTGCCGGCAGCCAAGCGCGGCATCGCCATGGTGTTCCAGAGCTACGCGCTCTACCCGCACATGAGCGTCTACCAGAACCTGGCCTTCGGGCTCGAAACCGCGAAGGCGCCCAAGGCCGAGATCGAGAAGCGCGTGGCGCAGGCGGCAGCGATCCTGCGGATCGAGCCGCTGCTGAAGCGCAAGCCCAAGCAGCTCTCGGGCGGCCAGCGCCAGCGCGTCGCCATCGGCCGTGCCATCGTGCGCGAGCCGAAGATCTTCCTGTTCGACGAACCGCTCTCGAACCTCGACGCAGAATTGCGCGTGCAGATGCGCGTCGAGATCGCCAAGCTCCACAAGGACCTTGGCAACACCATGATCTACGTCACCCACGATCAGGTCGAGGCGATGACCATGGCCGACAAGATCGTGGTGCTGCAGGGCGGCGTGATCGAACAGGTCGGCGCGCCGCTCGAACTCTACAACAACCCGAAGAACCGCTTCGTCGCGGGCTTCATCGGCTCGCCAAAGATGAACTTCCTCGACGCCACCGCCGAGGGCTCTGACGCGGCAGGCGCGAAGCTGCGGGCCGGCGGCAGCTCGATCGTGGTGAACCGCAAGGTGGCAGCGGGCGACAAGGTGACGTTCGGCGTGCGGCCGGAGCACATCGCCCTGTCGGAGAGCGCCGGCGTGCGCCTCGCCGAGGTGAAGGTCGACCTCGTCGAGCAACTGGGCGGGCAGACCATGGTGTACGCGACGACCGACGACGGCCAGCCGCTTACCATCGCGGTGGACGGGCAGCGCCAGGTGGACCTTGGCTCCCGGCTGACCACCTATGTCGACCCGGCGCGCTATCACGTGTTCGGCGCGGACGGGCGGGCGGTCTAGGTCTATCGACGCGGAAGCTGAGGCCACCCCTCATCCGCTCTTCGGGCACCTTCTCCCACAAGGGGAGAAGGCGAACCGGCGACGCTCCCCTCAACTCGGCCGACGTGCGTGGTCCATCGCCTTCTCCCCTTGTGGGAGAAGGTGGCGGCAGCCGGATGAGGGGTCCCTGTGCCTGTGCCGCCCCTCCCCGCTAGCGCGGTGGAGGACCACCGACGACCGCAGCGCATCACTGCCCCGCCAGCAGCTCCGCGTTGCCGCCGCTGGCGGTTGTGTCGATGCAGACGTGGCGTTCCCGGAGGAGGTGTTCGGCATCCGATGGGCGGGTGATGAGCGGGATCAGCGGGCCTTCGCGGCGGGCGAGAGCTTGGCGCCAGGGTTTGAGGTCGGCTTCGGTGCCGAAATGCATGACCGCGTCTACGAAGAGGCCGGCTTCGATGGCGGCGGGGGCGAGCTTCTTGTCGACGCCGCCGATGGGTTCGCCGTTGGCGCCCAGTTCGGCGGCGATCTTTACCGCCCCCGGGGCGATGACGAGGACGCCGTTGCCCTGGTCGAGGGCGAGGTCGGCCTGGCGACGGGCGCTGTCGGTGTCGGGGCCGAGGCAAAGGACGACGCCGCGCGGCCAGGTGTGGAGCACATTGCTCTCGCCGGTGGGGCCGGGCATGGGCAGTTCGGCCGGGATGATGCCGACCTGCTCGACGGCGATCTTGACCTGATCGACGGCGGCGATGGCGAAGCCGATGGAGATGCCGCTGAGGGGATTTACGCCGGTGGAGGGCGTGAAACGTTCGTGCGGTCGCCAGAAGCGCTTGAGATAGTTGGGGCCACCTGCCTTCGGGCCAGTACCTGAGGCACCTTCGCCACCAAAGGGCTGGGAGCCGACAACGGCGCCGATCTGGTTGCGGTTGACGTAGATGTTGCCGGCACGGATGGACGTGGAAATGTCCTCGACGCGAGTGTCGATGCGGGTGTGAAGGCCGAAGGTGAGGCCGTAGCCGGCGGCGTTGATGGCGGCGACGACGGAATCGAGCTCGTTCGACTTGAAGGTGGCAACGTGGAGGACCGGCCCGAAGATTTCCTCGTGCATGTCGGCGATGCCGGCGACCTTGAGGACGACCGGGGCGACGTAGGTCCCCTGCCCCGGCGTCGGGAGGCGGTGCAGGATCGCGTCGCGGGCAGCGAACGTATCGATGTAGGCCTCGAACTTCGTCTTGGCGCGAGAGTCGATGACCGGGCCGAGGTCGGTGTCGAAATCCCAGGGGTCGCCAACCTTGAGTTCGTCCATCGCGCCATAGAGCATTTCGAGCGTCCGCCCGGCCGTATCCTCCTGCAGGTAGAGGATGCGGAGGGCCGAGCAGCGCTGACCAGCCGACTGGAAGGCCGACGAGAGGATGTCGCGCACCGCCTGCTCGGGCAGCGCGGTACTGTCGACGATCATGGCGTTGAGGCCACCCGTTTCGGCGATCAGCGGCGCGCCGGGGGCGAGGTGGTCAGCCATGGCGGCGTCGATGACCTTGGCGGTCGCCAGCGAGCCGGTGAAAACCACGCCGTCGATGCGCGGATCGGAAGTGAGCGCACCGCCGACCACCTTGCCGGAACCCGGGAGCAACTGGACGACGTCCTCGGGGATACCGGCATCGTACATCAGTTGCACCGCACGCGCGGCGATCAACGGCGTGGCTTCGGCGGGCTTGGCTAGAACCGTGTTGCCGGTGACGAGCGCCGCGGCGATCTGTCCGGTGAAGATCGAGAGCGGGAAGTTCCACGGCGAGATGGCGGTGAAGGTACCGAGCGGCTGGCGCGCCTCAGGCTCAGCCTCGGCCTCGGCGGCGTAGTAGCGGAGGAAATCGACCGCCTCGCGCACCTCGCCGACGGCGTCGCTCACGGTCTTGCCGGCCTCGCGGGCGCAAAGCGCGTAGAACTCGGTGGCATTCGCCTCGTAGAGGTCGGCGACCTGACGGAGCAGCAGCGCGCGCTCGGCAACCGGACGGGCGGCCCATGCAGGCGCCGCATCCTTGGCATTGGCGATGGCGAGCTCGATGGTCTGCGGGCCGGCGCCGATGGCCTCCCCCACGACATTGCCGGTCGCCGGGTTCTCGATGCGGAAATGCTCGCCGGCCTCGCCATGCACCTGAGCCACGGAAGCGGCCGACCATAGCTTAGTGGCATTGGCGAAGGCTTGGCGCTCCGAGAGAAGCTTCTCGACAGCAACGGGATCGGAAAGCTCGAGACCGGCAGAGTTGGCACGTGCGGGCGCAAAGAGGTCGGACGGGACGCGGACCTTCGCAACGGCAGTTTCGACGCCATCGAATGGGTCGGCGACCACCTGCTCGGCGGGGACGTCGCGATCGGCGATCAGGTTGACGAACGAGCCGTTGGCGCCGTTTTCGAGCAGGCGGCGGACCAGATAGGCGAGGAGGTCGGCATGGCGGCCGACCGGCGCGTAGATGCGGGTGCGGCTGCGATGCGCGTCGGTGAGGATGTCGTGCAGGCGTTCGCCCATGCCATGCAGGCGCTGGAACTCGAACGCCGCGCGATCGACCTTCAGCGCATCGGCGAGGTGCAGGATGGCCGCCGTGGTGTGAGCATTATGGGTGGCGAACTGCGGGTAGAGCCGATGTGTCTTCGACAGCAGGCGGCGTGCGTTGGCGATGTAGCTGACATCGGTCGCGGCCTTGCGGGTGAAGACCGGGAAGCCAGGCAGGCCGAGCACCTGGGCGCGCTTGATCTCGGTATCCCAATAGGCACCCTTGACGAGGCGGACCATGATGCGGCGGTCGAGCTTTTCGGCAAGGGCCTCGATCCAGTCAATGACGGCGCCGGCGCGCTGTCCATAGGCCTGGACGACGATGCCGAAGCCATCCCAGCCGGCGAGGCGTTCGTCGGCGAGCACGGCGGCGATGACATCGAGGCTGAGGTCGAGGCGATCGGCCTCCTCGGCATCGATGTTGAAGCCCATGTTGGCACCGCGCGCCATCATGGCGAGGGCAAGGGTGCGCTCGACCAGTTCGGCCATGACGCGCTCGCGCTTCATGAACTCGTAGCGCGGGTGGAGGGCGCTGAGCTTCACCGACACACCGGGATTGTCGCGAACGCTGCCAGCGGAAGCGCGGGTGGCGAGCACGGCGATGGCCTCGGCGTAGGCGGCGCGGTAGCGCTTGGCATCGGCCTCGGTGCGGGCCGCTTCGCCCAGCATGTCGTAGGAGTAGGTGTAGCCCTCGCGCTCGGCCTTCCGGGCGATGCGGGTAGCCTCTTCGATATCGCGGCCGAGGACGAACTGGCTGCCGAGGATCTTCATCGCCTGCATGACGGCGGAGCGGATCACCGGCTCGCCGATCCTCTGCACGAAGCCCTTGATGATGCCAGCGATGTCCTCGCCCTTGTCGCGCAGCACCTGCCCGGTGAGCGTAAGCGCCAGCGTGCCGACATTGACCAGCGGCGAGTTGGCCCGGTCCAGATGCTCCTGCCAATGGCTGGGGGCGATCTTGTCCTCGATGAGGTCGTCGATGGTGGCGGTGTCGGGCACGCGCAGCAGCGCCTCGGCGAGACACATCAGCGCGATCCCCTCTTCGGTCGAGAGCGAATACTCGCCGAGGAAGCTTTCCAGCATGCCGGCAGAACCGGTGGAGCGTACCTTTTCGACGAGCTGCCGCGCCACCTCACCCATCTGCGCCCGGGCTTCGGGCGTCAGGTCGGCCTCGGCGGTGAGGCGCGCCACGGTCTCCGCCTCGTTGGCGAAGAGGTTGGCGCGGATACGGCTGCGCAGTTCGTCGAGATTGGCCATGCGATGCCCCCGTGCCCGTTTTCGATTGTGGCACGGCTCGCTGATTTGTGTGGGGAAAATGTGATTGCGGCGTCAGTTCGCCCGGCTGATTTTGCCGTCGATTCGAACTGCCGCGGCCAAGGTATTCGAGATGGTGCCGTACCTGATGACGTTGAGGTGCAGCAGGTCGAGCCTGCGATCGGGCTCATCGGTATCGATGGTCAGCTCGTAGTCGATGGACACCAGCCGCGGGGGCGTGTCCTGGCGGATGGCATGCAGCCTGACGCTGGCGGAGCGAAACTCAAACTTCAGCATCGGTGCCGCGCGCTCGATGCCCTTGAGCATGCAAGCCGAAAGTGCCGCCAGCAGAAGTTCGACGGGGTTCAGCGCATCCGGGCGGCCGGCCAAGCTCGTGCCGAGCCACACGACCGCAGCCCCTCGCTCCGCAACGCTGCCGGTGTCATCGACCCGTCTGGACTCTATCCGATACTCGAGCAAACCGACCTCCATTGTCGGCTAGATCGGTGACACACACCAGGGAGCCCACGTTTGAGCTGAATCAGGCGCAGAGTCGATTTCGCAGTTCCGTTGGCCTGATTGTCACCGCAGCAATTGTTGCGCGGCTGCGACGGTTATACCTTGGGAAAAACTCCGGAGATGCCGATCGATGCCGTGCCCTTTCGACGCCGACCGGGATGACAGGAAATCCGCTGCCCTGGCAGCCGCCAACATGGAGGCCGATCCGGGCGCGCGGCTGGTGGGCGGGTATGCCGAAGCCCAGGCGATCCTGCGCGACCCGGCCATGCTGCAGGCAGGCATCGGCGCCGATCAGGTGAAGGTCGGCAATCCCGACCAGCTGTCGGTTTTCTTCCTCGACGGCAAGGCCCACAAACGCCGCCGCTCCGCCATTGCTCGGTTCTTCACGCCCAAGGCGATCAACTCGCGCTATCGGCACACGATGGAAGCGGTTTCGGAGCGACTGATCGCGCAACTTCGGGCCAGCGGAAGCGCCCGGCTCGATTCGATCAGCTTCCAGCTCGCGGTGGAGGTGGCGGCCGAAATAATCGGCCTCACCGAGAGCAATCCGCGCGGCATGGCCGAGCGCATCCGCAACACCCTGGACAATGGCGGCGGCACGTATCGGTTGAAGGGCTGGCGATGGCTGGCGGCGCAATCGGCAGCGGTGTTCTTCGCCATCCAGTTCCTCGCGCTCGACGTCGTGCCGGCGCTCTGGGCCCGCCGAAAGACACGGCGCGAAGACGTCATTTCGCTCATGCTGGACGAGCGCTACTCGATCAAGGCGCTGCTGATCGAATGCCTCACCTACGCGGCGGCCGGAATGGTCACGACGCGCGAGTTCATCGTGATGGCGGCCTGGCACCTGCTCGAGCGGGACGACCTGCGGGCCCGCTACCTCGAGGGCAGCGAGGAAGAGCAGATCGTGCTGCTCGAGGAAATCCTCCGGCTCGAACCGATCGCCTCGGTGCTGCACCGGCGGGGAGCGGATGCCCAGTTGTTCGCGCTCGATATCCGCGCTGCCAATACCGACGAGGCCAGTACCGGCCCCTGCCCCCATGCCATCGACCCGGACCGTCACCGGCACATGAAGGGTGGGGTCGCGGCGCTGAGTTTCGGCGACGGCGCCCATCGTTGTCCCGGCGCGCAGGTCGCCCTGCACGAGGCCCGACTGTTCCTCGACCGGCTGCTTCGCGTGCCGGGACTGCGCCTCGCGCAGGCACCCCGGATCAGCTGGCGCTCGGACCTGATGAGCTACGAGTTGCGTGATGCGGTGGTGACCTGCGACGCGGGGCAGTGATGCGCCGAGCCTTCAGGCGCCGAGGTCCCGAGCCCATTCCACGACCATGTCCTGCAGGGCGATCATGGGGGTGATGTCGGACTGGATGCCGATGATGTGCGTGAGGTCGCCCGCATCATTGCGCACCGGCTTCAGCGACAGGCGGTTCCAGAAGGTGCTGCCGTTCTTGCGATAGTTCAGCAGGTCGACGATCAGCTCCTCGCCGGCTCGCGTGGCCTCGCGGATACGCTCGACGACGGCCGGATCGGTATTCGGGCCCTGCAGGAAGCGGCAATTGCGGCCGATGCACTCCTCGCGGGTGTAGCCCGTGAGGTGCTCGAAGCCGCGGTTGACGTAGATGAGGGGGCGGTCGGGACGGCGGGCGTCGACGAGGCTGATCGACTGGCTCGCCGGATCGATCTGGCGGGACGGCGGCTGGGTATCGCTGCCGGTGGACGCGGGCCCCGGGACCTCGCCGAGATCGACCGAGATGGCGCTCGCGCCGGTGCCGGCCAGTTCGCTCAGCGCGGCGGCGAGTTCCGAGTCGCTGTCGAGCTGGCGCTCCACGCGACCCGTCATCATCGTGTAGCTGAGCGTCAAGCGCATTTGCGTCCCCCCTTGCTTTCGCATCGCACGATACGGAACCAGTTTCCAGTCCCGAGCCGAGACCTTCAGGAAGGAGCGAGGGCGCGCTTCAGTTCCGCACCGGATGCCAGGCGAGAAGCCGCATGGCGTTGGCGGTGACCAGCACCGTGGCGCCCGTGTCGGCGAGGATGGCCGGCCAGAGCCCGGTGATGCCGAGCACGGTGGTGACGAGAAACACCGCCTTCAGCCCCAGTGCGATGGTGATGTTCTGCACGATGTTGGCCATGGTGGAGCGGCTGAGGCCGATCATTCCGGCGATGTCGAGCACGCGGCCATGCAGCACCGCGGCGTCAGCGGTTTCGAGCGCGACATCGGTGCCACCACCCATGGCGATGCCGATATCGGCGGCGGCCAGCGCCGGGGCGTCGTTGATGCCGTCGCCGACCTTGGCGACGATCCGGCCTTCGGCCCTGAGCGTCGAGACGATGCGCTGCTTGTCCACGGGCAGCAGCCCGGCCCGTGGTTCGATGCCGAGCTGGGCCGCGATGGCGCTGGCCGTGCGGGCGTTGTCACCAGTGAGCATCACGGTGCCGACGCCGAGCGCCCTGAGGGCATCGAGGCCGGGTTTCGCGTCAGGGCGCGGCTCGTCGCGCATGGCGATGGCCCCGGCCACCGTGTTGTCGACGAGCAGGACCGAGACGGACTTGCCGTCGTCGTTTAGGGTCGCGATGCGGGCGGCAAGGTCGGCGGGGAGCGGAGTACGCTCCTCTGCAGCTGCGGGAGCGCCGAGGAAGAGTTCGTTCTTGCCCACGGTGCCGGTCACCCCCTTTCCACCGATGGCGCCGCCGTCGCGCGCGGCGAAGACCGGGATGTTGCGCTCGGCGGCCCGGGCGAGGATGGCAGTGGCGAGCGGGTGGCTGGAGCCGGCTTCGAGGGCCGCGGCGAGGCGCAGCACCTCGTTTTCGCTGCGATCGAGGGCGACGATGTCGGTCACCTGTGGCTTGCCGGCGGTGAGGGTGCCCGTCTTGTCGAGCGCCACCATGTTCACCTTGCCCAGGCGCTCGAGGACTGCGCCACCCTTCATCAGCAGGCCACGGCGCGCGCCGGCCGACAGCGCCGCGGCGATGGCGGCGGGGGTGGAGATAACGAGCGCGCAGGGCCAGCCGATCAGCAGCACCGCGCGCCCCTTGTAGACCCATTCGCTCCAGTCGCCGCCCATGGCGAGCGGCGGCAGGATGGCGACGAGTGCAGCAACCACCATGACGCCCGGCGTGTACCAGCGGGCGAAGCGTTCGATGAAGCGCTCGGTCGGCGCCTTGGATTCCTGCGCTTCCTCGACGAGCCGGATGATGCGGGCGATGGTGTTGTCTTCCGCTGCGGCGCTGACGCGGACCCTGAGCGTGCCATCGTGGTTGATGGTGCCGGCGAAGACCTCGTCGCCCTGGCCTTTCCGCTTCGGCACCGACTCGCCGGTAACCGGCGCCTCGTCGATGGCACTCTCACCGCTCGCGACGATGCCGTCGGCGGCGATGCGATCGCCTGGGCGAACCAGGATGATGCTGCCGACCGCGAGGCTTTCCGCCGCCACCTCCGTGGTGGCGCCATCCGTTTCGACGAGCGCGGTGCGCGGCACGAGAGTGGCGAGGTTCCTGATGCTGGCGCGCGCACGTCCGGTCGCGATGCCTTCGAGCAGTTCGCCGACGAGGAACAGGATCACCACCACTGCCGCTTCCTCACTGGCACCGATGAAGACGGCACCGATGGCGGCGACGGTCATCAGCGTCTCGATGGTAAAAGGCGCGCCGTTGAGGGCGCCGGCGAGCGCGCGCCGGGCGATCGGCACAAGGCCCACCAGCATGGCGGCAGTGAAAATCCACGCGTGCCAGGATGGCACGACCCAGGAGGCGACGAAGGCGAGCGCCATGGCGAGTCCGCAGAGCAGCGTCAGCCTCGCCTTTCTGGTCGCGTACCAAGGGCGGTCGTGGTCGTGGTCATGATCGTGGTCGGGGTGATCCTGCGAGTTCGGCTTTGCTGCCTTTGCGTGGGCCGGCAGGAGCGAGGCGCTGTAGCCCACCTCGGTAACCTTGCGAGCGATCTGCGCGAGGTCGGCGCTGGCATGACGGACCGTCATGGTACCGGCAGTGACCGAGACGGCGACGTTCTCCACCCCCGCCACCCGGCGCGTCGCCGACTCGACCTTGGCGGCGCAGGCGGCGCAATCCATGCCGGTGACGCGGAAACGGGTATCGGTGCTGGCGGCGGACATGACGAAGGCTCCGGATATCGGGAGCACCTCAGATACAACCTCTAGCCGCTAGAGGTTCAAGACGTAATCTGGTTACATCGCGTCCCGGTCGCATCGGGGTTTGTCAACTCGCGGAAAACTATGCAGATTTCCCGCCGCTACGCGAAGTGTCAGGGGAAATGAACGCATGCGGGGACTGGACCGGGATACGTTGCCGATGCTGGCCCTGCACCTGTTGCCATTGCTGGGTGTATGGCTGGCGGGGTGGGATGCCGGCAACCTGCTGATTCTCTACTGGCTCGAAAGCGCCGTTATCGGGCTGTGGACGGTGCTGCTGGTGGCAGTGGCGCCCTCGCAGCCGCTCAAGATCCTGAGTAGCCCCACCCAGCCGGCGATCACGGGCGGCGGCATGGCGCTGTTCATCCTCGTGCATGCCGGCTTCTTCATGGGCATCCACCTCTATTTCCTGCACTTCGCCTTCGATGTGACCCACGGCTCGCTGACCGCGGCGATCCTGCACATGGTGCTCGACGACGGGCTGTGGCTGCCGCTGGCCGGACTGTTCGTGGTCCGCATGCTCGTGACGGTGCAGGCGCTGCAGCGGCACGAGCCGGTGCAGCGCCAGATCATCGGGTTCTACTTCCGCATCGTGGTGATGCAGTTCGCCATCATCCTCGGCGGCTTCCTGATGTTCCTCGTCGGGCCGATCGCCGCACTGGTGACGCTGGTCGCCGTGCGACTGGCCTTCGAAATCGCCGTACCGAGCGTCGAGGACTACGTCGAGCGGGAGATGGAGAAGGCCAACGGGGTTCGCTGAGAGCCCGCTCAGAATTCCTCGTGCGTGCGCGGGTCGCCATCGAAGAGGCGGCCGTTGGCGCGAGTGAGCGCGTTGATGGCGGCCATGTCGCCATCATCGAGGGCGAAGCCGGCGACGTCGAGGTTCTCGGCCTGCCGCGCGGCGTTGGCGGATTTGGGGATCGGCAGCACGCCGTTCTGGACATGCCAGCGCAGCACGACTTGTGCGGGCGTACGGCCATGCTTCTGCGCTGCGGCGACGACAGGCGCTTCGGAGAGGAGCGCGGTACCCTTGCCGATCGGCGTCCAGGCCTGGGTGAGGATGCCGCGGGCCTTGTCGGCAGCGCGCTGCTCGGGCTGGTTGAAATAGGGGTGGAGCTCGATCTGGTTGACGCTGGGCGTGACCCCGGTCTTCGCGATCAACTCGTCGAGATGCTCGGGCAGGAAATTGGCCACGCCGATGGAGCGGACGAGGCCGCGCTCGCGTGCTTCGATCATGCCCTCCCAGGCCTCGACGAACAGCTTCTGGCTCGGGTTGGGCCAGTGGATGAGATAGAGGTCGAGATAGTCGAGGCCGCTGCGCAGCAGCGATTCCTCGATGGCCCAGGTGACGTTCGGCTTCTTGTGATGCCGGCCCGGGAGCTTCGAGGTGACGCGGATCTCCTCGCGCGGCACGCCCGACATGCGAACGGCGTTGCCGACGGCGCCCTCGTTCTCGTAGTTCACCGCCGAATCGAGCAGCCGGTAGCCGGCGCGCAGCGCATCGGCCATCGCCGCCGCGCCCGGAATGCCGCGCAGCGCGTAGGTGCCGAGGCCGACAGCCGGGAGCGTCGTGCCGTCGTTGAGCGTGTGGTGCGGTAGCGAAGTCATTGTTCCCCCTCGGAAATGGTCAACTGTGGAGGCCGGGTGCCTCGCGGCCGGTACTCTGCACATATTCGGTGTAGCCACCACCATACGTATGGATGCCCTCGGGCGTGAGTTCGAGCACGCGGTTGGAGAGGGCGGCGAGGAAATGCCGGTCGTGCGAGACGAACAGCATGGTGCCCTCGTATTGCTCGAGCGCCGCGATCAGCATCTGCTTGGTGGCGATATCGAGATGGTTGGTGGGCTCGTCGAGAACCAGCAGGTTCGGCGGATCGAAGAGCAGCAGCGCCATCACGAGGCGGGCCTTTTCGCCACCCGAGAGCACCCTCACCTTCTTGTCGATATCGTCGCCCGGAAATCCGAAGCAGCCGGCAAGCGTGCGGAGCGGCGCCTGGTTGGCCTGCGGAAACTCGTCCTGCAGCGTCTCGAATACCGTGCGGTCGGGATCGAGCAGGTCCATGGCGTGCTGCGCGAAATAGCCGAGCTTGACGCTCGGGCCACGGTTGACGGTGCCGGTATCGGGATCGGAGGCGCCCGCGACGAGCTTCAGCAGCGTCGACTTGCCGGCGCCGTTGATGCCCATGATGCACCAGCGCTCCTGCCGGCGGATGTGGAAATCGAGCCCGTCGTAAATCGCGCGCGAACCATAGCCCTTCGACACCTTCTTCAGCATCACCACGTCCTCGCCGGAGCGCGGCGCGGGGCGGAACTCGAAGGCGACGGTCTGGCGGCGCTTGGGCGGCTCGACCCTGTCGATCTTGTCGAGCTTCTTGACCCGGCTCTGCACCTGAGCGGCGTGGCTGGCGCGGGCCTTGAAGCGCTCGATGAAGGCGATCTCCTTGGTCAGCATGGCCTGCTGGCGCTCGAACTGCGCCTGCTGCTGCACCTCGGCGATGGCGCGCTGCTGACGGTAGAATTCGTAGTCGCCGGA
>JAEYYP010000157.1 GCA_023428425.1 Pseudomonadota bacterium
CTGAAGCATTGGTCGTGCGCAACTCCGACTACGTGAACGCCATCCGTCTCGCCGGCGCGTCCGAGTTCCGCATCATCGTCTTCCACGTCATCCCCATGTGCCTCTCGTCCGTCATCGTCCGCATGACCTTCGACATGGCCGGCATCATCCTGACCGCCGCTGGCCTCGGCTTCATCGGCCTCGGCGCGCAGCCGCCGCTGCCCGAATGGGGCGCCATGATCTCCACCGGCCGCAAGTTCATCTTCGACCAGTGGTGGGTGGCGACCGTGCCCGGCATCGCCATTTTCACCGTCTCGCTCGGCTTCAACCTGCTCGGCGACGCGCTCCGTGATCTGCTCGACCCGCACCTGAGGCAGCGCAAATGACGGCCCCACTCGTCGAGATCGAAAACCTCCACGTCGCCTTCCGCAATGACGAGGGCGGCTGGAACGACGCCGTGCGCGGCGTTTCCTTCTCGCTCGGTCGCGAAAAGCTCGGCATCGTCGGCGAATCCGGCTCGGGCAAGAGCCTCACCGGTCGCTCGCTGCTCGGCGTGCTCCCCGCCTATGCGAAGGTCAGCGCCGACCGCCTGAGCTTCGACGGCATCGACCTCCGCACCGCCTCGCCGAAAGTCCGGCGCTCACTGCGCGGCGGCCGCATGGGCTTGATCCTGCAGGATCCGAAATACTCGCTCAACCCGGTGATGACCGTCGGCCGCCAGGTCGTCGAGGCCATCCGCATCGGCGACCGCAAGCTCTCGTCCGCAGCGGCGAAAGAGAAAGCCGTCGAGGCGCTCGGCGCGGTTCATATCCGCGATCCCGAGCGCGTCATGGGACTTTATCCGCACGAACTGGCGGGCGGCATGGGCCAGCGCGTCATGATCGCCATGATGGTGGTACGCGAGCCCGACCTGCTGATCGCCGACGAGCCCACCTCCGCACTCGATGGCTCGGGCCGCACCCAGGTACTGTCGATCATGGACGAACTGGTGACGCGGCGCGGCATGGGCCTCATCTTCATCAGTCACGACCTCAACCTCGTGTCGAAGTTCTGCGACCGGGTGATCGTCATGTATGCCGGCCGCATTGTCGAAACGCTGGACGCGAAGCACCTGCACGCCGCTCGGCACCCCTACACCCGCGGCCTCATCGCCTGCCTGCCCTCGATCGACGGCTCGCTCGAACCTCTCCCCACCCTCACCCGCGATGCCTCCTGGCTGGAGGCTGCGCCATGATCGAGGTCGAACACCTCACCGTCCGCTTCTCGGGCGCCACAGCTGTGGACGATGTCAACTTCACCGTCGCAGAGGGCGAAAGCTTCGGCCTCGTCGGTGAATCGGGCTCCGGCAAATCCACCATCCTCCGCACCATGGTCGGCCTCAACCGCCACTGGAGTGGCCGCATCGCCATCAACGGCATGGATGCGCGCGCAACGAGGCAACGCGACCTCGCGCGCACCGTGCAGATGGTCTTCCAGGACCCCTACGGCTCGCTCCACCCGCGCTACACCATCGGCCAGCAGATCGCCGAGCCGATGCTGATCAACGGCATCGCCGACCCGCCCGGCCGTACCGCCGAGCTGCTCGACCTCATCGGGCTCGGCGCGCGCTTCCAGTTCCGCTTCCCGCACGAGCTCTCCGGCGGCCAGCGCCAGCGCGTCGCCATCGCCCGCGCCCTGTCGCTGAAGCCCCGCATCCTGCTGCTCGACGAGCCGACCTCGGCGCTCGACGTCTCGATCCAGGCCGAAATCCTCAACCTGCTCAACCGCCTGCGCAAGGAACTCGGCCTCACCTTCGTCATCGTCAGCCACGACCTCGCGGTGATCAGCTACATGTGCGAACGGCTCATGGTGATGCGCAACGCCCGGACCGTCGAGACCCTCACCCGAGAGCAGCTCCGCGCCCGCGACGTCCGCGACGACTACAGCCGGCAACTGCTCGAAGCGAGCTGATCCCCGCTTGCCCAATCAGCGATCCCCCGGCTACCCATAGCAGGGGGAGGACTGTCTGGTGCCTGAGTGTTCTTGCGGGGGTCGGGGCTGATGGCACCGATCAAGCTCGTCATCTTCGATTGCGACGGCGTGCTGGTCGACAGCGAGCCGCTCGCCATGCGCGTGCTGCTGGACCTGCTGGGCGAGCAGGGCATCGAGATCGAGCGCGGTGACGCCTTCCGCTCGTTCCTCGGCCGCTCCCTCGCCTCCATCTCGGACTCGCTGTTCGCGACCCACGGCGCCCGGCTGAGCGACACCTCGCTTTCCGGCATGCGCGACAGGCTGTTCGCCCTCTACCGGCGCGAGCTGAAGCCGACCGGCTGGATCGGCGAAGTGCTGGCCGGGCTCGACCTGCCCTTCTGTGTCGCTTCCTCGAGCCAGGTCGAGCGCATCCGCCTCAGCCTCGAACTCACTGGCCTGCTGCCCCGTTTCGAGGGCAACATCTACTCGGCCAGCATGGTGCCGAACGGCAAGCCCGCGCCCGACCTCTTCCTCCACGCCGCCGGCGAGATGGGCGTCGCGCCGGAAAACTGTCTCGTCATCGAGGACTCGTCCGCCGGCATCATGGCCGCGCGCGCGGCGGGCATGCGTGTCCTCGCCTATACGGGCGGTGGACACTTCGCCGAAAGTGGCCTCCGCGATGGCGTCGAGGCCCTGGCGCCCGACGCGATCCTGGAAGACATGCGCGCCCTGCCCGGCCTGCTCCACCTCCACGCGGCCCGCGAGGCAGGCGAGACGCAGCTTCTCGTCGCCGTCGATGTCGGCACGGCCAGTGCGCGCGCCGGCGTGGTCACGCCCGGCGGCCACCTCATCGGTCGCGCCGAACATTCGCTCGACCTCAACCGGGGCGGCGCCAACTTCGCCGAGTACGATTCCGAGCAGATCTGGACGGCCGTCGGTGCTGCCGTGCGCGAAGCGATGCGCGTTGCCGGCGCGCGCCCCGAGGAGGCCGTCGGCATCAGCTTCGACGCCACCTGCTCGCTCGTCGTCCGCGACCGGGCCGGCGCGCCACTGCCGGTTTCGCCCGGCGGTGAACCGCGTTGGGACACCATCGCCTGGTTCGACCACCGCGCCCTCGCGGAGGCCGAGGAGTGCACCGCTACCGGCCACCGCGTGCTCGATTTCATCGGCGGCGTGATGTCCCCGGAGATGGAAGTGCCGAAGCTGATGTGGCTCAAGCGGCACGTCGGCGACACCTGGGCCAGCGCCGGCCACTTCTTCGACCTCGCCGATTTTCTCACCTGGAAGGCCTCCGGCTCCACCGCGCGCTCGGAATGTACCCTCACCTGCAAGTGGACCTACCTCGCACACGAAGCGCCCGGCTGGCAGCGCGATTTCCTCGCCGAAGTCGGTGTCGCCGATCTCGTCGAGCGCGGCGGCCTGCCGGAACGCGCGAGTCCCATCGGCCGGCCGCTCGGCCCCCTCACCCCCTCCGCAGCGGCCCTGTTGGGCCTCACGTCGCGCTGCCGCGTCGGTGTCGGCCTGATCGACGCCCATGCCGGCGCCCTCGGTTCGCTCGCCGCCTTCGCCAGCGAGCCCGCTGACATCCATCGGCATCTCGCGCTCATCGCGGGCACCTCGAGCTGCGTCATGGCCCTGTCGCAGGAACCGCGCCCCACCCCCGGCGTCTGGGGGCCCTATGAAGGCGCCGTCCTGCCCGGGGTCTGGCTCAACGAAGCCGGACAGTCGGCGACCGGCGCCCTGCTCGATCACCTGTTGAGGCTGCACGGCGCCGGCGGACCGCCCGCCCCCGGACTTCACCGCAAGGTCGTCGAGCGCGTCATGGAGCTCCGCCGCGCCGAGGGATTCGCTCTCGGTGCGCGCCTCCACGTCCTGCCCGATTTCCATGGCAACCGCTCGCCCCTCGCCGATCCGCAGGCGCTCGGCGTCGTCTCCGGGCTGTCCCTCGACAGCGATTTCGACAGCCTCGCCCGCTTGTACTGGCGCACCTGCGTCGCCATTGCCGTTCAGGTCCGCCACATCCTCGAGACGCTGAACCATCGCGGCTACGCCATCGACACCCTGCACGTCACCGGCGGCCACAGTCGCAATCCGCTGCTCATGGAACTCTACGCCGACGCCACCGGCTGCAGCGTCATCGAGCCCGCGACGCAGGACGCCACCCTGCTCGGCGTCGCCATGGTCGCGGCGACCGCCGCCGGCCTCCATCCCGACCTGCCATCCGCTTGCTCCGCCATGGCCCAGCCCGGCACCATCCGCCTGCCCGACCCTGCGGCCATGACCCAGTTCGATCGCGACTACCGTACGCAGCTCGCCATGCTGCGCCACCGCGCAGAGATCGACGCCATCGCCCGCGGCTAGGCCAGCAGCCGGTCGAGTTCGTCCGCCGTCGAGACCCCTTCCATCGGCCCGCGTCGCATCACCGCCAGCGCCCCGGCCGCGCAGGCGCGTCGCAGGTTCACGGCAGGATCGAGCCCATCCAACCAGCCGACGACGAAGGTCGCTCCGAAAACATCCCCCGCTCCGGTCGGGTCTATCTCTTCCGCCGTGATTCCGGCCTGAACCAGGTCCGTCGTCCGGTCGATATAGCGCGCACCCGCCGCCCCCTGCTTGTGGACGATCGCCCTGACGCCACGATCCAGCAGTTCACCGGCGTCCGCTGCCAGCAGCCCCATCTCCTCGCCGCTCGGCAGGAACAGGTCAGTGGCATCGAGGACCAGTTGCAGTCGTTCGGCAAGGCCCGGCGCATCCAGCATCTCCTTGCGGATATTGGGATCGAACGACACCGTGCCGCCCTGCGCCTTCACCACCGCCAGCGCCTCCAGCACCGTGGCCGCCACCGCGTCCGCACCGAGGGACGAGCCGACGATGTGGAGATGTCCGGCCTCCTCCAACACTGCCCTCGCGGGCTCGCCGAGACGGATGAACCGGTTGGCGCTGTCGCGCAGGTTGAAGACGAAGTCGCGCCCGCCATCCTCGCGGTAGCGCACGAAGGCGCTGCCGGTCGATGCGCCGGCATGCACGGCAATCGCCGATACATCCACCCCGTCATCCCGCAGCCGATCGACGTTCAGCGCCCCGAAATCATCGTCGCCGACTGCCCCGATCATCGCTGCCGGATGCCCCAGCCGCGCCACCTGGTCGATGAAGATCGCCGGCGCTCCGGACGGGTAGGGACCGGTGAGCGCCTGCGCCTCGCGAAACCCTTGCCCACGGGTTTCCGCCATGATCTCCACGAGGATTTCGCCGATTGCCACGATCTTCCGCATGCGCGCCACCTTGCCGCCCCTCAGGCCGGATGACAACCACCCGTCTGCAAGCCGGCATCAAATTCGATCACAAACATGATTGACTCATGATCGTTCTCTGTGGAAACGTGCTCATACGAGATCGAAACTGATCGAAACGAGGGACGATGACACAGGGCGAGGGCGTCAAGGTTGAGCGGCTGGACGCGATCCGCGGCCATCTCTACGCCCACGGCTATTCCACGGTTCAGGCCCTGGCCGACGCCGTTGGCGCCTCGCTCGCCACCATCCGACGCGACCTGCAGGTGCTCGAAAGCGAAGGCGCCATCGACCGGGTGCATGGCGGCGCTCGCATTGCCGAGGGTTCGTCGGTCGAGGTGGCGTTCCAGGAGCGGGCCAAGCGGCACCTCGTCGCCAAGCGCGCCATTGCTCGCGCCGCCTACGCCGCGCTCGTGCCGCACGCCACCATCTTCCTCGATGCCGGCACCACCGTGTTGCAGCTGGCCCGGCTGATCCGACTGAACCCGCTGCCGCTCCGCATCTTCACCAACGGTCTGACGGTGGCGCAGGAGTTCCTCAACGTCCCCAATCTCTCGGTCTCGCTGATCGGCGGCCAACTCCGCAGCGAAAACGTATCCCTGGTCGGCCCCGAAGCCGAGCAGATGCTGGAGACCCTGTGGTTCGACCAGCTTTTCCTGGGTGTCAGCGCCATCGCCGAGGATGGCGCATTGTATTCCGTCGACAGCGCCGAGGCGAGCCTCAACCGCCGCATGATCGCCCGCTCCGCCCAGACCTTCCTGCTCACCGATGCCAGCAAGTTCGGCACCACCGCCACCTACCGCGTTGCGCCACTGGCCGCCGTGCGGGTGATGACCGACTGGCGTCTCGACTCGGCCTGGCGTGCCCGTCTGGCCGATGCCGGCGTCGATGCCACCATTGCCGCGGCGGGCGTCGGCGATGAGTGAGGGCGTGCTGTGCGGCATCGACGGCGGCGGTAGCAAGACGCTGGTCGCCCTCGCTACACTGCACGGCGAGATCGTCTCGATCACGCGCGGCGAAGCCACGAGCCCGCTCGAACGGGCGAACTGGGGCACCGCGCTCGCCGCTCAGGTCGCCTCCGTCGCTGCACGTCCCAACCTCCTCGCCGTCGCGGCCGCCCTGCCCGCCTATGGCGAGGTAGCCGAAGTCTCGGCCGCGCAGGAAGCGACGATCGCCCGCCTGTTCGGACCCACCCCGCAGCGCGTCCTCAACGATGTCGATGCCGCCCATATCGGCGCCTTCGCCGGTGGCTCGGGCATCCTCATCCTTGCCGGCACCGGGTCGATGGCGTGGGCTCGGGACGCTTCCGGCGCCTCGTACCGCACGGGCGGCTGGGGCGATGTCGTCGGTGACGAGGGCAGCGGCTACTGGATCGGCCGGCACGTGCTCGGCGCCGTCAGCAAGAGCATCGATGGCCGCACCGGCCCCACGGCGATGCTCGATGATCTCTTCACCCGGCTCGGCCTCGACCTGGGTGACCGGGTGAACGCTCTCGAAGGATGGGCCTCGCGCCTCGCCGAGCCCCGCACCCAGATCGCCGCCCTCGCCCCCATCGCCCTGGCCGGCGCGGCCGCGGGAGATGGCGCCGCCCGCGCAATCGTCGACGCCGCCGCCGACGAACTCACCGCCCATGTCCGCATGCTCGAGCGCCGCCTCGGCACCCTCCCCTGGAGCTTTGCGGGCGGCCTGTTCGAAAGCCGGGTGCTGCGCGAGGCCGTGGCGAGCCGCATCGGTCGTCCGCCCCGACCGCCGCTGCTGCCGCCGGTCGGCGGCGCCGTGCTCGCTGCCGCCCGGTGCATCGGCCGCCCGGTCGACGACGCGTTCGTGGCCCGGCTTGCGGCGTCCCTCGCCGCCGCCCCGCTGCAGCTTCAATCAGCCTAGATCACCACACCACAGGAGACGGGAATGCGCAGACGACACCTACTGACGACCATCGCCTTGAGTTCGCTGATGCTTGCCATGCCGGTGCTTGCCACGCCATCTTGGGCGCAGGACAAGCCCTATGCCGGCACCACCATCACCGTGCTGATGCCCTCGCCGCAATCGCCGGATATTGCAGCGAAGTTCGAAGCCGAAACCGGCATCAAGGTCGATCTCCAGACCCTCAGCTGGGACGATATCCGGCCCAAGCTCGTCTCCGCCCTGATCGCGGGCACCGCGCCGGCCGACGTCACCGAGTTCGATTGGTCGTGGACGGGCCAGTTCGCCGCCGCCGACTGGTACTTGCCGCTCAACGATGCGATCGACGCCGAGACCGTCAAGGACATAGCCGGCACGACGATCTTCACCATCAACGGCAACATCCTCGGCATCCCCTACACCAATGACTACCGGGTCATGCTGGTCAACAAGAAGCATTTCGACGATGCCGGCATCACCGAGATGCCGAAGACGCTCGCCGATCTGATGGCAGCGGCAAAGACCATCAAGGAGAAGGGTATCGCCGAGTACCCGGTCGGCATTCCGCTCTCCCCGACGGAAGGCGCCTCGACCACCTGGTACCTGCTGACGAAGGCGTTCGGCGGCGAGCTGTTCGATGCCGACTTCAACCCGCTCTTCACCACGCCGGATTCGGCCGGCTACAAGGCCATGGCCTACGAGCTGGAACTGCTGAACGCCGGCCTCGTCGATCCGGCGGCGACAGGGCTGCGCGATGCGCAGATCAACGACGAGTATTTCGCCAAGGGCCTCACCTCGATCATGATCTCGGGCGAGCCCGGCCGCCTCGGCCAGATGAACGACCCGGCCCAGTCGCAGGTCGCCGGACAGGTCGAGGCCATCCTCGTCGCCACCGAAAGCGGCCAGACCCGCTCCTACGGCCTGCTCGAGGCTCTTGCCGTGCCGAAGGCCTCGCCCAACCAGGGTGCGGCGATCGAGTTCGTGAAGTGGTTCACCTCGAACGCCTGGCAAGTCGAGAACTACAATACCGGCGTGCTGCCCACCCGCACCTCGGCACTGGCCGAACTCAACGAAGCCGGCAAGCTGCAGAGCGGCGACGTGCTGGTCGAGGAGAGCAAGTATGGCGAGGCGTTGTTCCCGCAGGGCACCCCCACCTGGTACCCCGAATTCTCCACGGCGGTGAACACCAACCTCAACAGCGCGGCCAAGGGCGAAATCACCGTCGACCAGGCCGTCGCCAACATCGCCAAGGCCGTCGAAGAGGCCAAGACCGAATGACCGTAGTGGTGGCAACCCACGCCGGTCCCTCCCGCCGGCGGGGCCCCCCCGGGGGGGGGGGGGGGGGGGGGCGGGG
>JAEYYP010000292.1 GCA_023428425.1 Pseudomonadota bacterium
GCCGTGTAGAGTTTTCCATCGACCATCCCGACGACTTTGAAGCGCTCCTCACCGTCAATCGGCCTGATCGAGGAGATGACTTCGTGCCGCGGATCGCGAAAGATGCTGTCGCCGAACGCCAGTGGCAGCTTGTGCTTGAACCGGTTCGCCGCGTCTTTCTCAGGATCGAACCGTTCAACCATGATACGGGATTTCCGTAGTTAGCGCAAGTCCGGCCTACCCGAACACCACCGTTTTCCGCCCATTCAGCATCACCCGGTTCTCGAGGTGCAGCTTCACGGCGCGGGCGAGGACGCGGCTTTCGATGTCGCGGCCGGCGGCAATCAGGTCGTCGGGGCTCATGGCGTGGGTGACGCGCGCCGTTTCCTGCTCGATGATCGGGCCTTCGTCAAGTTCTGGCGTCACGTAGTGCGCGGTCGCGCCGATGATCTTCACGCCGCGCTCGTGCGCCTGGTGATAGGGCTTGGCGCCCTTGAACGAGGGCAGGAACGAGTGGTGGATGTTGATGATCTGCCCGTAGAGCCGTGTCGCGAAGCGATCCGAGAGGATCTGCATGTAGCGCGCCAGCACCACGAGGTCGGCCCCCGTTTCCTTGAACAGCGCGATCACCTGGTCTTCCTGCGCCGCCTTGTTGGCCTTGTCGACCGGCAGCACGTGGTAGGGAATGCCTTCGTACTCGGCAGTCTTGCGGCTGTCCTCGTGGTTCGAAACGATCGCCACCACCTCGGCGTCGAGCCAGCCGACCTTGATCTGGTAGAGCAGGTGCAGCAGGGCGTGGTCGAACTTCGACACCATCACCAGCACCTTCTTCTTCCTGGCGGCGTCTGACAGCGTGGTGCGCATGCCGAAGCGCTCCACCGCCGGCTTCAGCCCACGCTCCACCGCGTCGCGATCCACCCCGTCGGGCGCGGTAAACGCCAGGCGCATGAAGAACGTGCCGGTCTCCTGGTCCCAGAACTGGTTGGATTCGGCGATGTTGCAACCCAGCCCCGCCAGTTCCGTCGTCACCGCCGCAACGATCCCCGGCCGGTCGGCGCAGGAGAGGGTGAAGATGAACTTGGCCGTCATGCAAGGCTCCCGGAGAAAGGTGCCGGGAGGTAGTCATGGCGGCGGGCAGGGGTCAAGGGGGCGGGTGCGCCAGAGTTTACGACCACCGCCGTTGGAGTGAGTCGCCCACCCTCCCCCTTGCGGGGAGGGTAGCGCCGCTAGGAGCGAAGCGACGTAGCAGAGCTAGGGTGGGGGTATGCAGGCGGCGCGATCATGACCTCGGCGAACACCCCCTCCTAGCTTCGCTAAGGCCCCGCCAAGCTTCACTTCCTCCCCCGCAAAGGGGGGGCGGTGGGCGTCGTGCCCGTTCAATCGGAGTGCCTAACCCTCCAGCATCCACTCATGCTCAGGCGCGTTGTAGAACTTCCACGTCCGCTTCGGCCCGGCCATGACATTGAGGTAGTAGATGTCATAGCCCGCCACCGCTGCGACCGGGTGGTACCCCCTCGGCACCAGCACCACGTCGCCATCCTCGATCAGCATGGTCTCGTCCAGCGACCGATCGTCGGTGAACACGCGCTGGAACCCGAAGCCCTGCGGCTTCGAAAAGCGGTGATAGTACGTCTCTTCGAGAAAGCTCTGGCGCGGCAGGTCATCCTCGTCGTGCCGGTGCGGCGGGTAGCTCGAGGTGTGTCCGCCCGGGGTGATCACCTCCACCACCAGCAGCGAATCCGCCTCCGCCGTCTCCGGCAGAATATTCGAAGGATAGCGCGTGTTCGTCCCCTTGCCGCGCGTCAGCCGCTCGACCTCTGCCGGCCCGATCGCCCGCGGCGGCCGCGCACCCTTCACACCTGGCGCCGAGCACACCGCCACTTCGAGCGGCGTCAGCGCCTCGACATGCCACTTCGCTCCGGCAGGCGCATAAACCGAGTGCGCCGGCCCCTCGAACGGGCTCATGCGCTCGCCGACGAGAAAATCCTGCTCGTCCACCGTCACCTTGGCCTTGCCTGAGATCAGCACGATGCAGACCTCGCGGTCGTCGCCCCCACCCATCGCAACGTCGCCGGGCTCGGGCAGCTTGTGGAGGTCGAAGCCGACATAGGTCCACCCGGCGCTTTGAGGGGTGACGTGGTGCACGTGGCCCTGCAGCGCGGCGGGCCTAACTCTTAGGTTTGCCATTGTCGTCCTTGGCCAGTTCGTTTTCGAAATTGATGAAGAACACCCACACGCCATAGGCCAAGGCCGCCAGCGTGATCATCCCCCAGAACTGATCCTGGTTGTAGAACCACTCCCAGCCGCACCACACCGCGATGATCGCCACCACGACGATCCGCCGCCACAGCGGCTTGAACCACGGCAGCGTCAGGATGCGCGGCTTCTGTTCCGGTTCAGCCATGGACTCCTCCCGTCAGCGGGTGGGAAAACCCTGCGTCTCCACCGTGTAACCGGCGGCGCTCATCACCCGCATCAGTTCCTTGTAGCCGACCTGCGCCATCTTCAAAGGCGGATTTTCCCTGGGCGGCTGTTCCGCCTCCACCACGAACCACCCCTCGTAGCCATGGTCGGCGAAGCGCTGGACGATCGCGCCGAAATCGAGCGAGCCGTCGCCCGGGACGGTGAAGGCGCCGAGCGCCACCGCATCGAGGAAACTCTGCTTCGTCCGGTCGAGCCCATCCACCACGGAGCGGCGGATGTCCTTCACATGCACGTGGTTGATCCGCGCATGGTGATTGTCGATGGCCCTGAGCACATCGCCCCCGGCAAACGCCAGATGCCCGGCATCGAGCAGCAGCGGAATGCCTTCACCCGAGTGCCGCATGAAGGCGTCGAGCTCCGGCTCGGTCTCGACCACGGCCGCCATATGGTGGTGGTAGCTCAGCGGCATGCCCTGTTCCGCGCACCACTCGCCGAACTGCGTCACCCGCCGGGCATAGGCCTTCATCTCGTCCTCGCCGAGCCTCGGCTTGGTCGAAAGCGGCTTCGTCCGGTCGCCCTGGATCGAGCGGCCGACCTCGCCGTAGACGATGCAGGGTGCATCGACCGCCTTGAACAGCTCGATCATCGGCAGGATGCGGTCCTGGTTGGCCGCCAGTTCCTCGTTCACCAGCGTGCCCGAGAACCAGCCACCGCAGAGCGTCACATCCGCCGCCCTGAGGATCGGCAGCATGGTCGCCGGGTCCTCGGGAAACCGCCGCCCCTTCTCCATCCCGGTAAACCCGGCGGAGCGCGACTGCCGCAGGCACTCCTCCAGCGACACATCATCGCTCAGTTCCGGCAGATCGTCGTTCCACCAGGCAATGGGAGACATCCCGAGTTTGGCTTTCAACATGCTTGTCCTCATGAACCGGAGGCCGGACGCCCCCTCCACCACGCTTCGCGTTGTTCCCCTCCCCCGTGGCTGCGCCACAGTGGAGGAGCATCGCACCCTCGGCGTTCTATTTCTTCAAGAGGCGCGTCCAGCGCCCGCTACAACCGCTGCCCCTTCAGCGCGTCCTCATACTCCCGCCGCGCCGCATTGACGCTCGGCCGCACCGAAACCTCCGGCACCGCCACGTCCCACCAGTGCCCGCCGGCCTCGGTCGAAATCAGCGGGTCGGTGTCGATCACCAGCACCGTCGTGCGCTCCACCTTTTCCGCCTCGCGCAGGGCGCTTTCCAGCTCCGCGACCGAGAACACCTTGCGCGCCCACGCGCCCATCGCGGCAGCGTGCGACGCGAAGTCGATCTCGGGCAGCACTTCGTGCCTGGTATCCTTCAGCAGGTTGTTGAAGTTGGCGCCACCGGTCGCCATCTGCAGGCGGTTGATGCAGCCGAAACCGCGATTGTCGAGCACCACGATGGTGAGCTTCGCGCCAAGCTGCACCGAACTCGCGATCTCGGAGTTCATCATCATGTAGCTGCCGTCGCCGAGCATCACGACCACGTCGTCATGCGGCTTCGCCAGCTTCACGCCCAGCCCACCGGCAATCTCGTAGCCCATCGTCGAGAAGCCATAATCCATGTGGTAGCTGCCCGGCGCGCCCGCCGGCCACAACTTGTGCAGTTCGCCCGGCAAGCCGCCCGAGGCGCAGACCAGCGTCACGCCCGCGCCCTTGGCCCGCGATACGGCGCCGATCACCTGTGCGTCCGATGGCAGCGCATTGGTCGGGTCGGTGACCGCCTTCGCGGCCTTCAGCCATTCGGTCTTCGCGGCGCTCGCCATCGCGGTCCATGTCTCCGGCGTGCGCCAGCCGCCGAGCCGCGCGCCTATGGCTTCGAGGCCGGCCTTTGCGTCAGCCACCAGCGTCATGGCCCGGTGCTTTCCCGCGTCGAAGACTTGGGTATTGAGCCCGACGATCCTCATGCCTTCAGCCTTGAACAGGGCCCACGAGCCGGTGGTGAAATCCTGCAGCCGCGAGCCCACCGCCAGCACCAGGTCGGCCTGCTCGGCCAGCAGGTTCGACGCCGACGAGCCGGTCACGCCGACCGAGCCCATGTTCATCGGGTGGTCGTGCGGCAGGCTCGACTTGCCGGCATTGGTCTCCATCACCGGCACGCCGTGTTTCTCGGCGAAGGCGCGCAGCGTTCCCGCCGCCTCCGAATAGAGCACGCCGCCACCGGCGATGATCACCGGCTTTTCCGCCGCCTTGATCGCCGCAACCGCCGCATCGAGCTCGTTGAGATCCGGCATAGGCCGGCGCGGCACCCACACCCGTTCCTCGAAGAAGGCTTCGGGGTAGTCATAAGCCTCGGCCTGCACGTCCTGGCAGAGGCTCAGCGTCACCGGGCCGCATTCGGCCGGATCGGTCAGCACCTGCATGGCGCGGTTCAGCGCCGAAATGATCTGCTCGGGCCGGGTGATGCGGTCGAAATATCGCGACACCGGCCGGAACACGTCATTGGCGCTCACTGTGCCATCACCGAACGATTCCACCTGCTGCAGCACCGGGTCGGGGGCGCGGTTGGCGAATACGTCGCCTGGCAGCAGCAGCACGGGGATGCGGTTCACATGCGCCAGCGCCGCCGCCGTCACCATGTTGGTGGCGCCCGGGCCGATCGAGGAGGTCGCGGCCATGAAGCGCCGCCGAAAGCTGGCCTTCGCGAAGGCCACGGCGGCATGTGCCATGCCCTGCTCGTTATGGGCGCGATAGGTCGGCAGCGCGTCACGCACCTGGTAGAGCGCCTCGCCGAACCCGGCGACATTGCCATGCCCGAAAATCGCGAACACGCCACCGAAGATCGGCACGGTCTCGCCGTCGATCACCGTCATCTGCCGCGTCATGAATTTCGCCAGCGCCTGCGCCATGGTGAGGCGGATGGTCTTCTGCGTCATTGTCGTTTCCTCCTCACGCGGGCCGGTGCGCGTTTCGACCCCTCATCCGGCTGCCGCCACCTTCTCCCACAAGGGGAGAAGGCGATGTTGCATCTGCCGGCGCTTCAACCTCTGCGAATGTTCCGGCTCCTTCGCCTTCTCCCCTTGTGGGAGAAGGTGCCCGAAGGGCGGATGAGGGGTCGGCAACATCCGCGATGTCACGGCCCCTCCCAAATCTCCACCAGCGCCCGGAACCGGCCAGCCATATCCGCCACCGCTTCGGCGTCCGTCATCGCGCCAGCAAACCACGCCTTGGCCGCGTCGGCAAAGATGGTCCGGCCGACCGCGAAGCCCCGCACCGTGCGCGAGGATTTCGCCGCCGCGAACGCCCGCGCCAGTTCGTCCTGCGGCGCTTCCAGTCCCAGCAGCACCACGCCGCGGCAGAGCGGGTCGCGCGTCTCGATCACTTGGTCGATCGCCTCCCAGGCGCCGGCTTCGGTCTGCGGCTCGAGCTTCCACCAATCCGGTTTCAGCCCGGCATCGTAGAGTTCCGCCAGCGCCCGCGCTGCGGTCTCGCCATCCACCGGCCCGGCCTTCGACGCGATCACCTCGATCAGGATATCGCGGCCGACCTTCCGTGCGGCGTCGTAGGCCGCGCGCAACCTCGAGAGCTGCACGCCCTTCATCGAGGGCAGGTCGTCCGGATGCCAGAAGCACAGCACCTTGAGCACATGGTCCACCGGCCACTCGGCGATCCGGCTGCCCACGTCGGGCGAGAACTCGAACTCGAGCGGACGGCTGCCGGGCAGTTCCAGCGGCCGGGCGATCCAGAAATCCTTGGGCGCATCGAACAGCGCCTCGCGTCCCCACTTGTCGTCAAGCAGCATGCCGAAGCCCGGCCGTCCGCCCGCCACCTCAACCGCCGCCTGCACCGCCAGCCGCTTGAACGCCGGGATACGGTCGGCCGCGTCGCCCGCCACGTCCTCGATCTGCTTGCGGTGGTCGATGGCGAAGGCCATCAGCCTGGGCCACTGCTTCCGGCGCGTCGTCGCCCAGTGCAGGTGGTTCAGCGCCTCGTCCTTGCGCAGGGCCCGCTCGGAGCTGCCGTGCTCGAGGAAGTACGAAAGCTCGGTCCAGCTGGGATATTCCGGCGCGCACAGCAGCCGGCTCACCGCGAAGGCGCCGCAGGCATTGGCCCAGGTCGCCGAGGTCGCATGATCCTCACCCTTCAGCCAGCCCCGCAGGAAGCCCGACATGAAGGCGTCGCCGGCCCCGAGTACGTTGTAGATCTCGATCGGGAACCCCTGTCCCACGATCCCCGCCTCGAGGTCGTCGGGGATGTCGCCGTCATAGACGATGCAGCCCTTGGCGCCCCGCTTCAGCACCACGGTCGCGCCCGATACCGCCCGGATCGCCTTCAGCGCCGACAGCAGGTCGCTCTCGCCCCCGGCGATCAGTACCTCCTCCTCGGTGCCGACGATCAGGTCGCAGTCGACGAGAATCGGCTTGATCTTGCTCGTCACATAGTCCGACTTCACGTAGCGCTCGAACCCGGCCGCGTGCCCGGCCAGCCCCCAGAGGTTCGGGCGGTAGTCGATGTCGAACACCACCTTGCGGCCGGCCGCCTTCGCCGCACGGATCGCCTTGAGCTGCGCCTTCTCGGCGTTCTCGGTGGAAAAATGCGTCCCCGTCACCACGATGGCGCCGGCCGACGCGATGAACGCCTCGTCGATATCGCCCTCGTCGAGCGCCATGTCGGCGCAGTCGGTGCGGTAGAAGATCATCGGCGAGACGCCTTCGGCCTCCACCGCCAGCAGCACCAGCGCGGTCAGCCGCTTGTCGTCGGTCCTGAGGCCCGTCGTCGCCACGCCTTCACGCGACAGCTGCTCGCGGATGAAGCCGCCCATCTGCTCGGCGCCCACCCGCGAGATCAGGGCCGATTTCAGCCCCAGCCGCGCCGTGCCGATCGAAATGTTTGCCGGGCACCCGCCCACAGCTTTGGTGAACGAGCCGATATCCTCGAGTCGCCCGCCGATCTGCTGGCCGTAAAGGTCCACCGACGAGCGACCGATGGTGATGACATCGAGTACCGTCTCCGCCATGATCCTCCCCCGCTGGACAGCTTCTGTTCGCCGTTGTATCCCATCGCCCCGATGAAACGTCAATTCCGAAACCGACGAACTTTGGAATGAACGTTCCATAGCAGGTTTGCTGCACGGCGACCAAAGTCCCCATGCTCGACACAGATGACCCCCTCGTTGTGAGCGGTGTTCACTTTGTCAGGGTTGGCAGGGTTTTGGTCTCTGCCGGTGCTGGCAGAAGTTCATGGCCTACGCACACACTTTCATAGGTTCTGGGGGCAACTCACGTGACAAAATTCGGAATTCTGGGTGCCGGCCGGATCGGCAAGGTGCACGCGGCAACTATCGCCAGGTCGGCCAACGCCACGGTCGCCTACGTGGCCGATGCCATGCCCGATGCAGCCGCGGCGCTGGCGCAGTCGGTTGGCGCCAGCGTGAAATCGGTCGACGAGATCATCGCGTCCGATGTCGATGCCGTGCTCATCGCCACTCCCACCGACACCCATGCCGACCTCATCGAGCAGGCGGCACGGGCCGGCAAGGCCATCCTCTGCGAAAAGCCTGTGTCGCTGTCGGTCGAGCGCATCGAGGCGCTGCTGCCCGTAGTCGAGAAGGCCGGCGTGCCGCTGATGATCGGCTTCAATCGCCGCTTCGACCCCAATTTCCAGGCGCTGCAGAGCCGCATCACGCAAGGCGAGATCGGCGATGTCGAGCTCGTCACCATCATCTCGCGCGATCCGGCGCCGCCGCCGGTCAGCTACATCGCCCGCTCGGGCGGCCTGTTCCGCGACATGATGATCCACGATTTCGACATGGCCCGCTTCCTCGTCGGCGAGGATTTCGTCACCGTCCATGCGCTCGGTTCGGCGCTGGTCGACAAGGGCATTGGCGAGGCCGGTGACGTCGATACCGCCTCGGTGCAGATGCAGACCGCCTCGGGCAAGATCGCCGTCATCACCAACTCGCGCCGCGCTACCTATGGCTACGACCAGCGCATCGAGGCGCATGGGTCGAAGGGCATGCTGCGGGCGGGCAATGTCCACATGACCACGGTCGAGCGCGCCGACGGCGCGGGCATCACCGCCGACGTGATCCAGAACTTCTTCATCGACCGCTACGTCGCCGCCTACGCCAACGAGGTGAACACCTTCATCGCCGCCATGCAGTCGGGCAAGACGCCGACCCCGTCGGGCTACGACGGCCTCCAGGCCCAGAAACTGGCCGAGGCCGCGACCAGGAGCGCCCAGACCGGGCAGGCGGTCAAAGTCCAGTAGCCGCGTCTTGACGCCCCCTCCACCAGCCTGCGGCTGGTCCCCCTCCCCCGTGGCTTCGCCACAGTGGAGGACCACGGGT
>JAEYYP010000320.1 GCA_023428425.1 Pseudomonadota bacterium
CCTTTACGGTCGCCTCGGCCGCCTTTACGCGCGGCTCGGCGGTGCGGCCGCGGGTAGCACCGCGGCGGCCACGGGCCGGGCGCTCGGCCGCCGGTTCGTCACCCGCCGGGGCCGTTGGAGCGGCGCCGTCGGGCAGTTTCGCTTCAGGGATGTCCTTGTGGATCAACTTGGTGATCGCGTCGACATACTTGCCTTCCGAAGAGGAAGCCAAGGTGATCGCCACGCCGGAGCGTCCGGCACGACCTGTACGACCGATGCGATGCACGTAGTCCTCCGCGTGCGTCGGCACGTCGAAGTTGAACACGTGGCTCACCGCCGGGATGTCGAGGCCGCGGGCCGCAACGTCGGATGCGATCAGCAGCTTCAGCTTGTCCGACTTGAAGGCGTCGAGCGTCTCCATCCGGCTCTTCTGGTCCATGTCGCCATGCAGACCGCCGGCGGAGAAGCCATGTCGTTCCAGCGAGCGGGCGAGGGTCGCAACGTCACGCTTGCGGTTGCAGAAGATGATCGCGTTGGTCAGGCCGTCCTCCGCACGGATCAGGGCACGCAGGGCGGCGCGCTTTTCCTCGGGCTTGCCCGATGTCCGCACCAGGCGCTGCTCGATGGTCTCGGCGGTGGGGTTCTGCCGGGCGACCTCGATCTTCACCGGATCGCGGAGGAAGCGGCTGGTGAGGCGCTGGATTTCCGGCGGCATGGTGGCCGAGAAGAACAGCGTCTGGCGGCGCGGCGGCAGCAGGCCGCAAATGCGCTCGATGTCGGGAATGAAGCCCATGTCCAGCATGCGATCGGCTTCGTCGATGACGAGGATATCGACGCCCGTCAGCAGGATGCGGCCGCGCTCGAACTGGTCGAGCATGCGGCCGGGGGTGGCGATCAGCACGTCGGCGCCGCGATCGAGCACCTTGTTCTGGTCTTCGAAGGAAACACCGCCGATCAGCAGAGCGACGGACAGCTTGTGGTTCTTGCCGTACTTCTCGAAATTCTCGGCGACCTGCGCAGCGAGTTCGCGCGTCGGCTCGAGGATGAGGGTGCGCGGCATGCGCGCGCGGGCCCGACCCGACTCCAGCAGCGTCAGCATGGGAAGCACGAAGCTGGCCGTCTTGCCGGTGCCTGTCTGGGCGATGCCGATGATGTCCTTCTTCTGAAGGACATGCGGGATGGCCTGGGCCTGGATGTCTGTAGGCTTGGTGTAACCGGATGCGGCAACCGCATCGATCACTTTAGCACTCAGCCCCAAGCCATTGAAATCATCTGCCAAATCAGTAGTTCCGCTCAAGTCGAAGAGTATCACATGTCGACGAGCAGCTACTTGAGAAGGTGCGGTCGACCATCGGTCGCGAAGAGCCGGCTAAGGAGGGCCAGACCGCGCTGCAGATCCGGAATCCCGCCCAATTGCGAACCAGTACGGCGCGGGCCGGAACATAGTGGAAACCCCTTGCAAGTCAACGGGATTCACGGCCGGGTGATTAATGGAGGAACGCGTAGTGTTCGCTGCTAGATATCGAGATCAGTCACGAACGCCGCGTTCTCCTGGATGAACTCGAAGCGGGCTTCCGGCTTGGTGCCCATCAGGCGGTCCACCGCGGACTTCGTTTCCTCGCGATCCTGCCGGATGCGCACCTGCAGCAGGGTGCGGGTCTTCTTGTCCATCGTCGTTTCGCGCAGGTGCACATAGGGCATTTCGCCGAGGCCCTTGAAGCGGGTCACTTCGGTCTTCTTGCCCCTGAACTCGGTGGCAATGATCTCGTCGCGCTGCGCCTCCGTCATGGCATAGGCGACCTTGGGGCCGGCGGTGATGCGGAAGAGGGGGGGCAGCGCCAGGTATAGGTGGCCCCCGTCGATGAGCTTGGGCATCTCCTGGAAGAAGAAAGTCATCAGCAGCGAGGCAATGTGAGCGCCGTCAACATCGGCGTCGGTCATCAGGATGACCTTGTCGTAGCGCTGGTCGGCCTCGCGGTAGCGCTCGCGCGTGCCGCAACCGAGCGCCTGGATAAGGTCCGCGATGGCCTGGCTCGATTGCACCTTGTCGCGGGTGGCGCCGGCGACGTTCAGGATCTTGCCGCGCAGGGGCAGGATGGCCTGGCTGACGCGGTCGCGGGCCTGCTTGGCCGAGCCACCGGCCGAGTCACCTTCGACGATGAAGATCTCCGCGCCCTGCGCCGCGCCCTGGGTGCAATCGGCGAGCTTGCCCGGCAGGCGCAGCTTGCGGGTCGCCGACTGGCGGTCGATCTCGCGCTCCTTCTTGCGCCGGATGCGCTCGTCGGCGCGCTCGATCGACCAGTCGAGCAGCTTGCTCGCCTCCTTGGGGGATGCGGCGAGCCAGTGGTCGAAAGCGTCGCTCAGGGCCTTGTCGACGATGCGGGTCGCTTCGGGCGAACTCAGCTTGTCCTTGGTCTGGCCAACGAATTCCGGCTCGCGCACGAACACCGAGAGCATCGCCGAACAGGAGACAAACAGGTCCTCGGCAGTGATCTGCGCGGCGCGCTTGTTGCCGCTGAGTTCGCCGTAGTTGCGCAAGCCCCGGAGCAGGGCGACGCGCAAGCCCTGTTCGTGGGTGCCGCCGTCGCCGGTGGGCACGGTGTTGCAGTAGGACGAGACAAAACCATCGCCGAGGCACCAGCTCACGGCCCATTCCACCGCGCCATGCGTGCCGGGCTTGCCGGTGACGCCGGCAAAAATCTCGTCGACAATACGCGGCTCGCCCTCGATGCGGTTGCCGAGGAAGTCTTTGAGCCCGCCGGGGAAATGGAACGTCGCCTTGGCGGGCACTTCGCTGGTGGCGAGGCTTTCGTCGCAGCTCCAGCGGATTTCGACGCCGCCGAACAGGTACGCCTTCGAGCGCGCCATCCTGAACAGGCGGGCGGGGGAGAACCTGTGTTCGTGGAAGATTTCTGTGTCGGGGTGAAAGCGCTGGGTGGTGCCGCGGCGGTTCTGCACCCGGCCGAGCGACTCGAGGCCACCCAGGGGTTTGCCGCGGGAAAAGCTCAGCCGGTAGAGCTGCTGGTCGCGCGCCACCTCGGTCACCAGCGAATCCGACAGCGCGTTCACCACCGACACGCCGACGCCGTGCAGGCCGCCCGAGGTTTCGTAGGCCTTGCCATCGAACTTGCCGCCGGCATGCAGCCGGGTCATCACGATTTCCAGCGTGGAGACGCCCGGAAACTTCGGATGGTTCTCCACCGGTATGCCGCGGCCGTTGTCGGTGACGGTAAGGAAGCCGTCCTCACCCAGGTGCACCTCGATGCGGGTGGCGTGGCCGGCAATGGCCTCGTCCATCGAGTTGTCGATCACTTCGGCGAACAGATGGTGCAGCGCGTTGGCGTCGGTGCCACCGATATACATGCCCGGGCGGCGGCGCACCGGCTCTAGACCTTCGAGTACCTCGATGTCGGCGGCGGAATAGCTGTGGGCGACCGTGTTCGGCACCGGGGCAGGGGACACCTTGGCCGGCACCGGCTCAGACTTGGTGCGGCGCGGCTCCGGCGCGGCATCCTCGGGGCCGCCGAACAGGTCTTCGATCGCCATGGAACCTCCGTACGCGCGCGCGAATCGCCTTGGAACAGCGCAGTAAACCTAGCACGAGTTGGGCTGGGGTGAGTTCGGACCTCAGATAGGGCTCGCCGCGACAGGCGTCAATCAGTGAGAACAGGATGTGAACAGCTGATTGCCGCGGCAAAGCCATGAAGCTGAACGCCAGATGAACGGCATCTTCCGGCGACGTTAATTTTCGCCGCCCTAGGTTCGGGTCAAGCTAGTGGACCTGGCACCAAACCGACCAACGGAGACTACCATGACCCTCACCCTTTCCACCCTGAAGAAGTCCGGCCGCGCCGCCATGGTCGCCCTGGCCATGGGTGCCGTGAGCATGACCGCCATGCCGGCGCAGGCTGCCGAACCGTCCTTCAACTTCCAGCTCGGCATCGGCAACGATGGCGGCGTGATGGGCTTCGAGCTCAACAGCAAGAACAAGAAGAAGTTCTCGCCGATCAAGAAGTGCCTCACCAACCGCCAGGTCGAGCGTGGCCTGGAGTGGTACGGCTTCGACGACGCCGACGTCGTCCGCCGCCTGTCCAGCTCCCGCGTGCTGGTGGTCGCCGAGTGGAACAACCGCTACTACTCGATGACCGTCAACAAGTGCTCGGGCCAGGTGAGCAACGTGAAGCGCCTCCGTCGCGGCTACGACTTCTGGGATGGTCCGTCGAACGGCCCGCGCGGCGGCTTCGGCTTCCAGAAGGACGGCTTCTCGTTCCAGTTCGGCTTCGAGTAAGCCGCTCGGCGGACGGAGCGATGCTCCCCGCGTGAACGTTTTGATCCCGGCCTCTCGCGAGGCCGGGATTTTGCTTTCGAGGGCACAACTGAAGGAGACTGACGAATGAAGATCGCTTCCATCTTCCGGGCCGGTGTGCTCGGTCTCGCCCTGGTGGCCGGTTCGCTGCCGGCCCAGGCCGCCAGCGTGCAGTTCCACTTCGGCACCGGCGACGGTTTCGGGTTCAAGCGTCCACTCATCTGCGTCGAGCTGACGGACCGGCAAATCCGCGCGGCGGTAGCGGCGCAGGGCTATCGCAGCATCTATCTCAACGTCCGCAATGACCGCCGCATCCAGGTGCGGGCGACCAAGGGCGAGTGGGTGTACCTGCTCCGCGTCTCGACTTGCACCGGTGCAATACTTGATCGTGATCGACTGCGGCGTGCCTGACAGAAGTCCAAGTGATTTCAACATGCTTCGCGATGAGGACGCCGCGGGCGCGCCCTTTTGGAGCAAGCGATTCAGACTTCGTTTGCTTTGTCTCAGCACTTTTTTAAGCGCCGCCGCGTAACCTCACGGACATACGGTTTTGAGTTCGGAGTAGCCGTATGCGTGCCAGCGAAAGCTCTGCGTACCCTGGGGTTCAGTGGGCGCGCCAGTTTGACGGGTGGTTGCAAGCCGGGTTGAAAAGTTCTGCGTACCGGCTTGCCCATCTCGTCTTGCCGCGATCGGTCTATGTGACCGCCATCGCCGTCGTCTTCTACATCGCCTGACTTTCTTGCTGCTTCCCGGCGCTTGCCGATGGGTCGAGGCGCGGCTATAAGCTGCTCACCCGCAACACCAGCACAAGGGAGGTCGGCGTGGGATTTCGTTTCGATACGCACCGCAGCCGTGGCCCTGTTGGTGCCCTGCAGCTTTCGTTGCAGGGCTGACCGAGCGGGTCCCGGACGACACTTCGTTCTTCACCTCAGGTCTGCCCGTGTCGGTTGGCGCTTTGCGTCAGCCTAGCGCCTTTCCAGACTTGAGAGAATGAAATGGGCTCCATCAGCCTCCAGAACCTTTCCATCATTGCCGGCGTACAGCTGTTTCACGACCTGAGCGTCGTTATCGCCGATGGCGACCGGGTTGGCCTTATCGCCGGCAACGGGCTCGGCAAGACGACGCTGCTGAGGATCATCGCGGGGCTCGCCGAGCCGACGGCTGGCGACGTGGTACGCTCGCGCGGACTGCGCCTCGGCTACGTCGAGCAAGACGTGCCGAAGAGCCTCATGGGCCTCCCCATGCGCGACGCCGTGCTCGACGCGCTACCCGCGGCGGACCGCGATGCCGATGCGTGGAAAGCCGACGTCGCCCTCGATGGTTTCGAGACACCCTGGGAATTGCGTGACCGCCTCGTCAGCGAACTCTCCGGCGGCTGGCAGCGCCTGATGCTCATCGCCCGCCAGTGGGTCAGTGAACCCGACGCACTGCTGATGGACGAGCCGACCAACCACCTCGACCTCGGCAAGATCTTCCGGCTCGAACAATGGCTCAACCGCGAGGCCCGCGGCGTACCGCTGCTGGTCGCGAGCCATGATCGCGACTTCCTCGACGCCGTGACCAACCGCACGCTGTTCCTGCGCCCCGGAACGTCGCGCTATTTCCCGCTCGGGTACTCGGCCGCGCGCGACGCTATCGAACAGGAGGACGAGGCGCACCTGGCGCAGAACGAGCGCGACCTGAAGGAGGCGGCCAAGCTGCGCAAGCAGGCGGCCAAGCTCAAGAATATCGGCATCAACTCGGGCAGCGACCTGCTGATCACCAAGACCAAGCAACTCAAGGACCGGGCGGCGAAGATCGAGGAGCGGGTCACCGAGACCCACAAGGAGCGGTCTGGCGAGATTCGACTGGCCAACCGGGGCACGCACGCCAAGCTCCTGGTCGGCATCGAGAACGTCACCGTGTCGACGCCGGTCGGCACGCCGCTGTTCCGGATCGACAAGCTGCACATCTTCCAGGGCGAGCGGATCGTGCTGCTGGGTCGAAACGGCACCGGAAAGTCGCAGTTCGTGAAACTGCTGAACCGGGCGATCTCCGAAGGTGGGGTAGGGGGTATCAAGGTCACGCCGTCAGTGGTGTTGGGCTACACCGACCAGGACATGAGCCAGTTGCCCGACCGGGAGACGCCCGAGAACTTCATCGGCACTCGCTTCAAGCTTCCTGACGCGCGAGCGCGGAGCCTGCTCGCCGCTGCCGGATTTTCGATCGAGAAACAGGCGCGTCCGATGTCTGAACTGAGCTTCGGCCAGCGCGCGCGCGTCGGATTGCTGGCGCTGCGGCTGACCGAGCCGAACTTCTACCTGATGGACGAGCCGACCAACCATGTCGACATTCCCGGTCGCGAGACGCTGGAGAGCGAAATCCTCGAACATGACGCGACCGGGGTGCTGGTTTCGCACGACCGCAGCTTTGTCCGCAGCGTCGGCAACCGGTACCTGTTGATCGAAGGCAAGCGACTGAGGCCGGTCGAAGGGCCGGAGGACTTCTTCGCCGATATGGCGCTCGGCGACGAGTAGTCGATCACGTCAATCGCGGTACTGCCGAGCGGACCGCGCAGTTAGTCGGGTGGTGCACCAACGCCCGGTCGACTAGGTTCACCACGGAACCACTGGCGAGTCGTCGCGCAAGAAACCTCGAGCGCGACTAAGACCGGACGGTCACCGCTGATGTGGTTTGTTCCATAATATATCTTATGCGAATGGAGGATGGGGCAGATGGCAACCGAGAACGAACTCATCGACCTGCTGGTGGCGGCGCAGCGCGCGCGACGTTCCGAGGTCGATGCTACCCTCTTCGCAGACATAGACCGCGCCGCGGCCTATCGCATCCAAGCTGGCGTGCTGTCGGCGCTGGGCGAAACGCCCGGGCTCATCAAGACGGCCGTGCAGCCTGACGGGGTCGGCATCGCTGCACCGATCTTCGCATCGCGGTTCGGCGAGTCCGGCGGCTTCTCGCTTTCGGGGTCGACGGTCACCGGCCTGGAGGTCGAGGTCGGCCTTGTTCTCGGCGACGACCTTGCGACCGAAGCGGCCATTGCCGACGAGGTCGCCATCATCGAGGCCATCGATCATTATTTCGTCGGCATCGAGGTTTGCGGCACGCGTTTCGTCGACCGTGGGCTCGCCAGCGTACAGGCCGGACTTGCCGACAACATGTCGTCCTATGGCTATGTCATCAACCCAGCCGCCCGCGAGCTGGGCGCCGACATAGAGGGATTTGACGTTCAGTTGACGCTGAATGGCGCCCAGCTACACGCGGGTCCGGCGAAGCACAGCTTCGGTACGGTTCTGAATTCCTTCGTCCGGTACGCCCGGGCGCAGGTGCCTGCCTATCCGCTCAAGGCTGGAACGATCGTCACCACCGGGTCACTCTGCGGCCTGGTACCAGTGTCCGGCACCGGCCGCGTCGAGGCAGTGTTCGGCAATCACAAGGTCGAGTTCACGCTCGCCTGAGTTTCTTCTCGGAGTTCCCCATGGAGCCGTCCCGCGACCTCTCCCGGCTGCTCGAAATCATGGCGGCGCTCCGCAACCCGGATGGCGGGTGCCCCTGGGATCTCGAGCAGGATTTCGCCTCGATCTCGAACTACACCATCGAGGAAGCCTACGAGGTGGCCGATGCCATCGAGCGCAAGGACTTTTCCGACCTGCGCGAGGAGCTCGGCGACCTTCTGCTCCAGCCCATCTACCATGCGCAGATGGCCTCCGAGCAAGGGCTGTTCGACATTGGCGATGTCATCTTTGCCATTACCGAGAAGCTGATACGGCGACATCCCCATGTGTTCGGTGAGGAAGCAGCTCGAAACGCCGGTGGCGCCAAGGCGAAGTGGGACGAGGTGAAGGCCGAGGAACGGGCGAAGAAGGCGGCCCGCAAGCAGTCCGAAGCGACGTCGCTGCTCGACGATGTTCCAAATGTGCTCCCTGCCCTGGCCCGCGCCGAAAAGCTGAGCCGCCGGGCTGCCAGCGTGCAGTTCGACTGGCCGGACTGGCGTGAGACTCTCGCCAAGGTGCGCGAGGAACTCGAAGAGGTCCAGGCCGCAGCGGAGGCCAGCGCGAAGGAAAAAGTGCAGGAGGAAGTTGGCGACCTGCTCTTTGCCGCCGCCAATCTCGCCCGCAAGCTGGGCATCGAACCCGAGGCGGCCTTGCGCGACGCCAATGCCAAGTTCACCCGACGCTTTCGCTACGTCGAGCAGCGCGCCCGGCAGGATGCAGTCCCGCTGGGCGAAGCCGGGCTCGAACGGCTGGATGGCTACTGGAACGAAATCCGCGGCCGCGAACGAACCTAGGCGGCGTCGGCGCCTTCGATGTGTCCGGCGAAGCGTTGCGAGAAGGCCGCGGAGTGCCGTGGTTCGACCCGGACTTCGTAGACCTGCCCGACCTCGTCCGGTTCGCCGCGCGAAATGATTTCGGCGTGTCCGTAGAGCCAGCCGACCGCCGCGCCATCGGTGTGCGGCACCAGCACCCTGTAAGTGCGTGCCTGCGCCGCGAGCACCGTCTCGATGGTGCCGAGCAGAGTATCGAGCCCCTGCCCGGTCTGTGCCGAAACTGGCACGGTCGCGGTCCCCTTGCCCATCGGCACGATGCGGGACAGAGGCGGCACGCCGTTTTCGTCGGCGTCGGGCAGCAGGTCGATCTTGTTCCAGACCTCGATGATCGGCGTCTTTTCGGCATCGACGCCGAGCTCGTCGAGTACCTTCAGCACATCGCCCGCCTGCGCTGCGCTATCATGGTTGGCGACGTCGCGGACGTGCAGGATGATGTTCGCGTCGGTCACTTCCTCCAGCGTCGCCCGGAAGGCGGCGACAAGGTCATGCGGCAACTCGGAGACGAAGCCGACCGTGTCGGACAGCATGACTTCGCGGCCATGTGGAAGGGCGAGTTTTCGCACGGTGGTATCGAGAGTCGCGAAGAGCAGGTCCTTGGCGAACACCCCTGCCCCGGTCAGCGCGTTGAAGATGCTCGATTTTCCGGCATTGGTGTAGCCAACGAGCGCCACCACGGGAAAGGCGATAGCCTCGCGCTTGGCCTTTTGCTGGCCACGCGTCAGCCGCACTTTCTCCAGCCGCTCTTCGAGCGCCTTGATCCGCTCCTGCAGCTGCCGGCGGTCGCTTTCGAGCTGCGTTTCACCGGGGCCGCCCATGAAGCCCATGCCGCCGGAGCCGCGCTGCCGTTCGAGGTGGGTCCAGCTGCGGACCAGCCGGCTCTTCTGGTAGTTGAGATGCGCCAGCTCGACCTGCAGCACGCCTTCGCGGGTTGCGGCGCGATCGCCGAAAATCTCGAGGATCAGCCCGGTCCGGTCCAGCACCTTGGCGCCGGTTTCCTTCTCGAGGTTGCGCTGCTGGATCGGGTGCAGCGGAGCATCGACAAGCAGGACGTCGAGCTTCTCGGCCTTCACGCGCTCCTTGAGATCGGCGACGTGACCACCGCCGATGAAGGTAGCGGGCTTGATCTCGCGGACCTTGACGATCTCGGAGAACACCACGGTCACGTCGATGGCGCCCGCGAGGCCCTCGAACTCGGCCTGTCGTGCCTCGATGGCATGCCCGCTCGGCAGTGCACGTACGTCGGGCACCACGAGCCCAACGCGCCATGGCACGGCGCGCTGGTCGACCGTGCGCTCACGGCCCACCTTGCGGTCTTCGTCGTCGAAATCGTCCGTCATGTAATCCTTAGTCGTCCGTCGCGTGCTCAGGGTCGAACAGCTGGATCGGCGCGCCCGGCATTATGGTCGAGATGGCGTGCTTGTAGACCAGCTGCGACTGGGCGTCGCGGCGGAGCAGCAGGCAGAAATTGTCGAACCAGGTGATCACGCCCTGCAGCTTGACGCCGTTGACGAGGAATATCGTCACCGGGACTTTCTGCTTGCGAACGTGGTTGAGGAAGGCATCCTGGAGGTTCTGGGTCTTCTCGCTGGGCATTCTTTGGCCTCTTGTCGTAGCTGGAGCCCGCTTAACACCGGCACAGCCACATTGCTATCCGGACAGCGGACCGCCATCCCCCGTCCCGTTTCGTCGATCCCCCAACTCGCACGGTCAGTATGGCACAGAAGATTTTTCGTGCCTACCCGCCCGAGAAGGTGGTTGTCCCGCCGTTCTGCTACAGGCCGAGCGACTTGATCTTGCGATGCAGAGCACTGCGCTCCATGCCGACGAACTCGGCCGTCTTCGAGATGTTCCCGCCAAAGCGTTCGATCTGGGCCAGCAGGTACTGCCGTTCGAACACTTCCCGCGCGTCCCTCAGTGGCAGGCTCATCAGGTGGGCCGACGAGTCGCTGTCGCCCACAGTCGGCAGGACTTCGCCGATATCGGAGGGCAGAAGCGCCGCCGTGATGATCCCGTCCGCAGGGGCCTGATCCTTCACGAGAATGAGCAGCCGTTCGATCGAGTTGCGCAACTGCCGTGCGTTCCCCGGCCAATCCTGGGCCTGGAGTACGGCGACAGCATCCGATCCGATTGAGAGACTGCGCAGATTATGCAGCTTGCAGATCTGTTCGATGAATATGTCCACCAGCGGCGGTACGTCCTCGCGACGTTCCTTGAGCGGCGTCAGATGCAGCGGCACGATGGACAGGCGGTGGAACAAGTCAGAGCGGAACTGGCCCGCCTCGATCAGCGACCCGACGTTCTGCGAACTCGAGGTTACGACGCGAACGTCGATCGGCACCGCCACGGCCCCGCCGACCCGGTTGAACTTGCTCTCCACCAGGGTCCTGAGCAGGGCTTGCTGGGCCGTCGCCGGCAGCGTGCCGACTTCAGAGAGATAGAGCGTGCCGCCATGCGCTCTCTCGAACGCCCCGACCTCGGTGCGCAGGGTCCCCGTCTTTTCGCGGGTCTCGCGACCGAACAACACGACCTGCACTTCGTCCGGCGAGTAGAGCGAGCAGTTGATCTCGACGAACGGCGCCTCGGCGCGCAGGCTCTTCTGGTGGATCAGGCGCGCGCAGAGCCCCTTCCCGGTGCCAGAGGAACCGGAGATGAAGATACGCGAGTTGGTCGGCGCCGATTTGTCGATGACGCCGCGCACGGCCTGCAGTGCCGGCGATGCGCCGATAAGCTCCACGGTCTTGTTCGAGCGCTCGCGCAGGTCCGCGACCTCGTTCTTGAGCCGCGCCGCCTCCATCGCCCTTTGCGTGATCAAGAGCAGCCGGTCGACCTTGAACGGCTTCTCGATATAGTCGTAAGCGCCGCGCCGGATAGCGCTGACCGCCGTCTCGACGTTGCCGTGGCCCGAGATCATCACCACCGGCATGTCGGGGTGCTGCGCCTGGAACACGTCGAGCAGTTGCAGCCCGTCGAGCCGGCTGCCCTGCATCCAGATGTCGAGGAACACCAGGCTCGGTCGTCGCCGCGCGATTTCGTTGAGCCCGGAATCGGCGTCATGGGCCTGTCGGGTTTCGTAGCCCTCGTCTTCGAGGATGCCCGCGATCAGGTCGCGAATATCGTCCTCGTCATCGATGATCAGGATGTCAAGGGCCATCAGCTATTCTCCGCCGCCTGCAATTGCGGTTCCCCTTTATTATCGCGTTCAGGTTCTGCCCCACCCGCTGCGCCTTCAACCACCATCGGAGCGGACTGCTGATCCGCTCCAGTGGCGACGGAGGACGTGTCGGCATCCCCCTCGTCCTCTCCTGCGCGGCGCAGCGGCAGGGTGAAGGTGAACGCGGCGCCGGTGCGCCCGTTCTCGTCCGGCTCGGCGTCCACCAGGTCCACCTTGCCGCCATGCTGTTCAATGATCTTGGCCACGATCGCGAGCCCCAGGCCGGTGCCCTTCTCGCGTGTGGTAACGTAGGGCTCCAGCAACCGGTTGCGGTTCTCCTTGGGCCAACCCTTGCCGTTGTCCGATATGGTCAGCCGCACCATCTCGCCTTCGAGATGAGCTTCGACATTGATGCGCGGATCCTTGATCGCCTCGATGCCGGCGCCCTCGATGGCCTCCACGGCGTTCTTGATGAGGTTGGTCAGCACCTGGCTGATAAGCCGCCCGTCGAACATGGCGATGATGGGCTCTTCGGGCAGGTCCATGGTCACCGCCACTTCGGGCAGGCGGACGCTTTCGAGGAAGACCGCCTGGCGGATCGCATCGGTGAGATCGCCCTTTTCCGGCCTCGCTTCCGGCATGCGCGCAAAGGAGGAGAACTCGTCGACCATGGTGCCGATGGCGCCCACCTGGCGGACGATGGTGTCGATGCACTTGTCGAACACGTCGAGGTCGCCTTCGAGCTTGCTCGAGTAGCGGCGGCGCAGGCGTTCGGCCGAGAGCTGTATGGGGGTCAGAGGGTTCTTGATTTCGTGGGCGATACGCCGCGCCACATCCGCCCACGCGCCGGTGCGCTGGGCCGAAAGCAGGTCGGTGATGTCGTCGAGCGTCACGACGAAGCCCTTGGATTCCGTCATCGTCCCCTCGCGCGTCAGTTGCACCTGGTAGGTGCGGTAATCGGGGCCTGAGCCGATCTCGACCTGGTCTCGCACCTGACCGCGCCGAGCCGACTTGGCGCGCTCGATGAATGGCGCCAGCACCGGGATGACCTCGTCGAGGCGCCGGCCGACCAAGGAGACTTCGTCGCTACCCACCATTTCGGCGGCGCGGGCGTTGACCAGCGTGATCGAGCCGAACGGGTCGAGCCCGATGATGCCGGCGGACACGCCTTCCACCACGGCCTCGGTGAAGTGGCGGCGCTTCTCGTTGATCTCGTTGGCTTCCAGCAGTTCGACGCGCTGCGACCTGAGCTGCTGGGTCATGGTGTTGAAGCGGTTGGTCAGGTCGCGCAGGTCCCCCCTGCCCGCCTGCACCGGCACCCGCACGTCGAGGTCACCCTCGGAAACCCGGCTCGACGCAATCATCAGGTTGCGGATCGGATCAACGAAGCGGTTGGCGAGCGCGATGCCGATCCACACGGCCGCCAGCAGCAGCACGAGCGCGAGGCCGACATACATGAGCGCGAAGGTGATCTGGAACACCAGCCGGTTGCTCGCATACTCGCGGTATTCGGTGATGTTCTCGTCGGTCAGCCGCATGAACTCGAGGACCTCGGGGTCCACCGGGCGCGCCACGAGTAGGTAGACGTCGTCGTAGCCCCGCAGCTTGACGACGGAGCCGACCATGTTCGTCCGGCCTGGGGCAATCTCGGTCGGCGCGCCCTCCCCGACGCCCGAGGTGAGGGCCCCCGACAGGCGCGGAGCGGCACCGGGCACGTTGATCTGCGCGCGCATAAGCACGTTGCCGCTCGACGACATGAGGTAGGCAAACGGCAGCGATCGGGTCGTGGCCAACGCCGTGAGGATGCGCTGGAAGGTGTCCCTGTCGGTCTCGAAGGTGGAACGGGAGGCCTCGAGCTCGTTTGCGACCCAGATGATGTCATCACGCAGCACCTGCGAGTGCTCGCGTCGGTAGGAACTGGCCACCACGCGGGAGGAATCGACGATGGTGCGCGTTCGCTCGCTGAACCACTGGTCCAGGCCCTGGTTGAGCGAGATCATCGCCACGATCGCGACGAGCAGGGCCGGGACCGCGGCCACCATGGCGAACATCGCCACCATCCGGACCTGCAGGCCGGCACCCGCCTGCGCCCGCAGCCGCGCCTGAATCAGCAGACCCGCCTCGGTCAGCACGAGGGCCACGACCGCCAGCACGAGCAGTCCGTTGACGACCCAGATGACCGTCCAGACTTCAGGGGTCGGCTCGATGTCGGTCGCGCCGGTCATGATCAGGAACGAGCCCGATGACACGAACACCGACAGCAGCACGACGATCAGACCAAGGGTCCGTATCGCCTTTCGGCCGGCATCGCCAAAGATGCGTCGATCCCGCCGCGTCATGGCCGGCGCAGGTCGCATGGGCTCCGGCAATGTGTCGCTAGCGAGCGTTGTCATCTATCGGAAAGCCGCAAATGCGCGTGGGGGCGCCAATGTCGCCCAGATTCAGAGACCCTTCAAGAAAATTGTTGCCAAAATGTGACACCGGGCCGGCGGGCAAAGCCGTCGCTTCCCAGCGGGAGCGCCGTCAGCTCGGCATTTGTGCAACACTGAGTGCAGCGATCACGAGGCCGTGAGTGACTCAGTTCTGGCGTCGTGACTGCTTCACGATCTCGATGGAGTGGGCACGGATCTTCTTGCGCAACGTGTTGCGATTCAGGCCGAGCAGGTCGGCGGCGCGGATCTGGTTGCCGCCGCAGGCGTTGAGGGCCATCGCGATCAGGGGCGCTTCGACGCGATCCAGCACGCGCTGGTAGAGGCCGGCTGGCGGCAGGTTCGGCTCGTACTCGCGCAACACCTGGGCCACGTGAGTTTCCACCGCGGTCGAGACATCGACCGGTCCCGATGCCGTTGGCGTCGGCTGTCGATCGGCGAGGTTGAGTTCGTTCTGCACGATCTCGACGGAGATGTTCTCGTCGGCATAGAGCGCCGACAGACGGCGGACGAGGTTCTCCAGTTCGCGGATGTTGCCCGGCCAGGAGTAGTTCTGCATCAACCGGATGGCGTCGGGCGCGATGGTCTTGACCGGCTCGCCCTCGCGCTGAGCCGCGCGCAGGAAGTGCTGCACGAGGTCGTTGACGTCGTCGACGCGCTCGCGCAGCGGCGGCAGCCGGATGGGGACCACGTTGAGCCGGTAGTAAAGGTCTTCGCGGAACAGGCCCTGTCGGATCATCTGGCTCAGGTCGCGGTGCGTTGCCGCCACGATGCGGACGTTCGACTTGATCGCCGTACGACCGCCGACCATCGTGTACTCGCCCTCCTGCAGCACGCGCAGCAGCCGGGTCTGGGCGTCCATCGGCATGTCGCCGATTTCGTCGAGGAACAGCGTGCCGCCTTCGGCCTGCTCGAAGCGGCCGGAAGAGCGGGCCGTGGCGCCGGTGAAGGCGCCCTTTTCGTGCCCGAAGAGCTCGGCCTCGATGAGGTCGCGAGGGATCGCGGCCATGTTGATGGCGACGAACGGCCCGTTGCGCCGCTTGCCGAAATTGTGCAGGGCCCGCGCGACAAGCTCCTTGCCCGTGCCGCTCTCGCCGGTGATCATCACCGTGAGGTCGGTCTGCATCAGTCGGGCCAGGGCGCGATAGATGTCCTGCATGGCCGGCGACCGGCCGACCAGCGGCATGGTCTCGCCGGGTTCGTCGGCCTTCTTCTCGCCCGAAGGCGGCTTCTTGGCGTCCGCCAGCGCCCGTGCCACGACGGACAGCACTTCGGCAATGTCGAACGGCTTGGGCAGGTACTCGTAGGCGCCGACCTCGTTGGCCCGGATCGCCGTCATGAAGGTGTTCTGCGCACTCATCACCACGACCGGCAAGTCGGGGCGGAGCTTCTTGATCTTCGGCATGATGTCGAAGGCATTGCCGTCGGGCATCATCACGTCGGTGATCAGCAGGTCCCCTTCGCCGCGGCTGACCCAGTTCCACATGGTGGAGAGGTTGCCGGTGGGACGCACCTCGTAGCCGGCCCGCGTCAGCGCCTGGTTCAGAACCATCCGGATGGCGGCATCGTCGTCGGCAAGCAGAACGGTGTGGCTCATTTCACCATGGCCTCTCGGGTCGTCTCGGGCACGGCCTGTCGCGTCGCGACCGGCAGGAGGATGCGGAAGCGGGTCCGCCCGGGGCGGCTGTCCATGTCGCCGACCCCGCCGTGGTCGCCGATGCTCTTGGCGCCGAGCGCAAGCCCGAGCCCGGATCCGTTGGCCTTGGAGGTGACGAACGGATCGAAGATGATCGGCACCAGGTCCGGCGGTATCCCCGGGCCGTTGTCCTCGATGATGATCTCGAGCGGCAGCGAGATACGCTCGGACACGCCCTGGACCGAGATGCGGATGCCCGGCCGGAATGCCGTCGAGAACCGGATTTCGGGCTTCGACGTGCGGTCCAGCGCCTCCGCGGCGTTCTTCACGAGGTTGAGGAACACCTGGATCAGCTGATCGCGGTTGCCGGCCACCGGTGGCAGCGACGGGTCATACTCCTCGGTGAACGTGATGCCCTTGGCGACGCCATTGCGCGCCAGCAGCTTCACGCGGTCGAGGATGACGTGGATGTTGATCGGCTCGCGCTCGATCGGGCGATCGTCGCCGAACACCTCGACGCGGTCGATAAGGTCGACGATCCGGTCCACCTCGTCGCGCACCAGCCGCGCCAGCGGCAGCTCGTCGGGTGTGACCGACTGTTCGAGCAACTGCGCAGCGCCGCGGATGCCGGATAGAGGGTTCTTGATCTCGTGAGCCAGCATGGAAGCGAGGCCGGTGACCGAGCGGGCGGCGCCGCGGCTCACCAACTGCCGGTCGATCTTGTCCGCCATGGTGCGCTCCTGGAACAACAGCGCAATGGTCTCGTCGCCTTCGAGCGGCGTGGCGAACACGTCCACCACCCGGTCATCGGCTGCATCGCCGAAGCGCGACGAGCCGACGCGGACCCGGTACTCGGTCATCGGCGCATGGCGCTCCGCCACTGCCTCGACCAAGCCGAGGATCGGCGAGCCGAACGCGATCAGGTCATCGAGCCGCTGCCGGCTCAGTACACTCAGTGAGGCGCCGAAGAAGGCCTCGGCGGCATAGTTCACGAAGACGATGCTTCGGTCGGCGCCGCACACAATCACTGGCTGCGGCAGCGCCTGCAGGACGGAGGTCGCGAGGCCGGGAGGCACGGGCTTGCTCATGCCGCGTCCCTCCACGCGTCGGTGTAGACGGTGCGGATGAGGCCCATCACCTCGGCCGGGTCTTCCGAACCCAGCAGCGATGCCCGCACCGGCTTCTCCAGCACGATCCCGGCCGCATCGAGGTACCAGTCGAGGTGCTTGCGCGCCACGCGCACACCGACCTGCGTGCCATAGTCGCTCAGCACGGCTTCGTAGTGCTCGGCGACGATTGCGGTCAGCTCAGCTCCCTGCGGCGCATCGTTGGCGGGGCGACCCAGGAGCCCTGCCCCGATCTGCCCGACCTTCCATGGCTGCCCCTGCGCACCACGCCCGATCATCACCGCTGCCGCCCCGGACAGGCGCAGCGCCTCTCGGGCGCGGTCCAGCGACGTGATGTCGCCATTGACCACCACCGGTACCTTCACCGCTTCGACTACCGGCCGCACCAGCTCCCAGCGCGCCTCGCCCTTGTAGAACTGTTGCCGCGTCCGCCCGTGCACGGTGATCATCTGCGCCCCGGCGTCGACCGCGCGGCGCGCCAGGTCGGCGGCATTCATCGAATCCTCGTCCCAGCCGAGACGCATCTTGACCGTCACCGGCAAGGGCGTCGCCGTTACCACGGCGTCGATCAGTTTCAGCG
>JAEYYP010000329.1 GCA_023428425.1 Pseudomonadota bacterium
GGCGAAGGGGGTCAAGGTCACACCATCGAAGGCGAAGGCCCGGGCGATGCGAAGGCGGGCCTCGGTGGCCAGCGAGTCGGTGTCGACGAAGCCGACGTCCATTGCGTTCATGTCGAAGGTGTCGAACTCGGTGCGGCTTGCCGCGAGGGCCACCGCGGGCTCGATGATCAGCTCGTCTCCGAAGCGGTAGCCGGCATCGATGCGTCCGCCATAGGTGATGCCGCCGAAGCTGGTATCGGCGCCCGAGAGGGTCGCATCGACGTCGAGCGTCTGGACGGCGGCGATGGCACCGAAGAAGGCGCGTCCGGTCGCGTAGTTGGCATAGGCGCCCACCAGCGGGCCGGTGAGGGTCGCTCGGCTGTCGTTGAGGTCGAAATCGACCTGCGAGGCGCCGAGGCCGCCAAATGCGCCGATGGCGGCGGTACCTGAGCCGAGCTCGATCGTGGTGTCGATGCCGGCCTCGATCACACCCGAAAGCGTGTCGTAGTCGGCGCTCTGGCCGTAGCGGCCGGTGGTCTTGACCCAGGCACTGGTGGTGGGACGGGCCGGCTCGTAGAGGGCGAGGGCCACGGTGACCGGATCGTCGGCAGTAGACGCATAGCCGAGCGGCGCGCTGCTCGTGCCGTTACCCCCGTTGCCGTTGCGGAGTTCGTCCAGCCGGTCGGTCACACCTTCGGTGGCGAGCTTGTAGAGATTGCGGGCGGCGAACGGAATCTCGGCCAGCGCTTCGACGCCGTCGATGGCGTCGAGCGCCAGATACCAGGTCTGCCCGTCGCTGTCGTCGTAGACGAGCTTGAAGTTGAGCATCCCGTAGGACTGGTCCTCCATGTAGAAGTGGCTCGCGTCCGCCAGGTCGGTGCCGGCAACCTGGACCACGGCGAAGGACTGCGTGCCATCCCAGGCGAAATTCGCCAGTGCGTCGCCCCGGCCGATGACCACCTCGGTCTCACCAGTCGCTTCACCCATCACCATGAGGGAGGGCATGTAGCCGACGATGCTCTCATCGGGCCACTGCAGCACGAGGCGTGCGTCACCGCTGCCGGCGTAGTCGCCGACGATCATGGCTACGCCGGGGGCCATTTCCGTGGCCGCTTCGCCGAGCGATGTCACCACGATGTCGCCGCTGTTCTCGACATTGCCGTAGAACATGGACGAGCCGAGGCTGTGGATGCGGCCGGCATTGGCGATAACGCCATCGCTGTCCGCCAGGCCGTTCATGTAGCTGGTCACCCACAGGCCATTGTTCTCGATCCGCCCGGTGCCCAGGCTTCCTTCGTCCACGACGCCGAGCGCGATGGTGCCGACGATCGTGCCATCGTTGGTGACCGTGACGCTGTCAGCCGCATCAACATATGTAGAGACGGCGAAGTTGAGCGAAGTATCGACAGCGAGAGCGGTCAGGTCCTCGAGGCTCGCACTGTCGAGCCATGCGGTCGTGGGGATGAATGCCAGTTCCGTGTTGGCAGCAATGACGCCGCCGATCTTGTTGTGGATCGCGATCGCGCCGAGGTTATCGCCCATCACGCCGATCGCGCCGGCCTCGTACCCGGTCCCATCGGCGAAGATGCTGCCGGAATTGTCGATGACGACGTCGTCGTGGGCGGACACAGTGAGGATGCCGGTTCTGCCGGAAACGATCAGCCCCTCGTTCGAGACGGTCACCTTGCCGTTGCCCGTGTTGGCGACGATACCGTGGTCGTAGGTGAGGATGTCGCCATCCTGGAGGTTCTCGATGGTGATGTCGCCGGTGCCGGTCACTTCGGCCTGGATTCCGGCGAAGGAGCTGTCGTTCAGGTCATCCGCCTCTGTATCCAGGTCGATGACACGAAGCCTGGCGTCGTTGGTGATGGTCACAGTGCCGGCCTCGGCCATGCCATAGATGGCCTGACCGCCGTATGAGGTGACTTCGCCGTAGTTCTCGATGCTGGTGTCGCCCGAGGCCGACCAGGCGACGATGCCGCGTCGGTCCGTACCTGTGACGGTGCCGTAGTTGATGATCTCGGCGTCCGTCCCGAAGCTGCCGCCGGCGATGGCGCGGATGGCGTCGCCGAACGCGTTCACGTCGCCTTCATTGTAGATCGAAGCCAGGTCCGCGCCGAGGACATAGCCACCGTCGGCATAGAGACCGCGGCCGGTGTAGCTGGTCACATCGCCGTAGTTTTCGAGCGTAACCGTGCCAGCATCGGCGACCGCGCTGATGCCGACGCCACCAAATGTTTCATTCACGGTGCCCGCGAAGATGTCGGCGTAGTTGGTTACCTTTACGTCGCCGCCATCGTGGGAGCGCGCGTAGATGCCGGCGTCCCAGGCCGTGATCGAACTCGCTTCGTCGATGGTAAGGGTCAGATCGCCCGGCGAGAAGATTTCGTCTTCATCCTGGTCCAGGTCGCCGGTGGCTGCATAGACGCCCAGATAGGCCGGCGAGTCGATCGAGGTGTTCTCGATGTTGAGCGTCAGGTTCGACGGCACGCCGCTGTTGTTGTGGTAGGTGATGTAGCCGGCACTGTCGTCGTCGCCTTCGATGACCATGTCGGTGACATCAAGGATTACGTCGCTACCCGAGTCGACGCGGACGTTGACGCCTGTTGCGTCGCATTTGAAGGTCGTCGCGGTGCCACCGGTCACATCGCAGGCTGCCTGTGCGGCCCCTGCGAACGACAATGCTGTCATCCCGACGGCAAGTGCGAGCACAGTAGTGCTTATACGGTTCATCAATCCGGCCTCAGTATCGACCAGCGCGAAACAACACGCGCAAAGCTTATGGGACGAATCCTAGCTGTTGCCGCGGTTGTGCCGCAATTGGGCAGAGCCGTGGGATGTCATGTGATTTGACTTGCGCTCTCGACGCGATCGCGCAGTCGCGCCGATTCGTCAGTGGCCGGCGTCCGGCTGGGGGGGAGCGTACTGGGCGCCGACGCCGAACAGCTTGCCTTTTTCGGCGATCAGCACGCAAACCAGCACCAGTGCGCCCATCGAGGCGTAGCCGATGGCGTTGGGCACGAGGGTGCCGTCGTAGTGCTGGCCGATGTAGGTGCCGATCAGTGCACCGCCGACTGTCTGGGTGAAGCCGAATACCGAAGCGGCCGTGCCGGCCACCCTGCCGAGCGGCTCCATGGACAGCGAGTTCATGTTCGAGGCGGCCCAGCCGAAGAAGAACTGGATGACCATCAGGATGCCGAAGAAGAGCGGAAACGGCACCGGGCCCATCAGCGCCACGACGACCAGAATCAGCGCCATCCCGAGATAGGCCAGGTTGGCGGTGTGCGCCAGCCGACGCATACCCACCCGGCGCACCGCCCGGGAGTTGATGAACTGCGCTACCGCGATGGTGCCGGCCATCACCGCGAAGGCGACCGGGAAATAGGGCCCAAGCCCGTAGAGCTCGACGAATATCTGCTGGCTCGCCGAGATGAACCCGAACATCGCCCCGAACAGGAACGTACCGGCGAGGCCGTAGAACAGCGCCAGCCGGTTGGAGAGCACGATACGGAAGCCTTCGATCACGGATCCGAAGCTCAGCGCCCGCCGGTATTCCGGGTGCATCGTCTCGGGCAGGCGGATGAAGCCCCACAGGCCGATGACGGTGGCAAGGCCGCCCATGAACAGGAAGATGTACTGCCACGGCCCGGTCAGCAGGATCACCTGACCGATGCCCGGTGCGATGATGGGAATGGCCATAAAAATCATGAACGTGAGCGACATGACCTCGGCCATCTCGCGGCCCTCGAAGCGGTCGCGCACCACGGCGGTAGCGATGACGCGCGTGCCGGCCGCACCCATGCCCTGCACGAAGCGCAGCGCCAGCAGGGCGCCGAAGTTCGGGGCGAACACGGCGGCAAAGGCGCAGACTAGGTAGATGGCGAGCCCGACGAAGAGCGGCCCGCGGCGGCCGAAGCGATCGGTCAGCGGACCGAATGCCAGCTGGGCGATGCCGAAACCGAACATGTAGAAACCGACCACCAGTTGCCGCTCGTTCTCGTTGGCGATGCCAAGCGCCTCGCCCATGTAGGGGAGCGCCGGCAGCATCACGTCGATGGCGAGGGCGTTGAGCGCCATGAGCGCGGCAACAAGGATGATGAACTCGACGCGGGAGATGTCCCGCGACCTGGCAGAAATATCGGTCATGTGAATCTCGTCAGGCCGGGAGGGGGAGGGCCCGGGAAGGCCGGGACCATGCCCCCTTAGGTCCGGTTTGGCAACCTTTGAAAGCGCAAATGTGATTGCGACAATCGTCTGGTTCCCCGCGATCAGGTGGCGGGCTTGAGGCGGAAGCTCGAGGCGCTGATTTCCTTGATCGGCAGGTGGAGGGCGGCCGAGCCGAGCCCCAGGATGATCCCGAGGTACCACACGATGCTGTACGAACCCGTGGTGTCGAAGGCATAGCCGCCCAGCCAGACGCCGAGGAACGAACCGACCTGGTGCGACAGGAACGCAATGCCGTAGAGCATGCCCATGTAGCGCGCACCGAAGAACAAGGTCACGAGCCCGGCGGTCAACGGCACCGTCGACAGCCAGAGCAGGCCCATCGCTGCCGAAAAGAGCAGGGCGCTGGTCAGCGTCACCGGGAACAGCATGAACAGCGCAATGGCGATGGCCCGGCTCACGTAGATGCTCGCCAGCAGCATCTGCTTGGGCAGCTTGCCGCCGAGCCAGCCGGCCAGCAGCGACCCCGCGATGTTGAACACGCCGATGACGGCGATGGACCAGCCGCCCACGTCGGGCGACAGGCCGCACTCGACCAGATAGGCCGGCATGTGCACGTTGATGAAGGCAATGTGGAAGCCGCAGACGAAAAAGCCGATCACCAGCAGCCGGTAGGACCCGTAGCCCCAGGCGCGCGAAAGCGCCTCCATGAACTTGAGGTCGGCCTGCCCGGTAGCGTGTTCGGTGCGGCCACGCAGGGCCCAGGTGAGCGGGATGACGAGCACGAGCAGAGCTGCGGCGTAGATGAGCGTCGCCTGCCAGCCGAAGTTCTGGATGAAGGCCTGCCCGATCGGCGCAAAGGCGAACTGGCCGAAGCTCGAGGCGGCAGTGGCGACGCCGAAGATGAGGGGGCGCTTCTCCTGCGGCACGCTGCGGCCGAAGGCGGCCATGACGATCGAAAAGCTCGAGGTGGCGATACCGACACCGGTGAGCACGCCGGCGGTGAGGCTGAGCGTCGTGCCGTCGGGTGAAACCACCATCAGGGCGAGGCCCGCAGCGTAGATCAGCAGGCCGCCGACAATGACCTTCGCGGTTCCGAAGCGGTCGGCAAGGCCCCCGGCGAAAGGCTGCGCCACGCCCCAGGCTAGGTTTTGTATGGCGAGGGCGAGGCCCCACGATTCCCGGGTCAGGCCGAGGTCGGTGGTCATCGGCAGGGTCAGGAGGCCGAAGCTGGTGCGGATGCCGTTGGTCACGGCTGCAAGCAGGCAGCCGGCGACGATCAGCAGCAGCAGCGGCATCGCAATGGAGCGGGAAGCGGTGACGGACGACATGATTCAGCACCTCGAAGAGCCGCCGGACGCTACACCCGGACCAGGCATGCAGGAAACGCATTCCAGTGATGAGGCCCATCACGCAACGTGATTGCGTGGTGTGCGGGGGCCGTGAAGCACCTATATGAGGGGCAGCGTGCGACTTACCTGACGGAGATCAAATGATCCGCCACATCGTCTTCTTCACCGCCAAGGACCCGGCCGATCTCAGCCGCATCGTCGAGGGGCTGGAACTGCTGGGCCAGATACCGCACTCGGAGCATTTCGAGGTGGTGCGGAACACCAAGGTGGACCAGTTCGGCAACGATGTGGACGTCGTCGTCTATGCCGAGTTCGCCGACGAGGCGGCGCTCGCGGCGTACAAGGCGCATCCGATCTATGCCGAGGCCACCCGGCGCGTTCGGCCGCTGCGGGAGCTCCGCTACGCGGCCGATTTCAAGGCTAGGGAGAGAGCCGAACTCAGGCGCTCTGCGTGACGGCGATGCCCTTGTCTGTCAGGTGCTGCTGCAGTTCGCCGGCCTGGAACATCTCGGTGACGATGTCGGCGCCGCCGACGAACTCGCCCTTGACGTAGAGCTGCGGGATGGTCGGCCAGTTGGTGTAGGACTTGATGCCCTCGCGCAGTTCCTGGTCTTCCAGCACGTTGGCGCTGTTGAAGTCGACGCCCAGGTAGTTGAGGATCTGCACGACGCGGCCCGAGAAGCCGCACATCGGGAAGTCGGGCGTGCCCTTCATGTAGAGGAACACGTCGTTGCTCTTCACCTGCTCGTCGATCTGCGCGTTGATGTCGGTCATGTCGGTATGCCTTTGCTGCGGGCGAACATGCCGCCCCGTTGACCCCGTAGATAATCCTGTGAGGCGGCGCTGTCGAGATGCTCCATCGGCTAGTGCCGATGTTGTGCGGTGGCGATACGGGACATGAGGGGAGCGGGCAGTTGCCGGCCGGGCACCGTGGCAAGCTCGGCGAGGTGCTCGGGTCGCGTCGTGCCGACCACGGCAACGTTGACCTTCTCGTTGGCGAGCCCCCAGGCCAGCGCGGCCTGGGCCGGGGTCCAGCCGTCGATCTCGCGCAGGAAGCCATAGCGCAGGCCGGCGATCATATCGGCGCGGTGGCGGGGATAGGCGAGGCCGCGGGCGAGGTACCAGAGGTCGGACGGGCGGCGGAGCTTGAGGGCCTGGCGGTCGATGTGGCCCATCGCCAGAGGCATCCCCGCGATTGCCGCCATGCCGCGCCCTCTCGCTGCCTCGATCAGCCTCGCGCGATCGGGCCGCAGCAGGTTGTAGTCGAGCATGACGCTGTTGAAGCGGCCGCTGTCGATGGCCCACGCCAGGGGGGCGTGGTCGAAGCTGTTGAGGCCGAGCCAGCGGTACCAGCCGCGCGCCCTGAGTTGCCAGAGCCGCTCGAAGAGCGCGTCGGTCATCTCGCCGATCTCGGGGCCGTGCAGTTGGAACAGCGGAATGGTCTCGAGCCCGAGACGTTCGCGGCTGCGCTTCAGGCTTGCCTCGACGGCGTCGGGCGAGAAGTCGCGCACGACGCGGCCGCCGACCTTTTCCGGCCCGGCCTTGGTGGCGACGAGCAAGCGGCTCGTGTCGCGACCCTTCAGCGCCAGCCCCAGCCGCGTTTCGGCCACGCCGCCGCCATAGCTGCCGCCGGTATCGAAGACGTTGATCCCGAGGTCGAGCGCCTGGTGCACCAGCGCGACCGCCCGCTTCTCGGGAAACACGGCGCGGCCCCAGAAGCCGGCACAGCCGAAGCCGAGTTCGGAGACCACGGCACCGGTGCGCCCGAAGGGTCGCATCCGCATGGTTCAGGTGATCCAGATGTACATGCCGATCGACCCGTGCTCCGTCGTCGGTTTGAAGCCGTATTGGGCGTATAGGTCCTTGGCCGGGCCGTCGGCGATCAGGCTGATATACGCCGACTTCGGGGCCGTGGCCCGGAGCCAGTCGACCAGCGCCTCCACGATCCGCTTGCCGAGGCCGCGCTTCTGGTGCTCGGGCAGCACCGCGATATCGGTGATCTGGAACGCCGTGCCGCCATCGCCGATCACCCGGCCCATGCCGATGGCGACGCCCTCATGCTCGAGCACGACGGCGTAGCGGGTGTTCGGCAGGCCGGCGGCGGCTGCTTCCTCGGTCTTGGCGCTTAGCCCGACCCGGAGGCGCAGGTCGCAATACTCCCGCACGGTGGGGGTTCGCTCGACCAGGACATATTCACTCACTCCAGGCGCTCCGCGATCCAAGGATGCCCGGTGGCATCCGTAATGTCGTTGAACAGCACCGCCTCCCAGCCGGACGCCCGCGCTGCCTTCACGATGTCCTCGCGGTCATCGAAGAAGAGCGGCTTTTCGGCCTGCGGTCCGAGGCGGTTGTTCACCCAGTCGAAATAGGGCTTCGCCGGCTTGGCGTGGCCGACGCGGGCCGAGTGGAACATGTCCTCGAACACCTCGCCGAACTTCAGCTGCTGCCACAGCCACTGGGCCCGCATGTGCTCCTGGTTCGTCGCGAGGAACAAACGGCTGCCGCCCGCCACCTTCAGCCGGCGCACCATGTCGAGCACGGGTTCATTGACGTTGCTGTCGTGGTTGAGCCAGTAGCCGACGAAGGCCATTGCGGGACCGCGATAGCCGAGGCCGGGGAGGGTGCGTTCGAGTGCCTCGAGCAGCGACATCTGCCCGACGATCACCTTCTTGACGAAGACATCGTAGATGAACTCGGCGTTGAACCTGTCGGGATCGACCCCGAGATCGGCCAGCAGGTTCTCGTTCCAGCGAACGTGCTTCTCGGGTCGTGCGTGGTAGCCGTTGACCAGCACGCCATCGACATCGAACAGGACGATGCGGGTCATGCGTGCTCCTTGAATACGGCCTGCGGCGCCACCGGTTTCAATGCCTCGATCCAGAGTTCCGCCTCGTCCCTGGCGATACCGGACACCTGCCACTTCCGTCCGGCCAGGGTGAGAAACAGCCCGCCGCCGAGGTGGCCGGCCGTTGCCGAGCCGATGGCGAACAGGGCGAGGATGACGCCGAGGATTCCCGCGTTGCTCATGCCGGCCGCCGATACCGACCCGGCGCTCTCGGGGACGAACTGGACTTCGGTGAGGTCGCCGAGCGCATGAACGGCCACTGCGCCCCGGTTGCCGACCAGCAGCTTGCCGTTGGTGCGATCCAGCGCCAGGCCGGAGCCGTCGTACCAGTTGGCGTTGTCGGGTTGGATCGTCTCGAGAGCCGCCTCGAAGGCCGACTTGCCCTGCGCCGTGGCCATGCGACGCACCGGCAGCCAGATCGCCCAGGGCGCGACCATGAGCGCAAGGCTGGGCACGAGAGCGGCCTGATCCTCGAAGAAGGCGTAGGCGATGCCGAACAATCCTGCCGTCGTGCCGGCGATGGCGAGGATCAGCAGCAGGAAAGCGAGTCCTCGCACGCGGGTCAGTCCGGGGCTTTGGTCTGCAGGGCAAGGGAATGCAGCACGGTGCCCATGTCGGCGCCGAACGCGGCATTGACCATCTGGTGCTGCTGGACGCGGGTCTTGCCGCGGAAGGTCTCGGAGATGACGGTGGCGGCGTAGTGGTCGCCATCGCCGGCGAGGTCGCGGATTTCCACCTTCGCGTCGGGGATCGCGGCGATGATGCGTTTCTCGATCTCATGCGCGGCCATGGCCATGGCGGGTCTCCCGGATTCGGTGGTGGTCGCAGAGATATGCGGCGGGCGCGCCCCGAACGCAAGAAGGGCGCCGGTTGCCCGACGCCCTCCCGTCTCGATCAATGGTAGCTTCAGGCGGCTTGGCGCCTCGGCAACTTCCAGTTCGGGCGCACCCAGTGGCAGGTGTAGCCGTTGGGGATGCGCTGCAGGTAGTCCTGATGCTCGGGCTCGGCCTGCCAGAACGGGCCGACGGGCTGCAGCTCGGTCACCACCTTGCCGGGCCACAGGCCCGAGGCGTTGACGTCCTTGATGGTCTCCTCGGCGACAGCCTTCTGCTCGGCATTCTCGTAGAAGATGGCGGAGCGATAGGCGCGGCCGACGTCGTTGCCCTGGCGGTTCTTCGTCGTGGGATCGTGGATCTGGAAGAAGAACTCGAGGATGTCGCGGTAGGTGATGCGGCTGGGATCGAAGATGATCTCGACCGCCTCGGCGTGGTCGCCGTGGTTGCGATAGGTGGCGTTGGCGAACTTGTCATCGCCGGAATAGCCGACGCGGGTGGAGATGATCCCATCCTTGTGGCGCAGCAGCTCCTGCGCGCCCCAGAAGCACCCGCCAGCGAGGACTGCCCGCTCGGTAGTGGTCGTCATGAAGCTCTCCGTGATTTGGTATGCGTCATATATACGTGCTCATAGGCGCAGGCGTTACACCCATTCACGAAAACGGCATCGTGGGACGGAGTGGGGCACAACGGAGCCACATCGTCACCGCCCCCCTTGCGGGGGAGGTAGCGGAGCTTGGCGCTTCAGCGCATAGCGCAGCTAGGAGGGGGGTATTACCCACGCCTCGGCTGTACCCCCTCCCTAGCTCCGCTAGGGCTTCGCCCAAGCTGCGCTACCC
>JAEYYP010000348.1 GCA_023428425.1 Pseudomonadota bacterium
TGAGAAGCGCCGCGTCGCGCTCTGCGCCCTGCTGCTCAGCCAGCCCGACCTGCTGCTGCTCGACGAGCCGACCAACCACCTCGACGCCGAAACCACGCAGTGGCTCGAAAAGCACCTGCGCGAGTTCGCCGGCGCCGTACTGATCATCACCCACGACCGCTACTTCCTCGACAACGTCACGGGCTGGATTCTCGAGCTCGACCGCGGCCGCGGCGTCCCCTACGAGGGCAACTACTCGGCCTACCTAAGCGCCAAGGCAAAGCGCTTCGCTCAGGAACAATCCGAGGACGCAGCCCGTGCCAAAGTGCTCGAGCGCGAGCGGGAGTGGATGGGTCAGTCCCCCCAGGCCCGCATGGCCAAGTCCAAGGCCCGTATCCGCGCCTACGACGAACTGGTGAAGATCAACGAAGCCCGCACCCAGTCCTCCACCGCGCAGATCATCATCCCGCCCGGCGAGCGTCTCGGCCACAACGTCATCGACATCGAGGGCGTCACCAAGGCCTATGGCGATCGCATCCTCATCGACAACCTCACCTTCAAGCTGCCCCCGGGCGGCATCGTCGGAGTCATCGGCCCGAACGGCGTCGGCAAGACCACGCTGTTCCGCATGCTCACCGGCCAGGAGACGCCGGATTCGGGGAAGATCAGCGTCGCCGACAACGTCAAGCTCGGCTACGTCGACCAGTCGCGCGACACGCTCAATCCCAACAAGACCGTCTGGGAGGAAATCTCCGGCGGCAACGAACTGCTGCTGCTCGGCAAGCGCGAGATGAACTCCCGCGCCTACACCTCGGCCTTCAACTTCAAGGGCTCCGACCAGCAGCAGAAGGTGGGCAACCTCTCGGGCGGCCAGCGCAACCGCGTTCACCTCGCCAAGATGCTGAAGTCTGGCGCCAACGTCCTCCTCCTCGACGAGCCCACCAACGACCTCGACACCGAGACCCTCGCTGCCCTCGAAGAGGCGCTGGAGGAATTCGCCGGCTGCGCCGTGATCATCAGCCACGACCGCATGTTCCTCGACCGCCTCGCCACCCACATGCTCGCCTACGAAGGCGACAGCCACTTCGAATGGTTCGAAGGCAACTTCCAGGACTACGAACAGGACAAGATCAGGCGTTTGGGCGCCGACTCGGTGAACAACCACAAGGTCAGCTACAAGCGCCTGACGCGCTGATGACACCGAAGGCCGCGCCCCGCGCGGCCTCCTTTCGGGAGGCGAGCATCGCAGATATCCGTCGACTGACGCTTGCCGATACGGCCGCGGCCGCAATGGTGATGCGCCGCTCCTTCGACGAGCGCCTGCCGACCTTCGAAGCATTGCACACGCCCGATGAGGATGCGGCCTTCGTCCGCGATCACCTGTTCCCGAAGGTTGAAATGTGGGGCGCCTTCGGCCCCGACCTCGCCGGCTTCATCGCCTTCGCCGATGGCTGGATCGAACAGTTCTACATCCTGCCCGAATACCAGGGCCACGGCCTCGGCCGCACCCTCCTCGCCATCCCCAAGTCGAAGTTCCCCGAACTCCGCCTCTGGACCTTCCAGCAGAACCGATCCGCCCGCCAATTCTACGAACGCCAAGGCTTCGTCGCGATCGAGCACACCGACGGCAGGGGCAACGAGCACGGCCAGCCGGACGTCCTTTATCGGTGGGAGAGTACGGAGTAGGAAGTGTTACTTGGTGCCGTGTCTTCGAATAGATCGGCCACCGACTTGCCGAACGACTTTCCGTTCTTGGCTTTGACCTCGTATTGGTCTGAGCACGCCGGACAGAAGAAGTCGGCCATTGGGCTGTTGGCGGGAAACTGGCTCAGGATCTGCGAACCACAGTTGGGGCAGAACATCCAGTCTGCCACCCAACGCTCGGTCCAGACGCGGGCCTGTTGAGACCCGCTGTCGTGAGTCGCCCGCGATTCCTCTAAACCGAGTTTCATGCGCGGACGCTAGCAAAGGCGGTTGAAGGAGTTACTCCTTCTTACCCTCGATCCGGAACATCTCCCCACCCTCGGTGCCCGAGATCAGCCCCGTCTTCCCATAGAGGTCCAGCTTCGCTCGCGTGTCCGCGATGTCGAGGTTGCGCATCGTCAACTGCCCGATGCGGTCGGCCGGCGAAAACGGCGCGTCTTCCACCTTTTCCATGCTCAGCCGCTCGGGTGCATAGGTGAGGTTCGGGCTTTCGGTGTTCATGATCGAGTAGTCGTTGCCGCGGCGCAGCTCCAGCGTCACCTCGCCGGTCACCGCCGAGGCCACCCAGCGCTGCGCCGTCTCGCGCAGCATCAGTGCCTGAGAATCGAACCAGCGGCCCTGGTAGAGCAGGCGGCCGAGCTTCAGCCCGTTGATGCGGTACTGCTCGATGGTGTCCTCGTTGTGGATGCCGGTCACCAGTCGCTCGTAGGCGATGTGCAGCAGCGCCATGCCCGGCGCCTCGTAGATGCCGCGGCTCTTGGCCTCGATGATGCGGTTCTCGATCTGGTCGCTCATCCCCAGGCCATGCCGTCCGCCGATGGCGTTGGCCTCGAGGAACAGCGCCACCGGGTCGGCAAAGGTCTGGCCGTTCAGCGCCACCGGCTGCCCCTCGACGAACCGCACCACCACCGTCTCGGCCTTCACCTCCACGTCGTCGCGCCAGAACTTCACGCCACCCATGATCGGGTTGACGATCTTGATGCCGCTGTCGAGGCTCTCGAGATCCTTCGCCTCGTGCGTCGCGCCCAGCAGGTTGCTGTCGGTCGAGTACGCCTTCTCGGCGCTCATCTTGTAGGCGAAGCCGTGCGCCGTGAGGAACGCCGACATCTCCGAGCGCCCGCCCAGTTCGTCGATGAACGCCTGGTCGAGCCACGGCTTGTAGATGCGCAGGTTCGGGTTGGTCAGCAGCCCGTAGCGGTAGAAGCGCTCGATATCGTTGCCCTTGAACGTCGAGCCGTCGCCCCAGACGTTGACCCCATCTTCCTTCATCGCCGAAACCAGCATCGTGCCGGTCACCGCGCGCCCGAGCGGGGTGGTATTGAAATAGGTGATGCCACCCGTCGAAATGTGAAACGCGCCCGACTGGATTGCCGCGATGCCCTCATGCACCAGCTGCGTCCGGCAATCGACCAGCCGCGCGCCCTCCGCGCCGAAATCCATCGCCTTCTTCGGAATCTCGTCGTAGTCGCTCTCGTCCGGCTGCCCCAGGTTCGCCGTGTAGGCGTAAACCTTGGCACCCTTCAGCTTCATCCAGAGCAGGGCCGCACTGGTGTCGAGCCCACCCGAAAACGCGATGCCGACTTTATCGCCCTTGGGCAGGCTCTTGAGGATCGTAGACAAGGGAGGCTCCAGTCGGCTCGAAATGGTGGTGACGCTGTCGGCGGAGCGCATATCAAATCTCGCCGCTGAAGCATAGCCGCCCGTCTTTACGCCGCGCCCCGCCTCGCTTAAGCCGGGCGCAAACGAGGAGCGCGCAATGGCTGACTGGTCCCCCTCCACCTACCTCAAGTTCGAGGATGAGCGCACCCGCCCGGCCCGCGACCTCCTCGCCCAGGTCCCGCTTGCCGCCCCAACCACGGTCATCGACATGGGCTGCGGCCCCGGCAACTCCACCGAACTTCTCGCCGAACGCTGGCCCGAGGCGCATGTCACCGGCCTCGACAGTTCTCCCGCCATGCTGGCCGAGGCCCGGAATCGCCTCCCCGCCGCCAGCTTTGCCGAAGCCGACGCCACCACCTGGACGCCCGATCCCCGCACCGACCTCGTCTTCGCCAACGCCATCTACCAGTGGGTGCCCGAGCACCTCACCCAGCTCCCGCGCGTCTCCGCCGCCCTGCCACCGGGCGGCGTCCTCGCCGTGCAGATGCCCGACAACATGGCCGCGCCCAGCCACGTGCTCATGCGCGAGACCGCCGCCGACGGGCCGTGGGCCGCCCAGCTCGCCAATGCCGCCCGCCAGCCGCTGCCCCCGGTCGGCACCTACTACGATGCCCTGAAGCCCGTCGCGAGCCGCCTCGACATCTGGCACACTGCCTACAACCACGTCCTGGAAGGTCCCGAAGCCATCGTCGAGTGGGTGAAGTCCACCGGACTTCGCCCCTTCATCGATCCGCTCACCCCCGACCACCGCGAGGCCTTCCTCGCCCGGTACGTCGCCCGCATCGCCGAAGCCTATCCCCGCACCACCGACGGCAAGGTCCTTCTGCGCTTCCCCCGCCTGTTCATCGTCGCCGTGCGGTGAGGGCAGGGGGGCGCCCTAGCCAGCCGCGACGGCGGGTGCTAGGCGAAAACCTTCGCGCGTATCGGAGTTCGCCATGCCCACGTCCCCCTTCGAGATCCCGTTCGACGGCGCCATCATCCGCGGCGAGGCAGACGGCTTCGGCATCCCCGTGGTCTTCCTCCACTCCGGCGTCACCGATCGTCGCATGTGGGGGGCGCAGCTGCAGGACCTGGCCGACGAGGGCTACCACGTCATCGCCTATGATCGTCGCGGCTACGGCGAGACCGAGACGCGCAACGTCCCATTCAGCCACCTCGTCGACCTCGAAGCTGTGCTCGACGGCCTCAGCGTCCACGCCGCCATCCTCGTCGGCTCGTCGATGGGCGGCGGCCTCGCCATCGATTTCGCCATCGAGCATCCCGAGCGCACCATCGGCCTCGTCCTCGTCGGCACCGCCATCACCGGCGCCGAGGACAGCGAGGTCCCCGAGGAAGCCGCGGACCTCGAGGACGCCCTCGAGTACGCGCGGGAGCGCGGCAACCTCGACACGGTCAACCGCATCGAGGCCCACCTCTGGCTCGATGGTCCGCTGAGCCAATCCGGTCGCGTTTCAGGCGAGGCGCGCGACCTCTTCCTCAGGATGAACGCCATCCACCTCAACCACCCCGAATTGACGGAAGAAGAGGAGCGCGACGACGCCGTCGATAACCTCGGGGCCATCACCGCGCCCACGCTGCTGGTCGTCGGCGATCTCGATATGCCCGATATCGTCGCCCGTCATGAGGACCTGAGCGAGGAACTGGAGAACGCCTTCGCCGTCGTCCTCGAAGACACCGCCCACTTCCCCAACCTCGAACGCCCCGACCTCTTCAACCCGCTCCTCATCGAGTTCCTCGAAGCGGTCACGGGGCAGGGCGATGTCGGCGACGACGACGAGGATTGATGTCCCGCCGTCGCCGCCCGCTGGTTAGTTGAGACGCTTGCCCGGGCTCGTGCCGGGGTTGCTGACAAGCCCGCCCGGCCGCTTGCCGATCGACGGGTAGTAGCCGTCGCACTCGTCCAGTTCTTCTTCATAGTCGGGCTGGCTGCACACCGGTGGCTGGCCCGGCGGGAAACACTGGCCGTGCACGTAAATGTAACAGCTCGGCCGGTCATTGTGCTCGAACGCGACGGCCTGGCCCGCCATCACGGCAAACAGCAACCCGGCCGAAATCAATACGCTTCTCATAGTTCTCTCCTGTGTGGATGCGGTAGCACCGCAACGATGGAGAGAGCTTGCCGGGTGGTCCTGAACCGTTCCCTGCCGTGGCGTTCACCTTCGACCCGGCACCGGAGCGGCGCCGGATCGAGGTCCGCGTCAGACCGCCAGGATGTCGGCGAAGTGCCCCTCGAGTTTCGGCGTGGGCACGTTGGTCAGGTCCTTGGGCAGTTCGGCCATGACCACGTCCTTCAACCCCTTGCTGAGCGCCGGTCGAAGGTCACCGAGCGCCGTTGGTGCCGCCGCAATGATCAGCCGGTCGAACGCGCCTTTCTGCAACTGCTTGTCCAGTTCTTCGGCGACATTCTCGACGAAGCGCCGCTCGCGGACCTGCACCGGATCGGATGAGTACTCCATGGCGCTGCGCGCCGATCCCGCAGAAGCGAACGAGCGTCCGGGACGGTCGGCCATGATCTCCTGGGCCTGTAGCGGCTCCTGCTCGAACATCAGGTCATCAATGGCCCTGAGGCCCTTTCCCGGCCCCATGTGCTCGAAAACCTTGGCCTGCGCACCGTCGGCGACGAGGATCCAGGTGGTCTTGGCTTTCATCATGTCCTCCTTGTGGATTTGCCCAGTGTGAACGCACCAGTGCGGCAATGGTTTGATCACGCTCAAGCCAGCCGGCGATTGGCTTTCTCGCGGGGCGGCGATTTCCCCATCAGCCCCGCCCATGGCTCACATAACAAACTCTCATTTGTGCCGTGCTCCCCGCGCTGGTACATCCGGCATCACCTCCTGCCGAAAGCCTGCCCTTGGCGTCCGTATCCTCGACCGAGACCCGATCCTCCGACAGCGGCCTCGCGGTTGGCCTCGCGGCCTATCTGCTATGGGGTTTCCTGCCTCTGCTGTTCGACCTGCTGCGCCACGTCGGTGCGACCACCGTGGTCGCCAACCGTACGCTCTGGTCGCTGCTTTTCGTCGGCGTCATCCTCATCGTGGCTGGCCGTACCTCCGAGGTTCGTGCCGTCCTGCGCGACCGCGCCAGCACCATGCGCATGGCCGTCGCCGCCCTGTTCCTCGCCGCCAACTGGCTGATCTACGTCTACGCCGTCGAAACCAACCAGGTACTCGAGGCGAGCTTTGGCTACTTCATCAACCCGCTGGTCAACGTCGCTTTTGGCATGGTCCTGCTCGGCGAGCGGCTCAACCGGGTTCAAGCCGTGGCGGTCGCTATCGCCTGCGTGGCCATCGCCATCCAGGCCGTCGGGTTGGGCACCGTGCCGATCATCGCGCTGACCCTTGCCATCACCTTTGCCATCTATGGCTACCTTCGCAAGACCGCGAAGGCCACGGCGCTGTCGGGCCTGTTCGTCGAGACGCTGGTGCTTTCGCCCATCGCCCTGGCGTTCATCGCCTTCACCACCGTCCGCGACGGCAACCTCGGCCCGCTGACCGATCCCTACTCGCTGTTCCTGCTCATGCTGACCGGGCCCGGAACGGCCGTTCCTCTGCTGATGTTCGCCTACGCCGTGCAGCGCCTGCGCCTCACCACCATCGGCATGCTGCAGTACATCGCGCCCTCGATCGCCTTCGTGCTCGCGCTGGTGGTGTTCGGCGAGCATCTGAACGCCACTCGGCTTGCCAGCTTCGGGCTGATCTGGCTGTCGCTGGCCGTCTACACCGCCGATTCCATCGTTCGCCGCCGCAGGGCAGCCACGGCGACCCCGCCGGTCTGATGCAGTCGCTTCCGGCCCGCACGCTGACTGCCGGTGTAGAGGGCACCTGGGTCGTCGAGGGATCGGCCGTTGGCTCCACGCCGCGCGACGCGCTTGTCCTGACCTATGCCGGCATTGCCGGCGACCGGCACGAGGGCCTAGTCCGTCCTGCAGGGGCGCGGGAGCCGTGGTATCGGCGCGGCACCCCGATGCGCAACGAGCGCCAGGTCTCCATCGTCGGCGCGGAGGAACTGACGCAGGTCGCCGCCGAGCTGAACATCGACCGCCTCGATCCGGCCTGGATCGGCGCCAATCTGTGCCTCTCCGGCATCCCGAACCTGACGCGGCTGCCGCCGCGCACGCTGCTCATCTTCCCCTCGGGCGCCACCCTGCGCATCGATGGCGACAATGATCCCTGCCGCAAGTCGGGTGCCGCCATCATGGCTCACATACCCGACCGCCCGGATCTCCAGTTCGGCTTCGTCAAGGCGGCCAAGGACAGGCGGGGCCTCGTTGCCTGGGTCGAGCGCGAAGGCATTGTCAGGGCAGGGGACGAAGTGCAGGTGCGGACCTGGCGGCAGCTTCTCGACACCGAGAGCTGACACCGAACCGGAGCTCCGCAGCCCGGCAACCGTGGCTAGGGCAGGGTGCCGGTCCGTGCTAACCACGGTTCACTTGCAGTCACGAGGAGCCTCCGGATGGACAACGACAGCCTGAGTTTCGCGGGGGCGACCCCGGACTATTTCGACCGCGGCCTGGGGCCGACGCTGTTCGCCGACTTTGCTGCCGGCATGGCGCAGCGCGTCAAGGCTCTTGCCCCGAAGCTGGTTGTCGAGACTGCGGCCGGTACCGGCATCCTAACCCGCGCGCTGCGCGACGCTCTCCCCGGCCGGACGAAGATCATCGCCACCGACCTCAGTGCCCCGATGATCGAGCTGGCGCGGCGCAAGTTCGCGCGCGGCGAGCCGGTGAACCTGCAGACGGCCGACGCGGTGAGCCTCCCCTTCGACGACGAGTGCTGCGATCTGCTGGTTTGCCAGTTCGGCATGATGTTCTTCGCCGACAAGGAGCAATCCCATCGCACTGCCTACCGCGTTCTGGAGGATGGCGGCCACTACCTCGTCAGCGTGTGGGACAGCCACGCCTTCAATTCGTTCGCCGCCGTGTGTCACCGCGTGGTCGGCGACTTGTTCCCCGACGATCCTCCGCAGTTCTTTGCCACGCAGGGCTCGTGCAGCGCCATCGACCCGATCAAGTCGGGATTGCTGGAGGCGGGTTTCTCCAGCGTTGAGATATCGGTCAACCGTATCGAGAAGGTGGTTCCGGACCTTGATCTCTTCGTTCGCGGCCTGGTGCTCGGCACGCCGCTGGCCGATCAGGTCGGCGCCCGCGGCGGCGACACCGAGGCAGTGATCGCGGCGATTCTCGCAGCACTGCCCGAGCACCTCGGCACGGAGCCGATGGTGCTGAGCTTGCAGGAAATCGCCTTCATCGCGCGCAAGGGAGCGGTGCCGCGACTTTGAGGCGGCGCTACCACGCCAGCCGCTTCTCCTCCGCCTCGCGTGCCGCAAAGGCCTCGCGCGCCTGGGCGATCCGCGCGTTGTTGTGATTGGCCCAGCGGGTGAGGACAAAGATAGGCTCGCGCAGCTCGACGCCCATCGCGGTAAGCGCATAGTCCACCCGTGGCGGGATGCTGGGCGTCACCTTGCGGGAGACGAAGCCGTCCTTCTCGATGTCGCGCAGGGTCGAGGTCAGCATTTTCTGCGAGATGCCATCGATCTTGCGCTTCAGCTCCGAGAACCGGAGCGGGCCATGGCTCAGCGCCATGATGATGTACATCGTCCACTTGCCCCCGATCTGCGCCAGCACGTCGTTCACCGGCACGATGGCCTGCTTGCACGCCTCGAAGTCGCGGGGCGCCTCATCCTCGAAGCGTTGCGTCTGCGTCGCCGTGGGCTGCGGGGTGAAGGTTTCCATCGGGTGACTCCGTGAGAAAATGGTGCCGTCTTGCGAGGCTCTCGTGCAGGCACATACATAGCGTCAGTTACTGACGGTGACTAGGTCTCTGTTGGTGGCTACCCAGAACTCTCTTTCGCAAGGCAGCAGCATGACCACCCCCTCACCCCGGCCGAAAATCGGCATCATCCTTTCCACCACGCGCCAGGCGCGCTTCGCCGACCGCGCGACCGGCTGGCTGCTCGACATCGTCAAGTCGCGAACCGACGCGGATTTCGAAGTGGTGGACCTGCGGGATTTCGCGCTGCCGATGTTCGACGCGGTGGGCTCGCCGCGCTTCGTGCCGCTGACGGACCCCGAGCAGTTGCGCTTCGTGCACAAGATCGCCGAGTTCGACGGCTACATCTTCATGACCGCCGAGTACAACCACACGGTGCCGGCGGTGCTCAGCAACGCGCTGACCTACATCAACGACGAGATGGCCCGGAAGCCGGCGGCGTTCGTGGCCTATGGCTCCGTGGGCGGCGCGCGGGCCGTGGAGCATCTGCGCGGGTTGGTAATCGAACTCTCGATGGTCCCGACCAAGGCCGCCGTCCATATCGGCTGGGAGCCGATGAAGGGCATGCTCTTCGACGGCAAGGATTTTGCCGACTTCCCCTACCTGGTGCCCACCGCCACGCCGATGCTCGACGAACTTGGCTGGTACGCGCGAGTGCTGAAGGAAGGGCGGTCGCTCGAGGTCAAGGCAGCTGCCTGAACCGCGCGTCGCAACCTCTCCAGGCCCCGCAGGGCTATCGCCTCTGGATGGAGCTGGCCACTGGCCACCCTCCCCCTTGCGGGGAGGGTACCGAAGCTCGGGCGCGCCAGCGCACGTAGCGAAGGTAGGGAGGGGGTGCAACCGAGGCTGGGGTCCTCAAATTGACCTCAGTCACACCCCCCTCCGAGCTCTGCCGCGTCGCTACCGCTCCTGGCGACGCTACCTCCCCCGCAATGGGGGAGGTGATCAGTGGTACTCTGGCCATATCCAATTGCCTGTGGCTCCCGGGAGGTAGGCCGGCGACTACTTCCGCAGATCGAAGCGGTCGGCGTTCATCACCTTGACCCAGGCCGCGACGAAGTCGTTGACGAACTTTTCCGTCGCATCGGACTGGCCGTAGACTTCGGCAAGCGCACGCAGCTGGCTGTGCGAGCCGAATATGAGGTCGACGCGCGTCGCGGTCCAGCGCGGCTCGCCGCTGGTGCGGTCGACGCCCTGATACACGCTGTGGTCGTCCGAAGCCGCCTTCCACTTGGTGCGCATGTCGAGCAGGTTGACGAAGAAGTCGTTCGTCAGCTGTCCCGGTCGCTTGGTGAACACGCCATGCTCGGGCTTGCCGGCTTCGAGCACGCGCAGGCCACCGACGAGCACCGTCATCTGCGGGGCGGTAAGGCCGAGCAGCTGGGCGCGATCGACGAGGTTTTCCTCGGGCGAAAGCCGCTGCGCTCCGCGGGCATAGTTGCGGAAGCCGTCGACAACCGGCTCGAGCGGCGCGAACGACGCGGCGTCCGTCTGTTCGGCCGAGGCATCCATGCGGCCCGGCGTGAACGGCACGGTGATGTCGAGGCCGGCCGCCTTCGCCGCCTGCTCGATACCGACGCCGCCGGCCAGCACGATCAGGTCGGCCAGCGACACCTTCTTGCCGCCCTGCTGGAACTTGGCCTGCACCGCTTCCAGCGCCGCAAGAGCGCGGGCGAGTTCGGCCGGACGGTTGACCTCCCAGTCCTTCTGCGGGGCGAGGCGGACGCGCGCACCGTTCGCACCGCCGCGCATGTCGCTGTCGCGATAGGTCGAGGCCGAGGCCCAGGCGGTTGAAACGAGGTCCGAAACCGTCAACCCGGTCGCGGCGATCTCGGTCTTGAGAACAGCGATATCGGAGGCGTCGACCAGCGGGTGGTCGATGGCCGGGATCGGGTCCTGCCAGATCAGCTCTTCGGCCGGAACCTCCGGGCCGAGGTAGCGGGCGCGCGGTCCCATGTCGCGGTGCGTGAGCTTGAACCAGGCGCGCGCGAAGGCGTCGGCAAACTCCTCGGGATGCTCGAAGAAGCGGCGCGAGATCTTCTCGTATGCCGGATCGAAGCGAAGTGCGAGATCGGAGGTCAGCATGGCCGGGGCGTGGCGCTTGTCCGGGTTATGCGCGTCAGGCACGGTGTTGGCGCCCATGCCGTGCTTGGGCGTCCACTGGTGGGCCCCGGCGGGCGACTTGGTGAGTTCCCACTCGTAGCCGAACAGGTTCCAGAAGAAGTTGTTCGACCAGCGCGTCGGCGTCGTCGTCCAGGTGACTTCGAGGCCCGAGCCGATGGCGTCGCCGGCAAAGCCGGTGCCATGGGTGGAAACCCAGCCGAGGCCCTGGTTCTCGATCTCGGCTGCCTCCGGCTCCACGCCGACATGCGTGGCTTCCGCCGCGCCGTGCGTCTTGCCGAAGGTGTGGCCGCCGGCGATCAGCGCCACCGTTTCCTCGTCGTTCATCGCCATGCGGGCGAAGGTGTCGCGAATGTCGCGCGCCGAGGCGAGGGGATCGGGGTTGCCGGCCGGACCTTCCGGGTTGACGTAGATGAGGCCCATCTGCACCGCGGCGAGCGGGTTCTCGAGATCACGCTCACCGGAGTAGCGCTCGTCGGCGAGCCAGCTGCCTTCCTTGCCCCAGTAGATGTCGGTGGCCGGCTCCCAGGTGTCGGCGCGGCCGCCGGCGAAGCCGAACGTCTTGAAGCCCATCGACTCGAGCGCGACGTTGCCCGTGAGGATCATCAGGTCGGCCCAGGAGATGCTGTTGCCGTATTTCTGCTTGATCGGCCAGAGCAGGCGGCGCGCCTTGTCGAGGTTGACGTTGTCGGGCCACGAGTTCAGCGGCGCAAAGCGCTGCTGGCCTTTACCGCCACCGCCCCGCCCGTCCGCCACGCGGTAGGTGCCGGCCGAGTGCCACGCCATCCGGATGAAGAGCGGACCATAGTGGCCGAAGTCCGCGGGCCACCAGTCCTGCGAGTCGGTCATCAGCGCGGTGAGGTCGGCCTTCAGCGCGGCGAGGTCGAGCTTTGCGAACGCCTCCGCGTAGTCGAAATCCTGTCCCATCGGGTTGGCGGCCGGCGTGTGCTGGTGCAGCACCGACAGGTCGAGGTGAGTGGGCCACCAGTCACGGTTGGAGCGGCCGCGGCTGCCGCCATGGGGAACCGGGCACTTGCCGCCATTGCCTTCGTTCGACGCATCCATCTTCAGTCTCCTGATATTTTGGAACCGTTCTAGTCTGCTTGCTCAATTAGGCAAGTTGATTGTTCTAACCAGCGCGATAAGATGAGATTATGAATGTGACGCTGCGACAGATGAGCTATGCGCTCGAACTGGCGGAAACCGGGCACTTTGGCCGGGCGGCCGAGCGCTGCCATGTGACGCAACCCGCCCTGAGCCAGCAGATCCGCCAGTTGGAGGAAGTCTGCGGGGCGCCGCTGTTCGACCGTCTGGGCAAGTCGGTGCGGGTGACGCCGCTGGGGCGGGAGTTCGTGGAGCGCGCACGGCGCATTGTGGAACAGGCCGAAGGGCTCGAGACATTCCTCGCCGGCAAGCGCGGTCGCCCCGAGCGTGCGTTACGGTTCGGGTTGATTCCGACTGTCGCGCCCTACCTGCTGCCCGATGTGTTTCCGGCCCTGATGCAGGGCCTCCCGGACCTCAGTTTCGCCGTAAGCGAGAGCCGCACCGATGCGCTGATCGAAGGGCTCGGCGATGGCAGCATCGACGTCGCCCTGATTGCGACGCCCCCGCCGTCAGGTGGCGTGAAGCTGGTTGTGGCCGAACTCTTCGACGACGAGTTCGTGCTCGCGTCGCCTGCCGCCGAGGTCACCGGCGCGCCGGTATCGCTGGCCGCCCTGACTGGCGATCGCCTGCTGCTTCTCGATGAGGGGCACTGCTTTCGCGACCAGGCGATCGCCGCATGCGGCTTGGAGCGCGAGGCCGGTCGACGCACCTTCGCCGCAACCTCGCTGTCCACCATCGTGGAATTTGTCGCCAATGGGCAGGGGGTGACCTTGCTGCCGTCGATTGCCCTGCGCAAGGAAGCAACAGACGGCCGTATCGCCGTGCAGGCACTGCAAAGCCCCGGCGCCCGTCGAACGCTGCGACTGGTGTGGCGCGAAGGCGCCCCCTACGCCGCCGTATTCGCCGAAGTAGCGGACGTCATCCGGCAGATCAGAAGCTAGCCGCCGCGCACGCCGCTGGTCCGCCCTCGCGCCTCAGGATGATTGCTCCCTGGGTCACCGAGTTCGCCGGGGGTCCTCCAC
>JAEYYP010000371.1 GCA_023428425.1 Pseudomonadota bacterium
ATCGAGAGGACAGCACCGAACCGAATCGCGCTCGCCCTGCCGGAACGCCCGGTAATGTCCGACCTCGACCCTGATGCGTTTGGCATCATCGGCCGCAACCTCATTGAGAACGCCCTGCGGCACGGCACATCTGACAAGCCGATCACGGTAAGCCTCAGTGAGGACGGCACGTTCCGCGTCGCCAATGACGGCCCCGTCGTGCCGGCGGAGGCGCTTGGCCAGCTGACCCGCCGTTTTGAGAGGGGGACGGCCGGAACGGAAGGCAGCGGGCTCGGCCTCGCCATCGTCGCCAGCATTGCCGACCGGATTTCATCAAAGCTCACCTTGCAATCACCGAGGCCGGGAAGATCGTCGGGCTTCGAGGCGATCGTGGTTCTCCCGATAGCTTTACGGAAGCTGAGCAAAGCTGCCAGCGCCGGATAGTCGCGACAATCGGACCGAGCTTTAGCCGGTTGATCGCAGCCTGGCTGGATGCTTGCCTGACATGACTGAGGCACCTTGGTGAGTTGAGGATGAGGTTGCCTTGTGGGGTTGATACGAGTAAGTGATTACTTCTATTATACGTCGATATGATTTTCGATTTCATGAAAGGTGCCTTGGTACATTATGCGCGTTCAGGTTATTCTGCTGGTCCTTCTCGTGATACCTTGGCTGGCAGCAGGGTGTGCATCTCGACCAGATGAGAGCGTCCTTGCTCCGGGTCCAAGTCTGTTGGGAGCAGATGTCGTGACTCTGTATGCCGTGACTAACCGGATGCGACATGCCGCATCCCCCGACGATCCGACGCCCAGTTTCAGTGATGCGCGAGCCACGATCTTGTCGGCGGCGCGCTTTAGCATCTCGGTCCCGCCGGCGCACAAAACTGGCAACATCGAATGTGGCCTGACCCTATAAGGTGGTCCGGTTTCACTCTTAGTGCATGATCGGCTTCTCGGCCATCGCCTGGGCAGATGACGGTGCCGATCCTCGCGGCGGCGCAGGCCAGATAATGGCATCCGGTGCCGGCGGCTTGTAGCCGAACGATGAGTGCGGCCGCTCGGTATTGTAGTATCGCCGCCATGCCTCGATGATGACCTTTGCCTCGGCGAGGCTGTAGAAGATCTCAACATTGAGCAGCTCATCGCGCAGCTTCGAGTTGAAGCTCTCGCAGTAGCCGTTCTCCCAAGGGCTTCCCGGTTCGATGAATGCGGTCCTGGCGCCGACGGCTACGATCCAGTCCCGCACGGCCTTGGCGATGAACTCCGGACCGTTGTCGGAACGAACATGGCCGGGAACCCCGCGCAGGATGAACAGGTCCGACAGGACGTCGATGACGTCGGTCGAGTTGAGTTTGCGACCGATGCGGATTGCCAGGCATTCCCGGGTAAACTCGTCGATAATGTTGAGCATGCGGAACTTCCTGCCATTATGGGTCCGGCCCTCGACGAAGTCGTAGGACCAAACATGGTTCGGGTGCTCGGGCCGAAGCCGGATGCACGATCCGTCATTCAGCCAGAGCCGGCCTCTCTTCGGTTGCTTGTGGGGAACCTTCAGCCCCTCCCGCCGCCAGATACGCTCGACACGCTTGGCGTTAGCCGTCCAGCCCTCGGATCGCAGCATCGGCGTGATCCTGCGATAGCTATAGCGACCATATCGGGAAGCCAGACGGATGATGTCGGTGGTGAGCCTCTTCATCAGGCCGACCTCTGGGCTTCTTGCGCTGGGTCGAACGGTGCTGACCGAGAACCGTGCAGGCAAAACGCTCCGAGACAGAGAACTTTGCCATCACATGATCGACGCAGCAACGGCGACGGGCGGGGCTTAGAAGTTTCCCGAGGCAGCCTCTTTGAGGATCAACTTCTCCAACGTCAGGTCAGACACCGCCTTGCGCAGCCGGTCGTTCTCTTTCTCAAGCTCCTTGAGCCGCTTCACCTGATCACCCTTCAGGCCTCCGAACTCCTTGCGCCAGCGGTAATACGTAAACTGCGTCACGCCGATCGAGCGGACCGCTTCGCCAACCGACCGACCTTGCGACAACAAAACGTCGACCTGGCGCAGCTTCGCGACGATCTCTTCAGGCTTGTGCTTCTTCTGGGGCATTCCAACGTCCTCTCTCAGGCTCAATAGCCTACTTCACGGAGGGCAGCTTTTCAGGAGGCAGACCACAGGTCCAGGCTCTCGTCGACGTGACGCCGCAGGAGGTGGAAAAGATCCTCAAGGTCAATGTCGAGGGCGTCCTGTGGGGTATTCAGGCCGCCCCGAAGAAGTTCCGCGACAGAAAGCAGAAGGGCAAGATCATCAGCGCCTCCTCGATCGCCGGCCATGACGGGTTCGCGCTGCTGGGCGTCTATTCGGCGACCAAATTCGCCGTCCGGGCGCTGACCCAGGCGGCGGCCCAGGAAATGTCAGCGACGGCATCACCGTGAACGCCTACTGCCCCGGCATCGTCGGCAACGACATGTGGGTCGAGATCGACAAGCGCTTCGCGGAAATCACCGGAGCCGAGGTCGGGGTCTCCTACAAGAAGTATGTGGAAGGCATCGCGCTCGGCCGGGCGCAGACGCCCGAGGACGTTGCCGCGTTCGTCTCGTTCCTCGCCGGTCCCGATTCGGACTACATGACCGGCCAGGCGCCGCTCATTGATGGCGGGCTGGTCTACAGATAGGCCAGTTCCCGAAACGCACTCTACCTTTGGGAGACATTGCTCTAAGATCGAATCGCATTCGCCCAACGGCGCTGCCGGTGCGAATCGGCGCCGGCAGCGCCGATGAATTTGCGACAGCCTCCCGTCCCAGACCTGTCAGGAGAAACCATGTCAGATCAAGGCAACCGCCAAAACGTCCGCAACACCGGCTCGACGATGAGCACCGGCGCGCCGGCAGCGAGCGACCGCAACTCGCTGAGCATCGGCGCTGACGGCCCGATCCTGCTCCACGACGTCCATTTCCTCGAGCAGATGGCGCATTTCAACCGCGAGAAGGTTCCCGAGCGCCAGCCGCATGCCAAGGGCGCCGGCGCGTTCGGCGTGTTCGAGACCACGGCGGACGTGTCCAGGTACACGAAGGCGGCGCTGTTCCAGCCCGGAGCGAAGACAGAGCTGCTGATCCGGTTCTCGACCGTCGCCGGCGAGATGGGCAGCCCGGATACCTGGCGCGACGTGCGCGGCTTCTCG
>JAEYYP010000381.1 GCA_023428425.1 Pseudomonadota bacterium
TAAACGCCGGCGACGGCCAGCGCCTTGACCAGTTCGCGCAGGCCGGGGTCGCCGTCCTCGTCCGCCGAGGGATCGAGCACGTAGGTGTGGTAGCCCGAGGCGCGGATGGCCGGCGCCAGTTCGGCCGGCTGCCCCAGGTCCGGATCGAACACGACCCGCACGCGCCGCTTCGATAGGTTCACCCGTGCCGACCTTACCTGCGGCAGCGCGTCGAGTCCGGTTTCGATCGAGCGGATGCACGAGGCGCAATGGGCATCGGGCACCGCGAATTCCAGCTGGCGCGTGCCGTCGCCCAGCTTGCGGCTGAGCGTCAGCAGTGCCTCGTCGTCGGTTTCGATACCGCCCTGCTGGCTGAGTTCGACGGCTTCGGCCGTTGGGACGCAGCAGGTCACGGCGCCACCCCCTCGACCTTGAAGCGCTCGTGCAGTTCGAACGGACCGGTGCTGGTGCTGGCGGTGGCCAGCATGTCCCACACACCTTCGCCGAGCACGACAGCGGCGGTGTAGCTGCCATCGGCCGAGGCCGTGAGCGTCAGGGTCTGGTCGTCATGACCACCGACCGGTCGATTGATCAGCATGTTTACCACACCCAGATCCACCGGGCTGCCGGCGCTGTCGGTGACGATCAGGCGCACCACGCCAGGCGTATAGGTGAAGCCCGCCTGCCACCCTGCCGCGACCTGCTGCTCGTGGGCGATGCGCTTTTCCTCGAACTCCTGGCTCGCGACATAGGAGTTCTTGACCACGAGCCCGGTCCAGCTGGTCGAGGAGACCACGGCCATGAAGACGTTGACGCTGATGATGACGCCGAAGAAGCCCAGCGCCAGCAGCAGCATGTGGCGACCGGTGAACTCGCCCTTGTTGGTGTGCGCCTGGCTCATTTGGCTTTCCCCGGGGCTTCGAAGTTGACATCGGCGACGGCGCTGAGCCCGTCGACGCTCTTGACCGCGATCTGGAACCGCGTCTTGGCGCTCTCGAGTTGCGTCGGATCGGCGTGGACATAGAGGCGGAGCGGCAGCACCTTGTCGGGTTCGAGTTCGACCGAGATGGCTTGCGAGGTGGTGCCGCGGCTGTCGACCATCGACATGCTACCGCCGGGCAGGCCGTCGATCGTCACGGCGATGATGCGCGGCGTCGGGGTCATGTTGAGGATCTTGACCTCGTAGCCGTTGCGGACGCTGCCATCCTTCAGCATGACGTATTGCGGATTGCGGTCGTGCAGCACGTTGAGCTGCAGCGGGCTGCGCAGCGCCAGCACTGTCAGCAGCGCGAGGCCGATGGCGCTCCAGCCGACGAAGTAGACGATGGTGCGCGGGCGGACGATCGAGCGCCAGCTGGTGTGCCTGATCCTGTCGATCAGCTTGCCGGCGGCGTCGCGGATGCGGCTCGGCTGAATGGTGCCCGCACCGTCATCGGTGCCGGTGGCGAGCGCCATGTTGGCGTTGTAGTCGTTGAGCGTGGTGTAGGAGATCAGCCCGCGATCCTTACCCAGGCGGGTCATCACGTCGTCGCAGGCATCGATGCAGAGCGCGCAGGTGATGCATTCGAGCTGCTGGCCATCACGGATGTCGATGCCCATCGGGCACACCGCCACGCAGGCATTGCAGTCGACGCAGTCGCCGACCGGCTTGCCTTCGGCGATCGCCTTCTTCTGGTGCCGGTTGCGCGGCTCGCCGCGCCAGTCATTGTAGGTGACGGTGAGCGAATTCTCGTCGAGCATCGCGCCCTGGATACGCGGCCAGGGGCACATGTAGGTGCAGACCTGTTCGCGCAGCAGGCCGCCGAACGTGTAGGTCGTTGCCGTCAGGATGGCGATGGTGAAGTAGGCGACGAGCGGCGCCTGCAGGGTGACCACTTCGACGAGGAGTGTGGGTGCATCGGCGAAGTAGAAGATCCAGGCGCCGCCCGTCAGCACGCCAATGGCGAGCCAGATGGCGTGCTTGCTCACGCGCTTGACCACCTTGTCGGTGGTCCACGGCGCGGCTTCGAGCCTGATCTGGGCGTTGCGGTCGCCCTCGATGAATCGCTCGACGGCAAGAAAGAGGTCGACCCACACGGTCTGCGGGCAGGCATAGCCACACCAGGCGCGTCCTACGGTCGAAGTGACGAGGAACAGCCCGATGCCGGCCATCACCAGCATGCCGGCGACGTAGTAGAATTCCTGTGGCCAGATCTCGATGAAGAAGAAGAAGAACCGCCGACCCTCGAGATCGACCAGCACGGCCTGGTCGGGCGCATAGGGGCCGCGATCCCAGCGCAGCCACGGCGTGATGTAGTAGATGCCGAGCGTGATCAGCATCACCAGCCACTTGAAGCGCCGGAACGTGCCGCTGACGGCACGCGGAAAGATCTTCTTGCGCGCTGCATAGAGCGGCTGGCGCTGCTTCGGTGAATTGACCGGCTCGACGTCGATCCGTTCAGGAGGTGTTTGGTCCGCAAGCATTCCGAGAGTCCCGTTGAGACGGATTGCTTGTCACACGCGGGAGGATGCGGGCGGTTGATCTGGGTCAAGGCTGGAGTACGAGTTGCGTATTGTACGGTGATGCCGTACAATACGCTTGATGAGGTTTCGCAGCACTCGACACAAAGGGCTGAAGGCCCTGATCGAGACCGACGACGCAAGAGGTGTTCGGCCCGACCAGATCAAGCGAGTTCGGAACATTCTGGCGGCGTTGCTGTATGCCGGCGACGTTTCGGCAATCAGCGGCCCGCCGGGTTGGCGGGTGCATCAATTGGTCGGCGATCGTGCGGGCACCTGGAGCATTTCGGTGTCCGGAAACTGGCGGATCACCTTCGATGTAGAGGACGGAGAAATCTGCAACCTGGACCTGGAGGATTACCACTGATGTCCCAGAGCATTGAGAGCGTGGGGATGAGGCCGATTCATCCGGGAGCATTCATCCGCGACGAGATTCTCGACGAGCTGCAGTTGCCTGTGTCCAAGGCAGCTGAGATTCTCGGAGTGCGCAGGGCAACCTTGTCGGACCTGGTCAACGAGAAGGCCGCTTTGTCGCCGGAAATGGCTCTTCGGATCGAGAAGGCCTTCGGAGTGAGTATGGACCTGCTGCTGCGGATGCAGGTGGGGTTCGACACAGATTACATGCGGCGCCACGCCGACCGGATCAGCGTCCGGCGCTACGAGGCTACCTGAGCGGCGCTCTCAAAAGGAAAAGGGGAGGCGCTTGCGGTCGCCTCCCCCCACCCGAGCGGTTGCCAGTCAGTGCTACTGGCCGCCGCCGAGACCGTGAACGTAGACAGCGAGCTGCTTCACCGCGCTGTCGCCGAGGCGGGCGCCCCAGGCCGGCATCACGCCGTGGCGGGCCTGGCCGAGCTGCGCCTTGATGCCGTCGAGCGTGCCTTCGTAGAGCCAGATCTGGTCGGTGAGCGACGGGCCGCCGACCTCCGGCATGCCCGCAGCGGTTTCGCCATGGCAGGCGGCACAGTTGTCGGCGAACAGCTGGGCGCCCTCCGGCGTGGCGACGCCACCCTCGATGCCCGAGTACGAGGCGACTTCCTTTGCCACCGCGTCGATCTCCGCCGTAGTCAGCATCTCTTCCGCGCCGAAGTTCGGCATCAGGTTGAACAGCGTGTCGGGATCGGCATCCGAGCGGGCGCCATGGGTGATGGTGGTGTGGATCTGATCGATCGTCCCCCCCCAGATCCACTCGTCGTCGTTCAGGTTGGGATAGCCCACCGAGCCCGTGGCGCCGGTGCCGTGGCACTGGCTGCAGTAGACCTTGAACAGCGACTTGCCGCCCGCCGTCGCGAAGCGCGCCAGTTCTGGATCCTCGAGGATTTCGGCCACAGGTGTCGCCGCGATCTGGGCGATGCGGTCGCCCTGAGCCGCTGTCGCCGCCTCCATGGTCTTGTCGAGTTCGGCGCGGCTCGAATAGCCGATCACGCCGGGCGTCGCCGAGGAGATCAGTGGCCAGGCCGGGTAGACGACCATGTAGCCGAGCGAGAAGACGATAGAGCCGTAGAAGGTCCACAGCCACCAGCGCGGCAGGGGCGTGTTGAGCTCCTTGATGCCGTCCCACTCGTGGCCGGTCGTGGCCGTGCCGGTGACGTCGTCGATTTCCTTGTCGCTCATTGGCGGTCTCCGCGCTCGGCGTCGTTCCTGGGGTGCTCGTCATCGAGCGGGATGCGGGCGGCCGCGGCGGCGTGCGCCCTGGCGCCCGGCTTGAGGATGAAGACGACGACCGTGAGGAAGATCGCCATCATGTAGAGGAGGCCCCAGCTGTCGGCGAAGTGCCGCATCATGTCGTACTGGACGGTTTCCATGGGTCCGGCCTCCTAGCGGTAGTTCGACTTGGCGTCGTACTGGGTGAAATCGACCAGCGTGCCGAGCATCTGCAGGTACGCCACCAGCGCATCCATCTCGGTGACCTTGGCCGGGTTGCCGTCGAAGTCGGCGACACGCGCATTGGCGTAGCGGCCGGTGAAGCCCGAGCTGTCGCCATCCGGCGTGGTCTGGGCGACGAGGTCGGCCCGGGCGTTCTGGATGGCCTCCTGGCTGTAGGGCACGCCGACGGTGGCGTTCGCCTGCAGGTCGGCCTGGATCATGTTCAGGTCGAGTTCGGTATCGGCGAGGAAGCCGTAGCGCGGCATGATCGACTCCGGCACCAGCGCCTGCGGATGACGCAGGTGCTCCACATGCCAGACGTCCGAGTAGCGGCCGCCGACACGGGCGAGGTCGGGCCCCGTGCGCTTCGACCCCCACTGGAACGGATGGTCGTACATCGACTCCGCCGCCAGCGAGTAGTGTCCGTAGCGCTCCACCTCGTCGCGGAACGGCCGGATCATCTGGCTGTGGCAGACGTAGCAACCCTCACGCATGTAGATGTTGCGGCCGGCCAGCTCGAGCGGGGTGTAGGGGCGCATCCCCTCCACCTTCTCGATGGTGTTCTGCAGGTAGAACAGCGGGGCGACCTCGACGATGCCGCCGATGCACACGACGACCAGCGAGAGCGTCAGGAGCAGGGTGGCGTTCCGTTCGATGACGCCGTGCTTGCCAAGAATATCCATGGGTCTTGCTCCTTACTCGGCTGGCTGCAGCTTGGTGTGGGTGACCATCGGGCGCTCGTTGCGCACCTTGCCGGCGATGGTCATCCAGATGTTGACCGCCATCACGATGGCACCCGCGAGGTAGAGCAGGCCGCCGAAGGCACGGGCGATGTAGTAGGGATGCAGCGCCGCCACGGTCTCGGCGAACGAGTAGACGAGGAAACCCTCGGCGTCGTACTCGCGCCACATCAGGCCCTGGGTGATACCCGACACCCACATCACCGCGGCGTAGACCACGATGCCGGTGGTGGCGAGCCAGAAGTGCCAGTTGATCATCCGCAGCGAGTAGAGCTGCTTGCGACCCCACAGACGCGGCACCATGAAGTAGACGGCGGCGAACGAGATCATGCCGACCCAGCCCAGCGCACCCGAGTGCACGTGGCCGATGGTCCAGTCGGTGTAATGGCTGAGGCCGTTGACCGACTTGATCGACATGACCGGGCCCTCGAAGGTCGACATGCCGTAGAAGGCGACCGCGATGACCATCATGCGGATGATCGGATCGGTGCGCATCTTGTCCCAGGCGCCACGCAGCGTCATCAGGCCGTTGATCATGCCGCCCCACGAGGGCATCCACAGCATGATCGAGAACACCATGCCGAGCGTCTGCGCCCAGTCGGGCAGGGCGGTGTAGTGCAGGTGGTGCGGACCGGCCCAGATATAGAGGAAGATCAGCGCCCAGAAGTGGATGATCGACAGCCGGTACGAATAGACCGGACGCTCGGCCTGCTTGGGCATGTAGTAGTACATCATCCCCAGGAAGCCGGCAGTGAGGAAGAAGCCGACGGCGTTATGGCCGTACCACCACTGCGTCAGCGCATCCTGCACGCCCGAGAACAGGCTGTAGCTCTTCGAGCCGAGCAGGCTTGCCGGCACGGCGAGGTTGTTGACGACATGCAGCATCGCGATGGTGACGATGAAGGCAAGGTAGAACCAGTTGGCCACGTAGATGTGGGGTTCCTTGCGCTTGATGATGGTGCCGAGGAACAGCACCAGGTAGGCGACCCAGACGACCGTCAGCCACAGGTCGGTGTACCACTCGGGCTCGGCGTACTCGCGGCTCTCCGTGATGCCCAGCAGGTAGCCGGTGGCGGCCATGACGATGAACAGCTGGTAGCCCCAGAACACGAACCAGGCGAGGTTGTCGCTGATCAGCCGGGCCCGCGAGGTGCGCTGCACGACGTAGAAGCTCGTCGTCATCAGGGCGGTGCCGCCGAAGGCGAAGACCACGGCAGAAGTGTGCAGCGGCCGCATGCGGCCGAAGTTGAACCAGGGACCGAAGTGCAGCTCGGGCCATGCCAGTTGCAGCGCAATGACGAGGCCGACGAGGAACCCGACGCATCCCCAGAAGACGGTGAGGATCGAGCCGATGCGGATCGGCGCGTCGAAATAGCTGGTGGGCGCATCCGGCCCGGTGTCGGCTGGTACCGGCACGGGATCCGGCCGACGTAGCAGGATTACCGCGCCGAGGCCGAGCACGGCGGCGATAATTCCCATATGCGCGCTGAACGCGGCATCCTGTCCAAGGCCGGAAAGAACGAGCGTAAAGAACGCTCCTGCTCCCAGCACGATGATCCAAGGCAGATTTTGCAAAGCGGCCCCCAAAGGCTCCTGGTCGAGTCGGGGGCAACCTAGTTGCGCGCGCGTGGGACGGAATTGATCCAGATCAATGGGGAGGCGCAAATCACCGGATCAGGCGGCGTGCATGGCCTTGCGC
>JAEYYP010000407.1 GCA_023428425.1 Pseudomonadota bacterium
CGGCGATCAGGTAGGACTGGTAGAGCGGCTTGCCATGCCAGGAGGGCGTGGCGACGAGATCGAGTTCCGACTTGAACTGGACATAGGGATAACCGCAGATCCACGCCGCATGGAGCTGGCCCGCGACGAGCAGCGCCGTGATTTCCTGATAGGTCCGCCGGCTGACCAGTTCGACCGGCTCGCCGATCGCTTCGGTGAGGTAGGCGCGCAGGAGCGCCAGCAGTTCGAGGTCGTTCGACAGGAAGACCGGCGTCAGGCCGAACTTGAACCCCTCCTGGGCGGAGGCGCGGCCGGACGCGATCGCCAGCGAGACCGCAGCGCCGCCGGCGAGCGCAAGCGCGGAACGGCGTGTCAGTACCTGGCTCGTGGCTCGGTACGGTGCAGTCAAGAACTCGATCCTCCCTGCCGGACAGACTAGCGCCCAAGGTCATCAAAATCGACCTGAATCCTGCACTTTCGGACGCGTCCGGGTTTCCGGACCAACGGCGCTGCAGCATGTCCGGAAATCCGGACAAGCCGATTTCGCGTCTACCACAGGACCCTTGATTTGCAGAAGGTTGGCCCTTTCCTGGCGACTGGCACCCTCCTTGCACCTCTTCCCGCGTACCCAGTCGCGAACCAGGGAGGATGGGATGGATAGGTGCAACAAATTGGTCGATGTCGGCCGCCGACAGTTTCTGCGCGGCGGCGCGCTTGCCGCTGCCGCAACGGCCACGTCGGTCGCCCTGCCGGCAGCGCCGGCCAGGGCCCAGGTGGCGCTCGCGCGTCTCGACTACCCGTCGAACCGCCTCGGCAACGTCGCCGACCTCAAGCCGAACGAGCCATTCGACGTGGCCTATCCGGACGAGAATGCGCCGGGCGTGCTCCTGAAGCTCGGCACAGCGGTCGAGGGCGGCGCCGGACCGGACGGCGACATCGTCGGCTTCTCGACGATCTGCCCGCACAAGGGTTTTCCGCTCAACTACGTCGCGGCCGACCGGACGCTGAACTGTCCCGGCCACTATTCCCGCTTCGACTGCGAGGCGGGCGGTCAGCAGATCTGGGGCCAGGCCACGCAGAACCTGCCGCAATACGCGCTGAGGGTGGATGAAAAGGGCGACATCTACGCCGGGGGCGTGGACGAGCTTCTCTACGGCCGCCTGTCGAACGTGCTCTGAGGGAGGGAACAATGGCCTACAAGCGACACATAGACCGCCTGCCGATCATCCCGGCGGATGCGAAGAAGCACAATGTCACCTGCCACTACTGCATCGTCGGCTGCGGCTACCATGCCTATACCTGGCCGGTGAACAGGCAGGGCGGCACCGACGCCGCCGCCAACGCCTTCGGCGTGAACCTCGCCGAGCAGCAGCCGGCCGAGACCGGGGCCTGGTATGCGCCCTCGATGTACAACATCGTCAGGCAGGACGGAAAGGACGTCCACCTCGTCATCAAGCCGGACCAGGGCTGCGTCGTGAACTCCGGCCTCGGCTCGGTGCGCGGCGCGCGCATGGCGGAGAACCGCCGCTCCGACAAGACAGGTACCCAGCAGCAGCGGCTGACCGAGCCGATGGTCTGGCGCTACGGCACCTGGCAGCCGACCAGCTGGAACGACGCGCTCGATCTGGTGGCGCGCGTCACCGCCCGCGTCATCGATAAGGACGACGAGAACGACCTGTTCGTCTCCATGTTCGACCACGGCGGCTCGGCCGGCGGCTACGAAAACACCTGGGGCACGGGGAAGCTGTATTTCGGCTCCATGAAGGTCAAGAACTGCCGCATCCACAACCGCCCGGCTTACAATTCGGAGGTGCATTCCACCCGCGACATGGGCGTCGACGAGCTGAACTACGCATACGAGGACTACACGCTTGCCGACACGATCATGCTGGTCGGCACCAACCCGCTCGAATGCCAGACCAACCTGTTCCTGAACCACATGGTTCCTGGCATGAGGAACGGCGCCAAGGTGATCATCGTCGATCCGCGCCGCACCGTTACCGCCAACGCCTGCGAGGTGGAGGCTGGCGCGGAGAACGTGTTGCACCTGGCGATCAAGACCGGCACGGATCTCGCCCTGTTCAACACGCTCTTCACCTACATCGCCGACCAGGGCTGGGTGGACAAGGACTTCATCGCCGCCTCGACCCTTCAGGGCGACGTGGCGGTGCCGCAGGACGAAGCCCATCCCGCAGCTCTCGGCTCGTTCGAGATGGCGCGGGCCAAGTGCAAGATGACGCTCGCCGAGGGCGCGTCGATCACCGGCCTCTCCGAGGCAGACATCGTCAAGGCGGCGGAATGGATCGCCAAGCCGAAGGAGGACGGTTCGCGGCGCAAATGCGCGACCGGCTACGAGAAGGGCATCATCTGGGGCAACGACAACTACCGCGTCATCGGCGCGCTGGTGAACATCGGGCTCGCCACGGGCAATATCGGTCGCGAGGGCGGTGGTGTCTGCCGTCTCGGCGGCCACCAGGAAGGCTATTTCCGTCCCTCCGACGCGCATGTCGGGCGGCCGGCGCCCTATATCGACAAGCTCATCATTGCCGGCCACGGCATGGTGCATCACATCTGGGCCTACGACCACTACAAGACGACGCTCAACGCGACCGAGTTCAAGCGCGAATACAACCGCCGGACCAACATGGTGAAGGACGCCATGGATGCCCATGC
>JAEYYP010000417.1 GCA_023428425.1 Pseudomonadota bacterium
GGCGAGGGGCAGCATCATCGGTCTGGTCAACAGTGACACCGTGGTGATTGCGCCGGACTGGCTGGGCGAGATGGTCTCCTGGGCGCTCCAGCCGGACATCGGCTGCGTCGGCGCCAAGCTCTACTACAGCGACGACACGATCCAGCACGCCGGGGTCGTGCTCGGCATCGGCGACGTCGCCGGCCATGTCTACCGCCACTTTCCGAAGGAGCATGCCGGCTATTGCGATCGTCTGAAAGTCGTGCAGAACCTTTCGGCAGTCACAGCGGCCTGCCTTGTCGTTCGCAAGTCCGTGTACGAGGCGGTGGGCGGACTGAACGAGACCGACCTGACGGTGGCCTATAACGACGTCGATTTCTGCCTGCGGGTCGAGCGAGCCGGCTACTTCAACGTCTGGACGCCCTTCGCCGAGCTCTATCACCTCGAAAGCGTGTCGCGCGGGGCGGACTTCAGTCCGGGCAAGGCCAAGCGCTATGCAGCCGAGGTCGCCTACATGCACCGGCATTGGGATCTCGCAGGCGATCCCTATTATTCGCCGCACCTAACCCGTCTCCGGGAGGACGTTTCGATTGCCGTCTGAAACAGCTTCACCGATGAGCCTCGCGATCGGTGCGATCATGAAGAACGAGGCGCCTTACATCCTCGAATGGCTCGCGTTCCACCGCGTCCTCGGCATCGATCGCTTCTGCATCGCCGACAATGGCAGCGACGACGGTACGACCGAACTGCTGATAGAGCTTGCGGCGCTCGGGCTGGTCGACTACATGCCCTTCCCTGGAAAATCCGGTCGCCCGCCGCAGCTTCCCGCCTATGCACGCATCATGCGCCGGACGAGGCGCAAGGCTGATTGGATCGCCTTCATCGACGCCGATGAGTTCATGGTGCCGACGGCGGGCGCCCATTCCATACGGCCGTTTTTCGCCGGACTGGATGCGAGTGTCGGCGCCGTCGTCCTCAACTGGGCCGTCTACGGCTCGTCCTTCCGTGCAGAGCCGTCCGAAGGCCCGGTGATCGAACGCTTCACGCGGCGCGCCGGGGACGATCTGCTAGTCAACCTCCACTACAAGACGATCGTCCGCTGTAGGGCGTTCTACGACGTGGGAACCAATCCGCACCTCTTTGAAATCCGCAGCGGCTACCGGACCATCCAGGTCGACGGCAGCGAACTCGTGGATCATCCCCAGCGTGGCGCGGGATTGAGCGACCGCCTCGTCTGGGCGCCGTGGCGCCTAAACCACGACGTGGTGAAGTCACGGGCGGAGTTCGACCGCAAGAAGGCGCCTCGCGGCAGGGCGACGATGGCGAACATGTTCCGCGACGAACGCTTCTTCCTGGGGCATGATAGAAACGATTTCGAAGATCCCGTGCCCACCTGGCTGCTCGGGGCCACGAAAGCTGAGGTCGAGACATTGAAACAGCGGCTGCGAAACGCCGGCCTCCCGGAGGACATCGTCTCTACGGATAGATCAATCGCCAGCCTCAAACCACTCGCCGCCCTGCCGGACGAACCGGCCGAGGCTCGGTGATGCACAAGAGATGTCCCCACGGCACCCGCGCCTTCAGCGCCTGCTCGACGTGGCATTTGAGATTTTGCCTTTTTTCCTGTAGCGCAGTGCGAATTGTAACCAGTTGGATGGTCGGTACATGGCAAGAGCGGTAAGTAGAGCTGTTTCCGCAACCGGGGCGATGGCCGTGCGGCCCGTATCAGTCAGGACGTGCATCGTCGTACTGGGGATGCATCGCTCGGGGACCAGTGCACTATCGCGCGTACTCAGCCTGCTCGGTTGCGATCTGCCCAAGACGCTGATGCCCGCTAATGCCGCAAACGAGCCCGGCTATTGGGAATCGATGGCCATGTACAAGCTCAACGATCGCATCCTTGATTCGGCCGGTTCGGCCTGGCACGACTGGCAGGAGCTCAACCCGCGCTGGTCGCAGTCGCTGAAGGCGGCCCAGTTCGCGGAGGAGGCCGGCACGGTGCTGGCGGAGGAGTTCGGCTCCTCGCGCCTCTTCGTGCTCAAGGATCCGCGTATCTGTCGTCTCTTCCCGTTCTGGCGCGACGTGCTAGAAGAGAACGGCGTCAGGCCGCTCGTCTGGATCCCGCTGCGCAATCCGCTCGAAGTTGCGGCCTCGCTAGAGAAGCGCGACGGGCTCGAACCTTCGCTCGGCCACCTACTGTGGCTTCGCAACTTGCTCGATTCCGAGGTGACGTCGCGCGGAACCCCCCGCATTATTTCGACCTATGACCAGTTGATGCGCGGGTGGAGCAAGCTAGCCGAGCGGGCCGAGAAGGTGCTCGGCGTGGTGTGGCCGCGCTTTTCCGACCGCGCAGCTGGCGAAATCGATGCTTTCCTATCCGACACGCACCGCCACCACATGGACCGGCCCGAGGACGTGCTGGACAATCCGACCCTGTCCGCCTGGGTTCGGAACAGCTTCGACATCCTCCCGCGCTGGGCCAATAGCGGCGAAGACTCTAGAGATTATTCGACTCTCGACAGGATCCGCGCCGAATTTAGCGCTGCCGCCCCCGCCTTCGCCCGACTGGTCGACCAAGGGCGCGCCGCAGGCGTTAAGGTCCGCTCGCTTGAAAAGGCTCTTGAAAGCAATGCAGTTGCGCTGGAAGCAACCAACGCCGCGTCGATCGCGGCTGTCGCCGAGCTGCGAGGAGAGAACGAGAGCCTTGCTCAGGCAAACGCTTCGGCAGAGCAGCGGATCGCCAACCTTCGCACCGAGCTCAAAGCCCAGGCCACAGCAACTGCGGAGGCCGAGCAGCTGGCCGCGAGCCTGCGCGACCGCCTTTCGGAAACCCAGAGTGCGCTCGCTCAGCGCAGCCTGGAGGCGGAACAGACCGCCGAGGAACTGCGCAGCACGGCCACGGCGAAGGACGAGAGCGAAAGAATCGCCGCCGGTCTTAAGGACCAGTTGGGGTCCCTCCGCTCCGAACTAGATCAGCTGAAGGCCGAGGGTATCCAGCAGGCCGAGGAGTGGAAGCGGGCAGAGAAAGAGAAGGATGAGGAAATCGCCCACCTACGCTCCGAACTTGATCGGTCGAAGGCCGAGGGTATCCAGCAGACCGAGGAGTGGAAGCGGGCAGAGAATGAGAAGGGTGAGGAAAT
>JAEYYP010000053.1 GCA_023428425.1 Pseudomonadota bacterium
TGCGGCCAGTGGTCTCTGGGCCCCCGGGCATTGGCGCGATCGATGAAGCCGCCGCCGCCGTAGGGGCCGAGCTGACAGCGGATGACGGTGTAGCCTTCCTCCCAGTAGCGGCGGACGTCGACCTCGAGTTCGTCGATGGTGTCTCCGGAGGCGTGGGCATAGGCGGCGACGGCTGAGCGGGTCTTGCCACCGAGCAGGTCATAGACCGGCATGCCGGCTTCCTTGCCCTTGATGTCCCACAGGGCCATGTCGATGCCGGCCTGCACGGTGTTGAGCGTGGAGTCGTTGCGCCAGTAGCCCGAGGTGTAGATCGACTGCCAGATGTCCTCGATCTGCGAGGCATCGCGGCCGATGATCAGCGGCGCGATGGTCTCGATTGCCGTCTGGATCACCTTGCAGCGATACATGTCTGAGGCCGAGCCGATGCCATAGAGGCCGGGCTGGTCGGTCAGCACCTTCACGAACAGCCACGTGCCATTCGCGCGCGTGCGAATGGTCTCGATGCCGGTGATCTTCGTCATCTCATCCCTGGAACATGATTTTCGGCCGTTCGCGTACGGCCTTATTGGATCGTTGCAAACCACACCTTCGCAACGCCGCGTGCGGGAGGCAAGTTGGGCGAAAGGTGGAGGCCGGGGCAGCAAAAAGGGCGCCACATGGGCGCCCTTTCCAGTCTCTGTGCCTGACGATCAGTTCGCCGCCGGAGCAGCGTCCGGAGCAGCCATGGCAGGTGCCTCCATGGCCGGGGCTTCCATAGCCGGGGCTTCCATCGCGGGAGCCTCCATCGCAGGCGCTTCCATAGCCGGGGCTGCTTCAGGAGCCGGCGCGGCTTCCGGAGCCTCGGTCGCCGGTTCGGCCGGAGCTTCGGCCGGCGGAGCGGTCGGCGTCTCGGCGGCCGGGGCCTCTGCCGGGGCTTCGGCTGGAGCGGCCGGCGAAGCGTCGGTGATGCGGCCGTCGGTGAAGGGCGTGTAGGTGCCGCCCTGCTTGGCGATGTAGTCGGCCAGCACCTGCTCCAGCGGCGGGCCGAAGTCGTAGGCGTCGATGGCGTCGGTGGCGAAGATGTCGTAGCCGTCGCCGCCGCCGCGGACGTAGTTGTTGGTCACGACGCCGTACTCGGCGGCCGGGTCGATCGGCACCCAGTTGTCACCGTCCTTGACCAGCACGTCGCCGACGAGACGCGAGCCCACGGCCGCGGTCTTGTCGAAGCTGTACTTCAGGCCCGCGACCTGCGGGAAGCGACCGGCAACGTCCTCGATCTGGCTGAGGCCGTTCTCGAGCGCCGCAATGACGCCCGCGCCGGTGATCTTGAAAGTCGCGAGGGTGTTGGAGAAGGGCAGCACGGTCAGCACTTCGCCCATCGTGATGTCGCCCGCATCGATGGAGGCGCGCAGTCCGCCCGAGTTGGCGAACGAGATGGTGACACCCTGGTCGGCCACGCGGTCGAGCTGGGCTTCGGCCACGAGGTTGCCCATCGAGCATTCCTGAACACGGCAGACGTTGCGGTCGCCGACGATCAGCTCGGTGGCGCTGCCGACGACAGTGGCCTTGAGCGACTCCAGCGGCTCACCCAGTTCGGCCAGGCGATCGACGAAACCCTGGTCGGGGGTTATCGAAGCGTCGAGCAGGATCGGGGCGCCGGCGGCGGAGGTCACGTTGCCTTCGTCATCCCAGGTCACCTTGAGGTCACCCAGAACCTTGGCGTACTGGCCGGCCTGCACGATCGGAACGTCGATGCCGTCGGGGTTCTTCACGAAGGTCGGGTAGGGGCCACCTTCGCCCGGACCGGTGCCGAGGAAGGTGTGGGTGTGGCCGCCGATGATCAGGTCGATGCCCGAGACGGCCGCCGCCAGCTGCTGGTCGACATTGTAGCCGATGTGCGAGAGCACGATGATCTTGTTGATGCCCGCGGTCTCGAGCGCACCGATGGCGCCGCCGACATACTCGCTGACGCTCTGGAACTTGACGTCGCCGACAGAGGCGATCTCCGGCGTTTCCTCAGTCGTCGCGCCGACGACGGCGACCTTCTCGCCGCCTATGTTGAGGACGATCACGCCGCGCGGGCGGCCCTGCAGGTCCGGATCGGCGGAGGTGTCGAAGTTGCCGCCGATGATCGGGAATTCTGCCGCTGCGAGGAACTTCGCGTATTCCGCCGGGCCATCGTCGAACTCATGGTTGCCGGTGGCGACCACGTCGAAGCCGATGCCGTTCATGAATTCGGCAACGATCTGGCTCTTGTACTGGGTGTAGAAGAGCGATCCCTGGAAGTTGTCGCCGGCGGAGACGACGACGACGTTGTCGCCCGCATCGTTCGACGCCTTGCGCTCCTGGTCGATGGCGGTCTTCAGGCGGCCAACACCGCCGAAGCACTCACCCTTTTCCTCGCCTTCGGCGTTGCAGGTCGAGTCGCTGCCGGTGATGGACTCAAAGCGCGAGTGGAAATCGTTGATGTGCAGGATGCGCAGCGAGAATTCGGCCTGCGCCGCACCGGGGAACCCGGTGGTGAGTGCCAGCGCTGCCGCGCCCAACAGAAGTCGTTTCATGTCCCTGTCCTTTGGCTTTGAATCCGATTGGCCCGGATGCTTCTCGCACCGGATTGCTACGCTGCCGCAACAGCGACACGCCGTCTCCCTGCGACGACGAACGCAACACCGATGACGGGGGAGCTTAGCAACTTCATCGGCGACGGGAAGGGGGAGGGAGGATGATCTTCATTTCGCCGCAACCATTCGCCATTTCGAGCGGCGCGCACCAAGGGTTTGGCAAGGTGGGCCGGGCATGATGCGGCCGCTGGATATCCGGTTGATGGGACGTAACAATGAGCATGTCGCTCGAAAGCCTGATGCGCGACTCGCTGGAGCAGGTCAGTGAGAGACCGGTGGCGACCGAACTGGGATGGTTCGTGCTGGTCGGCGGCGGCGCAGCTCTGGCGCTCGCGGCCGTCACCACGGCGATGATTTCGCTGCGCACCGGGGTGCCGGACTGGCTGATGGGCGCGCTCTGCTATGCCGCCTTCGTGCTGCCGGTCTATCTTCTTCACCGGCGCTTGTCGTTCCGCTCGACGGCGGCGCACCGGCAGGCATTTCCGCGCTACGTGGCGGTGCAACTGAGCGCCATCGCGCTGGTCTCGCTGTTCTCGTTCGTTTGCTACACGGTGCTCGGTATCGAGACGGCCATCGGCTCGGTGATCGTGCTGGGCCTGACGGCAGCCGTGAACTTCGTCCTTCTCAAGCTCTGGGCCTTCGCCACCGGGGCCTGACGCGATCCTCGACTTCCGCACTGGACTAAGGGTGGGTTTCGGCTACTCTCCGCGCCGGTTTTTAGGCGGGAGTCTTTCCGATGCGCAGTGCTTTGATCGTCTGGGGTGGGTGGAACGGGCATGACCCGGAGGAATGCGCGGCGATCTACCGGCGCTGGCTGCACGAGGACGGGTTTTCAGTGCGCGTCGAGACCGACACTGCGGTCTTCGCCGACCCGGCGATCCACGACCTCAGCCTCATCATCCCGATCTATACGATGAGCAAGATCGACAAGGAACCGCTCGCCAACCTCGTGAAGGCGATCGAGGGCGGCGTCGGGCTTGCCGGCCACCATGGCGGCATGAGCGATGCCTTTCGCGATGCGGTGGACTACCAGTTCGTCGTCGGCGGCCAGTGGGTCGCGCACCCGGGCAACATCATCGACTACACGGTCGACGTGACGAAGCCCGACGACCCGATCATGCAGGGCATTCCGGCCTCGTTCCCCTACACGTCAGAGCAGTACTACATGCACATGGACCCATCGGTCGAAGTGCTGGCGACGACCACATTCTCGGGCCAGTACGCCGCGTGGACCAAGGACGTGGTGATGCCGGTGGTCTGGAAGCGGATGTATGGCGCGGGGCGCGTCTTCCACTCGACGCTCGGGCACCGGGCGACCGAGTTCGAGAATCCCAACATGGCGACGATCCTCCGCCGCGGCGTCAACTGGGCGGCGCGAGCGGAGTAGGCCGATGGCTGTCGTTATCAATGGGCACAGCTTCCCCAGCGGCGACGACAGCCACACCCTCACGCTGACCGACGACGAGATGCTGATCCTGTTCGAGCTGTTCGAGCGGCTCGAGGAACGGGATGAGCTCAAGTTCGCGCATCCGGCCGAGTGGCTGGCGCTGGGCCGTTTCACCGCGCAACTGGAATCGACGCTCTGGCAGTTGTTCAGTCACGACTGGGAGCGGTTGTTGGCCGAGGCGCGCACGCGACGGTCACAGTCGTTCGAGGGCCGTGTCACGGGGCTGGGCTACGTCAAGGTCGAAGCGGACGGCCGGGTGGTCGAGGTACCCGAGCCGCCTACCACCTGAGCGCCCATTTCCCCAGGATCGCGCCGATCGCCGCCGCAAAAAGGATGCCGGTCGTGTACCAGATGGCGAGGAACGGCATGCCGCTTTCGCCGCAGTGGAAGGCGTAGATCCAGGCCGCGGCGCTGCCCGCCAGCAGGCCAGCGGCGAAGCCCGCTCCCGCGAGGTTCGTGGGCGCGAGGCGGCGCATCACCATGGCCGTAGCGGCATAGATCGGCACGGCCAGCCCGACGATGAAGAACGGGCAGACGAGGGCGGTTCCGCCCATCACCAGTTCGTACGACAGGCCCGGCGGCGCCATGCTCAGTTGCGCGATGCCCAGGGCACCGGCGAAGGCGATGAGGGCAAAGAGTGCCACCATGGGGCGCCGCATGCTGCCGCCCGGGCGCGCCAGGCGGGAAGCGGCCCAGAACGCGAGCCCGGCGAAGATCGCCGTGTAGAAGAACTTCCACCAGTACATCATGCCGAAGACGGCTTCTGCGAGGTCGGGGCGCAGGCCGAGCCAGGCCAGCATCGCCAGCCCGGCAAGGGCCGCGCCGACCCCCAGCCCGGTAACGAGCCGACGGGCCACGCCGCTCTGCCGCGCCGGACGCAGGTCGCCAGCGAGCCGGTCGATCAGGTCATCGGTCATTGGCGCCTCCCGAAAAGCGGGCAGTGAGGGCCTTTAGGCCCCGGTGGATGGCGACCTTCACCGCCGATTCCGACATGCCGGTGCGCGCTGCCGCCTCGGCGATGGAGGCGCCTTCGATCTTCACCTGACGGATGAGATCGGCGGGACGGTCGGGGATGGTCGACAGCGCCGCCTCGACATCCCGGCGATCGGTGGCGTTGCCAGCGTCGTCGGCGGCGAAAACGGCGGCGTCATCCTCCAGCGGGAGGGTGGTGCGGAGCTTCGAGCGGCGGAAATGGTCGATCAGCTTGTAGCGCGCGATCGCGTGCACCCAGGCCGTGAACGGCTGGGTCGGGTCGTAGGTTTCGCGGCGGGTGTGAATGGCCAACAAAGTGTCCTGCACAAGGTCATCGGCGGCTGCCGGGTTCGCCAGGCGCCGCGCGAAGTAACGCTTCAGATGCGCGCCGAGATCCGCGAGCAGCGCGCGATAGCTCGCCTTGTCGCCGGCGAGGGCGGCGAGCATCAGGGGCTTGAGCCGCGCTTCGGTATCCGGCGCCGTAGTCATCTGATGAGTCATTCGCGCTGAGGTGGCGGAAGGTTACACTGCGGAGCGATGCAATCAACTGGCCGTGACCGCGTAACCTATTGGGCCTGGCGGCCGAACTCCGGAACGTGCCGCTCAGCGCATCGACGGCATGTTCGCGCCGGCAGTGTAAACTGTCCGTGATAAGGTCACTTCGCGCTCCGATCGGCCGTTGCTTGAGGGTAGCGATCGGGGCGCGACCAGAGGGATAATCATGACGGACCAGGCACTGGACCAGGTCGAGCCGAAGCGCGCAGCGAAGCCGAAGGGCCCGCTGGTCTACCGGCAGTCGATCTTCACGCGGTTGACCCACTGGGTGTGGGTGGTGGCGCTGTTCTTCCTGCTGCTCACCGGGCTGCAGATCTGGAACGCGCACCCGGCACTCTACATCGGTGAGCAGTCGGGGTTTGAATTCGACAATGCCGTGCTGCGCATCGGGGCGGAGAACACGCCCGAGGGCCCGCGCGGCTTCACCACCATTCTTGGTCAGAAGTTCGACACCACCGGCGTGCTCGGCATGAGCGAGATGCGCGGCAACCCGAACTATGTCGGTTTTCCGAGCTGGTCGACGATCCCGAGCTTCCGCGATCTCGCGACAGGGCGGGTGATCCACTTCTTTTTCGCCTGGGTGCTGGTCGGGGCGCTCGTGGTGTGGCTCGTCGCTTCGGTGATGAACCGGCACCTTTGGCGCGACATCATCCTCAAGCCCCGCGACATTCGCGAGCTGCCCCGGGACATCTGGGACCACATCACCTTTCGCTTCAAGCACGGGCACAGCTACACGCCATTGCAGAAGACGGCCTATTTCGTGGTCTTCGCCATCCTGTTCCCGCTCATCATCCTGACCGGGCTGACCATGTCGCCGGGGATGAACGCCGCCTGGCCGTGGCTGGTCGATGTGTTCGGCGGACGGCAGACGGCGCGCACCATCCACTTCGTCGTCATGGTGCTGCTGGTGCTGTTCTTTGTGGTGCATGTCGCGATGGTGGTGCTGGCGGGGCCGATCAACGAGCTGCGCTCGATGATCACCGGCTACTACCGCACCAGCCCCGGCACCGAACCCGACAGCAAGGACAAATCCAATGGCTGAACTGATCTACAATCGTCGGCGGCTGCTGGGGCTCGGCGCGGCCGGAGCGGGTTCGCTGCTGCTCACCGGCTGCGACAGCTTCGATTTCCTCGCCCAGCGCAACCATCCGGTGCGCGATTTCCTCGAGAGGGCCAACGGACTGACCTATGCTGCGCAACGTGCACTCGTCGGCGAGCAGGCCTTGGCGCGGGAGTTCGCCGAGAGCGAAATCCGGCAGGGGCAGAAGCCCAACGGCACCATCGATCCGCGGACGAACGTGGCCGAGTACCAGCAATTGGTCGACGGCGACTTCTCCGCCTATCGCCTCAGGATCACGGGGCTGGTGGAGACGCCGAAGGAGTACACCCTCGCCGACCTGCAGAACATGCCGAGCCGCACCCAGATCACCCGGCACGACTGCGTCGAAGGCTGGAGCTGCATCGCCAAGTGGACGGGCGTCCCCCTGTCGCTATTGCTCGACGAGGCCGGGGTCAGGCCGCAGGCGAAGTTCGTTCTCTACCACTGCTACGACCAGTATAGCGGTGGGCTGTCTGCGCCGGTGAACTACTACACGAGTTCCGACCTCATCGACGCCTTCCACCCGCAGACCATCTGCGCATACGGGTTGAACGGTGCTGCATTGCCCGTTGCCAACGGGGCGCCGATGCGGGTGCGGATCGAACGGGCGCTGGGCTACAAGCAGCCGAAATATTTGCACACGATCGAGCTGGTGGATGACCTCAAACCGTTCGGATTGGGTAAGGGCGGCTATTGGGAGGACAATGGCTATGACTGGTATGGTGGGATTTGAGGGGTAGGCCAAAA
>JAEYYP010000081.1 GCA_023428425.1 Pseudomonadota bacterium
AACGGCGCCGGAAAATCGACCTTCGCCAAGATCCTCGCCGGCGTGCATCGGCCGACGCGCGGCACCATCGAACTCGGCGGCAAGGCCGTCGAGATCGGCTCGCCGATCGGCGCGCAGCGGCTCGGCATCACGCTGATCCACCAGGAGCCGATCTCGTTCCCCGACCTGTCGGTGGCCGAGAACCTGGTGATCGGTGCGGCCGAGGACGGCTGGTTCAGCCGCGTGCCGTGGGCCGAGATGACGCGCGAGGCCAACCGGCTGATGGACCTTCTCGGCGTCCGCATCGATGTGACGCGGCCGATGCGCGGCCTGTCGATCGCCGACCAGCAGATGGTCGAGATTGCGCGCGCGCTGGCCTCGAACAGCCGCCTCATCATCATGGACGAGCCGACGGCGCCGCTGACGCCGCGCGAAGTGGAGACGCTGTTCACCATTGCGCGCAAGCTGCGCGACGAGGGGCGCACCATCATCTTCATCTCGCACCGGCTCGAGGAGGTGCGGGCGCTGTGCGACCGAGTCACCATCTTCCGCGACGGCAACAAGATCGCGACCGACACGATCGGCAACCTCACCGACGCGGACATCATCCGGCTGATGATCGGCCGACCGGTGAAGGAATACATGCACAAGACCGGGGCAACCATCGGCGAGGTGGCGCTTGCGGTCGAGGGGCTGACGCTGCCGGGCGTGTTCAGCGACATCAGTTTTTCGGTGCGCAAGGGCGAGATCGTCGGGCTGGGCGGCCTCGTCGGCGCGGGACGGACCGACGTGGCGAAGGCGATCTTCGGAGTGACGCCGGCCGCAAGCGGCAGCGTGTCGATCGATGGACAGGAGGTGTCGATCACCGACCCGTCGCAGGCGATCGCGTTCGGACTCGCGTTCGTGCCGGAGGACCGCGCCGTTGCCGGGATTTTCCGGACACTGTCGGTCGAGCAGAACTTTTCGGTCGCCGTGCCGAAGCAGCTTGCGCCGGGCGGGTTCATCCGTCGCGCGGTGGAAAAGGCCATGGGCGACGATGCGGTGCGGAAGCTCTCCATCCGCCTCGCCTCGCTGCGCCAGCCGATCGGTGAGCTGTCGGGTGGCAACCAGCAAAAGGCGATCCTGGCGCGCTGGCTGCTCACCGACCCGAAGGTGCTGATCCTCGACGAGCCGACGCGCGGCATCGATATCGGCGTGAAGGCCGAGTTCTACTCGATCATCGGCGAACTGGCGGCACAGGGCCGCGCCATCCTGCTGATCTCGTCGGAACTGCCGGAGCTGCTGGCCCTCTGCGACCGGGTACTGGTGATGTCGGAGGGCCGGCTCACTGCCGACATTCCGCGCGCCGAGGCGACGCAGGAGGCGGTGATGCACGCCGCTGTGCCACGCAGCACGCGCGAAGGAGTGGCGGCATGAATACCCTGCGCAAGATATTCCTGCGTCGCGAAGCCGGCATTGCGGTGATGATCGTGCTGTTCTGCCTCGCGGTCGGGGCGTTCAAGCCGCAGTTCCTGACGCTCGACCAGTTGCGCATCATCCTGCTGCTCACGCCGCTGATCATGATCGGCGCGATGGGGCAGATGCTGGTGATCGTGGCGCGGCATGTCGACCTCTCCATCGGTTCGATGCTGGGTGTGTCGGCGATGGTGAGTGGGATGCTCTACCGCTACGACGCGACGTGGTTCGGCCTCGACCTGCCGTGGTGGAGCGGGATCCCGATCTCGGTCGTCGTGGGAGCGCTGCTCGGGCTGGGCAACGGGCTGCTGATCACGCTGTTCAAGCTGCCGGCGATCATCGTGACGCTCGGCACGCTGAGCCTTTATCGCGGGCTGACCTTCATCATTTCGAACGCCAAGCAGATCGACCGGCAGTGGATACCGTCGGAGCTGAAGGGGCTGTCGCAGACCTCGCCGATCTTCGGCATCCCGTGGATCATCTTCATCGCCTTCGGCGTGGCCATCGCGACCTACATTTTCGCGATGCACACCCGGGTCGGGCGGCAGATCTTCGCGCTTGGGTCCAACCCGGTGGCGGCGCCGCTGCGCGGCATCAAGGTCACGCAGGTGACGCTGCTGGTGTTCGCGATCTCCGGCGCGCTGTCGGGACTGGCCGGCATCCTCTATGCGAGCCGGTGGGGTTTCGTGAATCCGTCCAATACCGGCTCGGGTTTCGAGTTCCAGGTGATCGCAGCGGTGGTGATCGGCGGCGCCTCGATCAATGGCGGCGTCGGCACGGTGCTCGGCACGGTGCTCGGCGTGCTGCTGCTGGGCTGCGTGTCGGCGGCGTTGCCGCTGCTCGGCATCCCCGGCACGTCGCAGGCGGCGATCTACGGCGCCGTTATCCTGATCGCGCTCGTCATCGACCGATCGGTGCGGCAGCAGGGCATCGTCAGCCTCAAGAGGGCGCGGGCATGAGCGCGATGGAAACGACGCGGCAACCCGATATCGCTCCGGCGCGACCGCGCTGGCAGACGCTGCTGGTGCGGCCCGAGACGATGACCTTCGTCCTGCTGGTTCTCGGCGTGTTCGCCGGCAGCCTGCTGTCGCCATTCTTTCTCGACATCAGCTACATCCTCAGGAGCTTCACGCTTTATTCCGAGCTGGCGATCGTCGCGCTGGTGCTGACGATGGTGATCATCGCCGGCGAGATCGACCTGTCGCCGGCAGCCAACATGGCCCTTTCGGCCTGTGTCTTCGCCTGGGCGCAGGCATCGGGCGTGCCGATCCCGCTGGCCATCGTGATCGGCCTTGCTTCGGGCCTGGCGATGGGGGCACTCAACGCCTTCATGGTGATCGGGCTGCTACTGCCCTCGATCATCGTCAGCATCGGCACGCTGACGCTCTTCCGCGGGCTGGCCCAGGTGCTGGCGGGCGACAAATCCATCCGCGTGCCCGAGTGGTTCATCGGCGTCGACAAGATCATGATCGCTGGCGTGCCGCTGCCGGTGGTGCTGTTCGTCGTGCTGGCGATCGTGCTGGGCATCGTGCTCGGCGGCACCATCTTCGGGCGCAACATCTACCAGATCGGTACCAACGAGGTCGCCGCCCGGCATGCGGGTATCCGCAGCGCGCGCATTAAGGCGGGGCTGTTCCTGCTGGTGGGCCTCGTGGCTTCGGCGGCCGGGATCATGACGGCGTCACGGCTCGGTTCGGTGCGCTACGACATCGCGCTGGGCGGCGAGCTGCAGATGGTGCTGATGGCGATGCTTGGCGGCACCTACATCTTCGGCGGCCGCGGCACCATCCTCGGCACGTTCCTTGCAGCGTGGCTGCTGGTGATCGTCTCGACCGGCATGATCGTCGCCAACGTGCTGCCAGCGGTACAACTCGTGGTGCTGGGCAGCCTGCTGATCGTCGCCATCATCGCAACCAACTTCATCTATTCCCGCACCCAGAGGTGACGGGCTATTCCGCCGGGAACAACCGGCACAACAGGAGGAAAGACGTGTTCAAGAAAGCTCTCGTTCTCGGCCTGGCCGCCGGCCTCGCATTCGCGGCCTCCGCCATGGCGCAAGACCCGCTGAAGATGGTCTATATCGGCAAGAACACCGGCAACCCGTATTTCGACTCGATCAATGGCGGCTTCGTCGACGCCTGTGCTTCGCTGGGCTGCGAGTATGAATTCGTCGCCCCGGCAACGGCGGAAGCCACGTCGCAGATCCCGTTCATCGAAGCGCAGATCCAGCGCGGCGTGAACGTGATCGGCATCGCGCCGAACAGCCCCGACGCGCTGAACCAGGTGCTCGACGACGCCCGCTCCAAGGGCATCCTCGTGCTCACCGTGAACGGCGACCTCGTCGGCAATGAATCGCACCGCGACGCGACCATCCTGCCCGTCGACTTCACCAAGACCGGCCCGAACCAGGTCGAACTGATGGGCTCGCTGATCGGCTATGAAGGCGAGATCGCCATTCTCTCGGCCACCACCGAAGCCCCGGACCAGAACACCTGGATCGCGGCGATGAACAAGACTCTCGCCGAGGACCCGAAATACGCAAACATGAAGCTGGTCGCCACCGTCTATGGCGATGACCAGCCGGAAAAGTCGACTACCGAGATGGAAGCCCTGCTCTCCAACTACCCTAACCTCAAGGGCGTGATCGCCCCGACCACCGTGGGTATCGCCGCAGCCGCCCAGGTCGTGCAGTCGCGCGGCATCGCCGACAAGGTGGCCGTGACCGGCCTCGGCCTGCCGAGCGAAATGCGCGACTTCATCAAGGACGGCACGGTGAAGGCCTTCCAGCTGTGGTCGCCGTACAATGAAGGCTGGCTGGCCGCTCACTTCGCCAAGGGCGTCATCGAAGGTACGATCAAGAACGAAGTCGGCGCCACGTTCGAAGTGCCGAACCTCGGCACCATCACGATCAACGAAAACAACGCGATGAACACCCTGGCCGAACTCACCACGTTCGACGCCAGCAACATCGACGACTTCGACTTCTGATCGGGTGAAGCCTGAATGACAGAGCGCCGGGTGCAGGCCCGGCGCTTTTGCTTTTGCGGCAACA
>JAEYYP010000164.1 GCA_023428425.1 Pseudomonadota bacterium
GATCTCCACCGCAAAGCGGGGGAGGGGGACCAGCCGCAGGCTGGTGGAGGGGGCGTCGACGACCACGGCGCGAACCACCCCTCTAGAACTTCACCGACGGCACCGCCCGGTCTGCCTCGTTCTCCAGCTCGAAATACTGGTCCTTCTCGAATTTGAACGCGTTGGCGATGACGTTCTGCGGGAAGCTCTCGACCGAGGTGTTCAGGTTTCGCACCGCGCCATTGTAGTAGCGGCGGGCGAGCTGGATCTCGTCCTCGACGCCGCGCAGTGCATCCTGGAACTCGAGGAAGGTGGTGTTGGCCTTGAGGTCGGGATAGGCTTCGGCGATGGCGAGCAGTTTGCCGAGCGCGCCCGACAGGGCGCCTTCGAGCGCCGAGCGTTCGGCCGGGGTGCCGTTGGCGCCTGCAGTCGCCGCGGCGCGGGCCTGTACCACCGCCTCGAGCGTGTCACGTTCGTGCCCCATGTAGCCCTTCACGGTTTCCATGAGGTTGGGGATCAGGTCGGTGCGGCGCTTCAGCTGCACGTCGATGCCCGACCATCCTTCTTCCTTCAGCTGCCGCTTCGACACCAGGTCGTTGTAGAGAAAGATCGCATAGCCGATGACGGCCACGATAATGGCGAGAATGATCAGACCGGTCATGGAGCCCTCCCCGTTGGCGGCGCAAGCTTGTCACCGCGAAACCACGGCATCAACTGACTTTGTTCGGCTGAACGCGTCATGAACAGGCAAGCGACTTGCCTTGATCCGGGCATTGGCGAAGCTTGGCGCATGCGCGCCGATTCGTCTCCCGTCGTCCCGACAACGCCCGATCTCAAGCTGGAGCGCCGTGCCATCCGCAACGGTGCCACTCTCGTCGCCGGAGTCGACGAGGTCGGCCGCGGTCCGCTCGCGGGGCCCGTCGTGGTGTCGGCGGTGGTGCTGAACCATCGCAGGGTGCCCGCCGGCCTCAACGATTCCAAGCAGCTCACCGAGGGGCAGCGCGAGGAACTCTACGAGAAGATCATGGCCTCGGCTGTGGCAGTCTCGGTTGCCGTCGCACCGCCCAGCATCATCGAGAGGCTGAACATCCTCTGGGCCTCGATGTGGGCCATGCGCCAGGCGGTCCTGAACCTGCCGGTCAAGGTCGACTACGTGCTGGTCGACGGCAACACCCGGCCGAAGGACATGCTGTGGCCGACCGAACTGGTGGTGGGCGGCGACGCCCGCTCGGTCTCCATCGCCGCGGCCTCCATCGTCGCCAAGGTCACGCGCGACCGCATGTGCCGGATCATGCATTGCGAAGAGCCGCATTTCGGCTTCGACAGCCACAAGGGCTATTCGGCCCCGGTGCATCTGAAGGCGCTGACCGAGTATGGTCCGGGGCGCCATCACCGCATGGACTTCGCCCCGTGCGCTGCCGCAAAGCTGCGGTCTGCAGCCGCCTAGTTGAGCCGAGACGCCCCCCTCCCAACCTCCCCCACAAGGGGGGAGATGCCGCGTTGCGGTACCTGCGAAGCCGCGGAAACGAACGCCCTCTTCACCTCCCCCTTCATGGGGGAGGCCGGGAGGGGGCCGTCACGCCATCGAGCGATTGCAGGGTAAACCGTCGCCAACTCGACACCTTAACCTTCCGCTAACCCTCCCCCTTAAATCCCGTTTAACCCTAACAGCTTACAACCGTACTTGTTAGTTCTGCGTCAGGGTTCGAGTACATGTTGCGTACCGCGCGTACGGCCAATGCGGCCGATGCGGAGGGGAGCCGTTCGCTCCCCATCGACACCATCCTTGTGGGCGATTGCATCGACCACATGAATGCACTGCCGGCCGGGTCGGTGGATCTGATTTTCGCCGACCCGCCTTACAACCTGCAGCTCGAACAGGGCCTCACCCGGCCCGATCAGAGCAGGGTCGATGCCGTCGACGACGACTGGGACAAGTTCCAGAGCTTTGCCCACTACGACCAATTTACCCGCGCCTGGCTGAAGGCGGCTCGCCGCCTCCTGAAACCGGATGGCGCCATCTGGGTGATCGGCTCGTACCACAACATCTTCCGCGTCGGCACCGCGCTCCAGGACCTCGATTTCTGGATGCTCAACGACGTCATCTGGCGCAAGGCCAACCCGATGCCGAACTTCCGCGGCACGAGGTTCACCAACGCCCACGAGACGCTGATCTGGGCGTCGAAGTCGCGCAGCAGCCGCCCGACCTTCAACTACGCGCAACTCAAGCTAGCCAATGACGACGTGCAGATGCGCTCCGACTGGCTGTTCCCGATCTGCACCGGCGGCGAGCGTCTCAAGGGCGACGACGACGAGAAACTCCACCCCACCCAGAAGCCTGAAGCGCTGCTCTATCGCGTGCTCTCGGCCACCACGAAGCCCGGCGACGTCGTGCTCGACCCGTTCTTCGGCACCGGCACCACCGGCGCCGTGGCCAGGAAGCTCGGCCGTCACTTCATCGGCATCGAGCGTGAGGACACCTATATCGCCGGCGCGCTGAAGCGCATCGCCGCAATCCGGCCGCTCAGCGCCGAGACTGTCGAGACCGCAATCACCAAGCGCGCCGCGCCCCGCGTCGCCTTCGGCTCGCTGGTCGAAATGGGCCTCATCGCACCCGGCACCGAACTCTACGACGACCGGCAGCGCTTCAGCGCGCTGGTGCGTGCCGATGGTTCGCTGGTCTCGGGCCAGCACATGGGCTCCATCCACCGGGTCGGCGCGCTGGTCCAGGGGGCGGAGGCCTGCAACGGCTGGACCTTCTGGCACGCCAACACGGACGGCAAGCTCGCTCCCATCGACATCTTCCGCGCCCAGGTGCGCGCCCAGATGGACCGCATTCCAGCCTGATCCGACCTCCAATCAACAGGCTGCCTTCGCCGCCGGCGCCTCGGAAGGGTGCCGGCGGTGTTCATTTGGGGAGGGCAGTCTTGCCTCGGGCGGCTCCTCAGTGCTGGTGGTCGTGGCCCTCGAACTCGTGCGGCTTGAAGTGGTAGTCGGCTGAGCAGAACTCGCACACCACCTCGATCTCGCCATCCACCACCATCTCGGCGCGCTCCTCGGCCGAAAAGTTGTTGCGCAGCATGGATTCGATGCGCTCGGCCGAACAGGTGCAGCGCTCTTCCATCGCCACCGGCTCGAAGACGCGGACGCCCGGCTCGTTGAACAGCCGGAACAGCAGGCGCTCGGAGCTGAGCTCTGGATCGGCCAGTTCCTCGTCGCCGACCGTGCTCACATAGGCGCGCGCCGTCGTCCACTTGTCGTCCTCGACAAAGTGCTGGTCGGCCGTTTCCGGGTTGTCGTAGTCGCCGTCACCCGGCAGGTCCGGCATCACCGATTGCCCATGCGGCGGCAGATGCTGCACCAGCACACCACCGGCGCGCCAGTGGTGGCCGAGGCCGCGCACGGTGTGCTCGGCGACGGCGAGCCGCACCAGTGTAGGGATCTGCTCGGATTGCTGGAAATAGGTGTGCGCCACATCCTCCAGTGTGCCGCCATCCAGCGCCACGATGCCCTGGTAGCGCTCCATGTGCACGCCCTGGTCGATGGTCATGGCGAGGTGGCCCTTGCCGAGTAGTTGCGCCGGCTTGGTCTCGCCGCGCTCGATCGCCATCATCACCGCGTCGGCATCGAAGCGCGCATAGCCGCGCAGGCCGTCCGGCGCGTCGAGGTCGACGACGATCAGGTTCACCGGCCCGTCGGTCTGGGTCTGCAGGATGAAGCGGCCCTCGAATTTCAGCGACGAGCCGATCAGTGCGGCCAGCGTCACCGCCTCGCCGAGCAGGCGCGCCACGGGGGCAGGGTAGTTGTGGCGGGTGAGGATGGCATCGAGCGCCGGCCCGAGGCGCACCACGCGCCCCCGGCTGTCCAGCGCATCGACGGTGAACGGCACCACCACGTCGTCGCCCGATTCCGGACGGTCGAGGCCAAGGGTGCTCAGTTGCGTCTCAGTCATCGAAATTCCGATCTCGCGGCTGTGCCGCCCCGAGGTCGGAGTGGCGCCGCGCTAGCTTGCGTTACGCATGGTACGAGACCGCCCGAACCCTAGATGTTCTGGCGATCCTGGCCCAGCGCCCAGCACAGGATGGCCTTCTGGGCGTGGAGGCGATTTTCGGCTTCATCGAACACCACCGATTGCGGCCCGTCGATGATCTCGTCGGTCACTTCGTCGCCGCGGTGCGCCGGCAGGCAGTGCATGAACAGCGCGTCCTTGTCGGCAAGTCCCATCAGATGGGCATTCACCTGGTAGGGTTTCAAGGCCCGCCGCCGCTCGGCGGCATCGGTGTCGCCCATCGACACCCACGTGTCGGTGATGATGAGGTCGGCGTCCTTAACCGCCTCCTCGGGGTCCTCGATCAGCTTCACCGCCGCTCCGGCCTTGCGGATATCGGCGAGCAGGTCCTTCTCCGGCGCATATTCCTCCGGCACCGCGATGGTCAGCTCGGCGCCGAACAGTTCGGCTGCGTTCACCCAGCTGGCGAGCACGTTGTTGCTGTCGCCCACCCAGGCGACCTTCGCACCCTTGATGTTGCCGCGATGCTCCTCGAACGTCATCACGTCAGCCATCACCTGGCACGGATGCGCGCGCCGCGTCAGCCCGTTGATCACCGGCACGGTCGCAGCTTCGGCGAGCTCCAGCAGGTCGGCGTGGGTGAGGATGCGGATCATGATCGCATCGACATAGCGGCTCATCACCTTGGCGGTGTCCGCGAGCGTTTCCTCGCGCGAAAGCTGCATCTCGGCGCCGGTGAGGAAGATCGTCTCGCCGCCCAGCTGCCGCATGCCCACATCGAACGACACGCGCGTCCGCGTCGACTGGCGCTCGAAGATCATCGCCAGCACCTTGTCCTTGAGGAGCAGCGGGCGGTCGCCCTTCTTCAGGCGCTCTTTCAGTTCCACCGCCTGGCTGAGCATGCCGCGGAGCGTCGTGGCGTCGAAATCGTCGAGATTCAGGAAATGCCTTGGGGTGGTCATCAGACCTCTCCTCTTGTTGGCCTTGTTCGGATGGCCCGGCCGGGCATCGGCTGCTGTCCGATACCCTCGGGTTGTCCGGCAATCGGGTCAGGCAGTGGCCTTGTTCGCTTCGGCCTCGATGCTCTCGAACACGGCGGCGAGCTTGCCCACCGCCAGTTCGATGTCCGCCTCGGTGACGACGAGCGGCGGCAACAGGCGCAGCACGTTCTCGTTGGCGGTCATCGCCAGCAGGTGATGCTCGTCGCGCAGTCGCGCCGCCACGTCGCGGACTGGGCTGGCAATGCGGATGCCGGCGAGCAGGCCCTTGCCGCGCAGCTCCAGCACCTGATTGGGAAAGCGCTGCGCCAGCTGCTGCAGGTGCCAGTTGAGGCGCTGGCCCATCTTCTCCACATGGTCGAAGAAGCCCGGCGCCAGCATGCGGTCGAGCACCGCGTTGCCGATCGCCGAGGCGAGCGGGTTGCCGCCATAGGTCGAGCCATGCGTGCCTGGCACCATGGATTTCGCTACCTCGCCCTTGGCGAGGCAGGCGCCGAGCGGGAAGCCCGCTCCGATACCCTTGGCCACGGCCATGATGTCCGGCTCGATACCGCTGTGCATGTAGGCAAAGAACTTGCCCGTCCGCCCATAGCCGCACTGCACCTCGTCCAGCACCAGCAGCATGTCGTGCTCGTCGCACAGCGCGCGTAGTCCGCGCATGTACTCTGCGGTCATCGCGGTGACTCCGCCTTCGCCCTGCACCGGCTCGATCAGGATAGCGCAGGTATTGGGGGTAATCGCCGCCTTCACTGCCTCGAGGTCGCCGGGTGCGACGTGCTTGAAGCCCTCAAGCGGCTTGCCGAAGCCCTCGAGGTAGTGCTCGTTGCCCGAGGCCGCGATCATGCCCATGGTGCGGCCGTGGAACGAGCCGGTGAAGGCGATCACCTCGTAGCGCTCCGGCTGGCCCTTGGCCCAGAAGTAGTGCCGCGCCGTCTTCACGGCGCATTCCACCGCTTCGGTACCCGAGTTGGTGAAGAACACCGCATCGGCGAAGGTGTTGTCCACCAGCCGCTGCGCCAGCCGCTCCTGCTCGGGAATGGTAAAGGTATTGGCAGTGTGCCACACCTTTTCGGCAGCCGCCTTCAGCGCCGCCACCATGTGCGGGTCGCCGTGGCCGAGAGCGTTCACTGCCACGCCGGAGTGGAAATCGAGGTACTCGGTTCCGTCCTGCGCGTACAATCGCACGCCCTCGCCCCGCTCGAAGGCGAGGTTGGACCGGGCATACGTGCCGTACAGCGCAGACATCTCAGTACCCCTTTCATGGGTCATTTCAGGGCCGGTTAAGGAAGTGTTGCAAAAGGCCCACAGAAACCAAAAACGCGCTGCGAAAGGCGGCGCGTTCAGGCTTTTCATATGCCTTTGTGGAGCGTTTAAGTCAACGGAGCCGCCCCAATCGCGCCCCAAGTGCCTGATTTGACTCAGGCTTCGCGGGAGCCAGACACGGCCCTGTGTTTTCCCCGTGTAAAACCCGCCCGACTCTTGATCCGGATTCCGCGACCCGTGTAAGATCAAGGTGTTGGAACACGAGATATCGTGTGGCGGACCAACCAGACCTACGATTTGTAGTGTTAAGTGCTGTCGTGTCAGCGGCAGCAGGGTTGATGGAGTCCGTCAGTAATCCTGAATGCGGTTAGGAGCTGGATTGTTGATGGGCTGGACTGAAGAGCGCGTCGAGCTGCTCAAGAAACTTTGGCTTGAGGGGCTGAGCGCCAGCCAGATCGCCAGTGTTCTCGGCGAAGGCGTTACCCGCAATGCGGTCATCGGCAAGGTGCACCGGCTCAAGCTGAGCGGTCGCGCCAAGCCGGCCAGCACGGCGCCGCGTGTGCGCCAGGCCCCGCGCCCGGCCGCCCGCCGTGTCGCTTCGCCGTCTTCGAGCAGCGGTGTGCGCTCCAGCGGCGCCTTCGTCACCAGCAACAGTGGCGGCGGCAGCAGCATGGGCGCTACCATGAAGTCGTCGACCCGGCCGATGGGCGGTGGCGGCGGCATGACCCAGGGCGCCACGGCGCTGAAGATGGACGAGGAATTCGCCGTCGAGATGGAGATGGCCCCGGCTGCGGCCGAGCTGTTCATCCCGGTCGACAAGCGCCTCAACCTGCTGCAGCTCAACGAGCACACCTGCAAGTGGCCGATCGGCGACCCGCTGACCCCGGACTTCTACTTCTGCGGCGGCCACTCCGACGAGGGCAAGCCCTACTGCGAGTTCCACTCCCGCCGCGCCTACCACCAGATGGACAAGAAGAAGCGCTGACGCTTTCTCACGCGGTGAAACCAGTTCCAGAGGCCGGGCGAGAGCCCGGCCTTCTGTTTGGTTCTCTTTGGCTGACGGTTTCCCGACACGCCTGGGCGGTAGCTTGCCCGGCGCTTTGCCCCTCACAGCACCGGCGTCACGGGCCCCGGCGCATCCTTGTGCAGCAGCCCCTCCGCCTTCAGCTCATCCCACAGCGCGTCCGGTATCTCCAGCCGATACCCCGCCATGTTGTCGCGAAACTCCGCCACGTTCGAAAACCCCGGGATGATCGCTGTGATCGCCTCGTGCCCGAGCGGAAAGTTCAGCGCCGCGCGGATCAGCGTCGTGCCATGCTTCCTGCACAGCACCTCGATCCGCCGGGTCTTCTCGATCATCTCGGCGCTGGCCTGCGCATAGTCATACACCGCGTTCGCCACTGGCCCGGTGGCAAGAATGCCGCTGTTGAGCGGCGCCCCATCGACGATCGCCACCCCCTCCCGCTTCACCCGCGGCAGCAGCGTGTCGATCACCTCCTGGTCGAGCAGCGTGTAGCGGTTGGCGAGGAGGAAGATGTCGAAGCGGCCGTGGTTCATCAGCTCGTCGATGATCTGCCACTCGTTCACCCCCGCGCCGATGGCCCGCACGACCCCGCTGTCCCGCAACTCGGTGATGGCCCGGATGCCGCCGGCGTCCAGCGCCTGTCGCATCGTCTCCTCGTGCCGGTCCTTCTGGCTGAACCAGCCGAGATCGTGCAGGAACAGGATATCGATCCGCTCGAGCCCCAGCCGCTGAAGCGAGTTCTCGTAGCTCTTCATCACCCCGTCATAGGTGAAGTCGAACACCGGCCGGAAGGGCAGGGCCCGCGCGTCGCCGTGGCGCTGCATGGCATAGGCCCGATCTGGCACCAGCAGCCGGCCGACCTTGGTCGAGAGCACGTACTCATCCCGCGGCTTGGCGCGCAGGAAATCACCGATCCGCCGCTCCGAGAGCCCGGAGCCGTAGAACGGCGCCGTGTCGAAGTAGCGGATGCCCGCATCCCACGCTGCCTGCAGCACCTCGCGCGCCCCGGCCTCGGTCGGTGCCCGCTTGAGGTCGCCCAGCGGCGCCCCGCCGAAGCCGATACGGCTGATCTCGACCCCGGTCGTCCCGACCGCCCGCTTGCCGATCACCGCGTCGCCCACTTGAGCCCCCGGTGCAGGATGGTCTTGATCTTGGGGTTGTCGAGTTCTGCCGGTATGTGCCCGAGCGCCGTGTAGAACACCCGCGCCTTGCCATAGACCGTCTTGAACACCACCGGGATCTGCACATTCGCCTTCCAGCTCGCGTGCTCGCCCGAAAACGTCGTCGTCGCCAGCACGTCCACCGCCGGATCGACATGCATGTAGTACTGCTCCGATCGGTGCGGGAAGCTGCCGATCCCCTCCATGATCGGGTCATGGAAGCTCTTCGTATCGACGCGATAATCGATGATGTCGCCCGGATGCGTCGCGAACGTGCACGCGGACATGAAGCGGAACCGCGCGTTGCCCGGGAACGTCGTCGCGAGCCCGTGGTGGAATGCCGCGAGCCCCGTTCCCGCCTCGATCCCGGCGCAGAACCGGATCGTCGTCTCGCGGTCGAGCTCGCCACCGGTGATCTGCGGCACCACGAGATCATAGTCGCCCGCCTTGCCCAGCGCCTGGTAGTCGGGGGTGACGGTGACGTCGAACCCCTCCGCTCCCAGCATTTCCGCAACGATCTTCGCGCCGGCCTCGGGCTCATGCAGCTCGAGCCCGCCCCACACCACAAGGGCACGCTTCATGGTCATCCTCCCAGTATTTTGTTCGGACCTGAACAAATCGCAGCAGTGAAGGCAACCCCTGCAGAGGGCGGATGAATACCTCCCTCGCTTCGATCTCCGCCCCTGGCAACGCCCCCCACGTGTCATCCCTGCGAAAGCAGGGACCCAACTCCCAACTTGCGCTGGTGAAGACGTGGGCCCCTGCTTGCGCAGTGATGACGGCGTTGCGGAAACAGCCAATCTTCAGAGCAACTTACAGACTTATCCCCGCTCGCTCAGCGCATGCGATTCTCCACCCGTCACCTGCAGGGCGGGCGCTCGCGACGAACGATCGGCAGGGGGCATCGAGGGCCGGGGAAGTCGTTCCCCGGCGGGCCGCGGTGCTGAGCAACCGGCCGTCGGGAGGCCGAGTTCAGCCGGACTATCGGGCAGGCTACCGGGAGATCCGACGCGACCGTTCCCTTTGCATCCCCGTCTAACCAGACCTCGATAGACCGGCGGGGCGAAAGTCTCGCTTACATTGCGGACTACCGCGCCTTGGGGCTCAGCCCCGCCGGTCCCCGCCTATCCATCAACCCGAGGCCGCAAGGCCGGCGGGGGCTTCGTCACGTCCGTCGGAGGGAGAGATTGCGCTCAGCGCAGCTTCAGCGAGCTCAGGCCGATCAGCGCCAACACGAAGCTGATGATCCAGAACCGGATCACCACCTGGCTCTCGGTCCAGCCCATCATCTCGAAATGGTGGTGGATCGGCGCCATCTTGAACACGCGCTTGCCGGTCAGCTTGAAGCTCGCCACCTGCACGATCACCGACACCGCTTCGAGCACGAACAGGCCGCCGATGATGGCCAGCACGATCTCGTGCTTGGTGGCGACCGCGATGGTGCCGAGCGCGCCGCCCAGCGCCAGCGAGCCGGTATCGCCCATGAAGATCTGCGCCGGCGGGGCGTTGAACCACAAGAAGCCGAGCCCCGCGCCGATCAGCGCGCCGCAGACCACCGAGAGTTCGGCCGTCCCCGGCACGTTGTTGAGCAGCAGGTAGTCGGCATAGGTCACCGAGCCCACGAGGTACGCGATGAGCCCAAAGCAGGCCGCCGCGACCATCACCGGCACGATGGCGAGGCCATCGAGGCCATCGGTCAGGTTCACCGAGTTGCCGGCCGCGACGATGACGAACGCCGCGAAGATGTAGAACGCGTAGCTCAGCGGCAGCCCGGCGCCCTTGAGGAAGGGGAACATCACCGAATTGGCGATATCCGGAGGCGTCAGCGACGCCAGCACATAGCCGGCGATCAGCGCCACCACGGCCTCGATCGCAAGCCGTTGCCGGCCGGAGAACCCGGCATGCGACATGCGCTTCACCTTGAGGAAGTCGTCGTAGAAGCCGATGGCGCCGAACGAAACGGTGACGAACAGCACTACCCAGACATACCCGTTCGAAAGGTTCGACCACAGCAGGATCGAGCTGACCGATCCGGCGAGGATCATCAACCCGCCCATGGTGGGCGTACCCTTCTTGGTCAGCAGGTGGCTCTGTGGTCCGTCCTCACGGATCGGCTGACCACGCCCCTGCCTGATCCGCAGCGACGAGATGATGTTCGGCCCGAACAGGAAGACGAAGAACAGCGCCGTGACAACTGCCCCGGCCGTGCGAAAGGTGATGTAGCGGAACACGTTGAAGGCGGCGAGGCTGTCGCCCAACTGCCCGAGGAAATACAGCATCCTGTCGGTGTCCCACTCGAATAATCAGGCGCTTTCGAAGCGCTCGCGCACGGCCTTGACCAGCGACGCAAGCCTGACGCCTTTCGACCCTTTGACCATAACTGCATCGCCATAGGCAAGCGCGTCAAAGAGCGGCGCGCCGATCTCCTCGACGGTTTGCACATGGGTCACACCCGGCAGGTCGCGATCACGGCCCGCGCGACTGGCCAGTTCCTCGGCGAGCGCCCGCATGACCGGACCGACGAGGTAGACGTGGCTCACACCCGACCGGATCACCGCATCGGCAAGCCCGGCGTGCAGCACCGGCCCCTGCGGGCCCATCTCCAGCATGTCGCCGAGCACCACCACCTTCTTGCCGTTGGGCGCCTTGGCTTGGCCGTAGAGGTCCAGCGCGGCGTTCATCGAGGCGACGTTGGCATTGTAGCTCTCGTCGACGAGCAGCAGCGGGTTCTTCTTCGGCCCGAGCTTCAGCGTCAGCCCCCTGCCCTCCGGTGCACCGAACTCGGCCAGCGCATCGAGCGCCGCCTTCGTTCCCTCGCCTGCAAGTTGCGACACCGCCAGCGCGGCCACCGCATTGGCGACCATGTGCTTTCCCGGCACGTTGAGCTTGAGATGGTAGGATTGGCCCTCGTGGCGCACGTCGGCTGCCATCTTGTCGCCGAGCTGGCTCACCCCGGCGATCCGCCAGTCGGAGTTTTCCTCGAACCCGTACGTGATGATCCGGCCGACGCCCGCTTCCCGCGCCTGTCCGAACAGGATGTGCAGGTATTCGTGGTCCGCATTGAGCAGCGCTGTGCCACCCGGCTCGAGCCCATTGAATATCTCGGCCTTGGCAAGCGCGATATCGGCCACCGAGTTGAAGAACTCCAGGTGCGCCGCCGCCACCGTGGTGATGATCGCCACATGCGGCCGCACCAGCTTCACCAGCGGCGTGATCTCGCCCGCATGGTTCATTCCTATCTCGAACACACCGAACTGCGCCTCGCGCGGCAGCCCGGCGAGCATCAGCGGCACGCCCCAGTGGTTGTTGAAGCTCTTGATCGACCAGTGCGTCTGCCCCGCCGCGGCGAGGGTGGTGCGGATGGCTTCCTTGGTGGTGGTCTTGCCGGCGCTACCGGTGACGGCGACGATCATCGCCCGGCTGCGGGCCCGCGCCGCCACCGCCATCAGTTCCAGCGCCCTCAGCGGATCGGGCACGACGATGAGGTTTGCTCCACCATGCTTGGCGAAGTGCGCCTCGGACACAAGGGCCGCGGCAGCGCCCGCCTCCAGCGCCTTGCCGACAAAGTCGTGCCCGTCATGCGTCTCGCCCTTGATGGCGACGAACAGCGCCTCGGGCGGCACTTCCCGCGAGTCGATGGTGATGGCGGAGATCGGCCCGTCCGATATGCCCTCGGGCCTGCCGCCGGTTGCCTTGACGATCTCGGCGACGGTCCACAATGCGGCCATGGCGGGTTATGTCCTCTTCAGCGTCTCCAGCACCACTTCGTGGTCGGAGAAATGATGCTTGGTCGTGCCGACGATCTGATAGTCCTCGTGGCCCTTGCCCGCAATGAGCAGCACATCGCCCGGCTCGAGGCCGAAGATGGCTGTTTCGATGGCCTGCCGGCGATCGCCGATCTCCCGGGCTTCGGGCACAGCAGCCATGATCTCGGCGCGAATGGTCGCCGCGTCCTCGGTACGAGGGTTGTCGTCGGTAACGATCACTGCGTCGGCCTTGAGCCCCGCGATCCCGCCCATGATCGGCCGCTTGCCCTTGTCCCGGTCGCCACCGCAACCGAAGACCAGATGCAGGCGGTTCGCGGCGAAGGGCCGCAACGCCTCCAGCGCCGTCTCGAGCGCCACCGGCTTATGGGCATAGTCGACGAAGATCGCGGCGCCGTTGTGCTCGGCCACGAGTTCGAGCCGTCCCTTGGCGCCCTTCAGCGTCTCGAGCGCCTTGAGCGCCCGATCCGCCGGAGCGCCGGTCGAAACGGCGAGCGCCAGCGCTACCACGGCGTTGGACACCTGGAACGCGCCAGTCAGCGGCAGGTGGAAGCTGGCCGTCTCGCCGACCATCCGGCCATTGACGCGCTGGCCGTAGCCCTCGTTGACCACTTCGCTGATCTCGAAGAACGCCCCCTCGCGCCCCACCGTCAGCAACCGAGCACCCCGGTCGAGAGCCGCGAACAGGAACGGAGTGTGCTCGGCATCATCGGCGTTGATGACAGCCGAACCGCCCTCGGCGATCAGGTCCGTGAACAGCCGCAGCTTGGCGTCTCGATAAGCCGCCATGTCGGCGTGATAGTCGAGGTGGTCGCGACTGAGATTGGTGAAGGCCACCGCATCGAAGCGGATGCCGTCGACCCGGCGTTGATCGAGCCCCTGGCTCGACGCCTCCATCGCGACATGGTCGATCCCGTCCGCCTTCAGCGCCCCGAGGTCGCGATGCAGGGCCAGCGGATCGGAGGTCGTGAGTTCCTGCGGCCGGAGGCCCGCGCTGGTCTCGATGCCAACGGTACCGAGGCTCGCCGCGTTGATCCCGCAGGCCGACCAAATCTGGCGCACGAACGAGACGATCGACGACTTGCCGTTGGTTCCGGTCACTGCCGCCGTCACCCGCGGCTGCGGCGCGAACTGACGGGCCGCAGCCTGCGCATAGGCGGCGCGCACGTCCTTCACTACAATAACCGGCACGCCGGGGTCGCCATCGGGCGCCCGGTCGGTCACCATCGCCGATGCACCACGCCCGACCGCCTGCGCCGCGAAACTGTCGCCATGCACCCGAGTGCCGGGCAATGCGAAGAACGCTTCGCCAGCGGCCACGGCACGGCTGTCGGCATTCACGCCTTCAACCTCGACTTCCGGCACGCCCCGCGCCCCGGCTCCTTTGAGCAGTTCTTTGAGCGCGAAGGGCACCTCTTCGCTTCCTTCCGGCAAGGTCTCAGCGGATCGCGGCTGGGACAAGTTCATCATCCAACATTTGGCTGAAGTCGGGGCTGATTCCCAGCATCGGCGCAATACGCTGGATGATTCGACCGGTCACCTCGCCCGCATTCCAACCCGCGGTCGTCCCAGATTGCGCGTTTTCCCGCTGTGGCTCGTCGATCACCACGACCATCACATAGCGCGGATCATCGAGCGGGAAACCCGAGGCGAATACGTTGAGGTTGGTCCCGCTGGCATACCGTCCCTTCACCACTTTCTCGGCGGTGCCAGTCTTGCCACCGGCGCGGTAGCCGTTGGCGTACTTGTTCATGCGTGTCCCCGAGCCACTGAGCGCATTCAGCCGCATCAGCGAGCGGATTTCCTCGCTGGTCTGCTCGGATACCACCCGGACACCGAGCCCGGCCGCCTCTGCCTCCGAACGCTTCTTCAGCGTCACCGGCATCATGATGCCGTCATTGACGAAGCTGGCATAGGCCTGGGCCATATGCAGAGGGCTGATCGAGAGACCATGGCCGAACGACGACGTGGCAGCGACGATCTCGCTGAACTTCTCCGGCACCTTCGGCATGCGCATCTCGGGCAGTTCGAACGGGATGACCTTGTCGAAGCCAAGCCTGGTCAGGAAGGCGCGGAACTCGTCCTTGCCCATGGCCTGCATGATCTTGATGGTGCCGATGTTGGACGAGTACTTGTAGACCTCCGGTACCGACAGCACGCGGTGTTTGCCGTGGAAATCGTCGATGGTGAAGCGACCGAACCGCACCCCGAACCGGGCGTCGAAGCTGTCGGTCATCCTTACCTGGCCCGAGTCGAGCGCCCCAGCCAGGGTCACCGTCTTCATCGTCGAGCCCAACTCGTAGATGCCCGAGGTGATGCGGTTGAAGCGCTGGTTCTTCAGCCCGCGATACTCCGCATTGATCGAACCCGGATCGTTCGGGTCGTAGTCGGGCAGCGACACAAGACCGATGACCTCGCCGGTCCTGACATCGACCGTCACAGCAGAAGCGGCGATGGCCTGGTAGCGGATGAGCGAGTCCGCCAGTTGCTCGTACATTGCGTGCTGGACCCGCAGGTCGAGCGAAAGGCTGACGGGGGTGAGCGCCTGGTCACGGGCGATGCCCAGCTCCTGCAAGAGGGCCAGGTCCTCGTCGTCCATGTGCTTCTCGATGCCCATGGTGCCCTGGTTGTCGATATTCACCCCGCCCAGCACATGCGACGCCTCGCGACCCGAAGGGTAGAAGCGCTTGGACTCGGTGACGAAGTCGAGACCGGGGATGCCCAACTGGAAGATCCGCTCCTCGATGGCCGGCGTCAGTTCGCGCTTCACCCACACGAAGCCCTTGTCGCCCGTCAGCTTGTTGCGCAGCCAATCCTCGTTGAGTTCCGGCAGCACGGTGCGGAGCTTGGTGACCGCTTCCTCGACATCGACGATCCGCCGTGGCTCGGCAAACAGCGACGGCACGCGGATATCGACCGCCATCTCCAGCCCGTTGCGATCGAGCAGTGGTGGCCGTGTTGCCGTGATGACGTCACGGGCCACACCTTCGATCGTGGCATCGTTGACGGTCGCCCCGAGCTGGATCAGCCTCCCTGCCACCGCCGCGAAGACGAGGAACAGTGCCGCAATGACCCAGCGGATGCGCGCTTTGGTCAGGTTGCCACGAGAGACCCGGCCGCCATCGAGCAGAATCGAAGCTTCGGAGATCAGCGCCATCTAGTTGGCCTCGATCAGTTGTTCGATGGGGTCGATGCCCGCATCGAGGGAGTTGAGCAGGTCGTCGAGCGCAGCGGTGTCCGGCGCCGCGGGGCGCATCGGCAGCGCGCCCATCAGGCCGAACTGCTCCTGCTGGGTTGGCACGAGGTTCAGCGTTGCCTGGTGGCGCGCCACGATCGGCGCGACATGCGCAGGCTGGTTCAGATAGGACCAGTCGGCCTGCAGGAGGCTCAGTTCGCCCTTCTGCCGATCGATCTTGCGCTCGATCGCCGCCTTCTCGCTGGCAATGTCCTCCACGGAGTATTTCAGCGCATAGACGCCGACGAGGCCGGCAATGCTGGTGAAAACCATGATGGCGTTGATGGTCTTGATCATGCGACACCCCGGACCCGCGGCACGCCGAGCCCTTCGTAGTTCGTCGCCCGTGCCGGGACAGCGGTGCGAATGGCGGATCGGATGGTGGATGACCGCGAGCGCGGGTTGCGTGCGATCTCGTCGGCAGATGGCTTCAGCGCTTTGCGGACCGGTTGCCAGCGGAGGGGCTCCACCTTGGCCTGCGGGAGATGACGCGATTGCGTCGGCGCCCCCTTCTCGGGGTCGAAGAAGCGCTTGACGATCCGGTCCTCCAGCGAATGGAAAGTCACGACCGCCAGCCGGCCGCCCTCTCCTAGCAGACGCTCGGCCGCGAAGAGCCCTTCGACCAACTGGTCGAGTTCGCCGTTCACCGCGATGCGCAGAGCCTGGAAGCTGCGGGTCGCCGGATGCGCGTCGCCCGGCTTGCGGCCGATGGCTCGCTCGATGAAGCGCGCCAGCTCGGTAGTGCTGACAAACGGCCGAGTTGTACGCGCGGCGACAATACCGCCGGCTATACGGCGCGACTTCCGCTCCTCGCCGAATAGGTAGAGCAGGTCAGCCAGATCACCCTCGTCCAGGGTATTGACGAGGTCGGCCGCCGACGGGCCCTCGGGCGTCATCCGCATGTCGAGCGGGCCATCGTGCATGAACGAGAAGCCGCGCTCAGCCTGGTCGAGCTGCATGGAGGAAACGCCGATATCGAGCACCACGCCATCGACTGCGGCGCCCGCGAGCACGTCGAGATCGGAGAAGGTGCCGGGTATGAACTGGAACCGATCGGGAAACTCGGCCCGCAGCCGCTCTGCGTGCGGCAACACGGTCGGATCGCGATCGACTGCGATCACCGACGCACCCGACGCGAGGATCGCCCGCGAGTACCCGCCGGCCCCAAAGGTCCCGTCCAGGATGCGCGCTCCGGAGAGCGGCGCGAGGGCTTCCAGCACTTCGGCCAGCAGGACCGGCACATGGGGGCCCGGTTGATCGCTGGCTTCCGGCTTACCCATTGTCGCCCAACACTCCAGCCGGTTCTCCGGCACACAAAACACCCCGACCGGGGGCATTGGCGCACATTGATCCGGGGAGGTTAAGGTTCCATTGAGGTTACGGGAGTCTCACGTCCGCCGAGCCCGCCAGGAAGGTGCCAGTTGACCTGTAAGCCGGGTTCTGTAGGGCCCTTGCGCCTCACGGCGGAAGGACGTGGCGGCCATTCATCTTGGACCGGCATTGCTTGCCGGCCTCATGCAACCAACCCGGATGACAGGCCTCGAAAACCGGCTGGAGCCGAAGCTCCGCGTCATCCCTATTTGGTCTTGCTCCCGGTGGGGTTTGCCGTGCCGTCCCTGTTGCCAGGTCCGCGGTGCGCTCTTACCGCACCCTTTCACCCTTGCCTGTCCGAAGACCGGCGGTTTGCTTTCTGTGGCACTTTCCCTGGGGTCGCCCCCGGCGGCCGTTAGCCGTCACCGTATTTCGATGGAGCCCGGACTTTCCTCTCCCACGGAAACAGGAGCGGCCACCCGGTCAACTGGCGAGGCGCATATGGGGGAGGAGCCGACGCCGCGTCAAGCGCTGGCCGGCAGTTGCTGGGGCGGGGCAAGTTTCATGATGCGGTTATAGGCATCGTTGATCGCCGCCATGCGCGCCGTGGCAACGTCGATCATCTCCTCGGGCACACCCTTGGCGATGAGGCGATCAGGGTGATGCTCGGCGACGAGCAGGCGATAGACGCGCCGCACCTCGTCGCGCTCGGCCATCGGATCAAGTCCGAGAACCACGTACGGGTCGGCGCCGCGATCGAACAGGATGTGCTGGTGCGTCAACTGCTCGAACCTGGCTTCATCGAAGCCGAAGATGTCGCTGACGTTCCGCAGGTAGTCGAGCTCCGACTCATGGATCATGCCGTCGGCCGATGCGATGTAGAACAAGCCATCGAGCACGTGCTCGAGAGTCTCCGGGCTGTCGACGAAGAAGCGACGCACCTTCTTGGCATAGGCCTCGTAGCCCGCAACGTCCTGTTGCGCGAGCTTGAAGATGCGATCGACCTGCTGCTCGATGCCGGTGGGAATCTCGACGGTCTTCTGGAAGGCGCGCAACTCCGATGCCGTCACCACGCCGTCGGAGACTGCCATCTTGGCCGAGAGTGCGATGATGGCGAGGGTGAACGCCGCGTCGCGACCGCCGGGCAGCCAGGTGTCTGGGTCGAGCGCGTTGGCAAGCGATCCGGCGAGGCCGGTGCGCTCCGAGAACGAGCCTACAAAGGCGCTGAGCCGTTGCCACACCGACGACATCAAACCCTCCGACCTGGGCGCACAATACCCGCCGAACGGGAAATGAAAAGCTTTGAGGCATGCGGCCGATTGCACGGATCGGACCTCCGGTGATGCCTCGGCCGCCCTGAGGCGGCCGAAGCGAAATCAGAACAGGAAGAAGTCGTTGAGCGGACGGCGTGGCCTGCGCGGCCCCTCGTTGAAAACGAAATCGCTGTCGTCCTCGGCGCTCTGCTGCGCCTGGTCCTCGTTGAGGAGGCCCTTGCGAGCCAGGTAGTCCGCCAGCGAGCCCGAATCCCACTCTTCCAGCTCATCGCCAGTGACAACAGTCTCATCATTCACTAAGGCCTGATCGCCATCGCTGAGCGGGAACGGCTCGACCTGGGTGCGCGGCTGGTCCAGCGTGGCCTGGCGGTTGGCAAGGTCAGTCTCGTCGATGATCAGCGGTTGTGCCGACGGGGTGTCCGGAACGCTGGCCACCACGGGCGCCTTGGCGACGGGACGAGCGTTGCGCGGCAGCGGCACCGGAGGGGTCTGCGCCACGGGGGCAACGGCCGCAACCTCCACCGGCTTCGTGACCGTGACGGCGGTCACGGGCTTCACCGCGGGTGCCGCATCTGCGTCCGAGATATAGGCGGGGAGCTTCTTGCCCTTTTCGAGGTAGGTATCGACAGGGTCCTCGCCCTTTGCGGTCGAGACGCTGGCGGTCTCCACCGGGTCGATCTTCAGTTCGGTCCGGGCCGCGGGCGCCACCGGCTTGACCTGGGCGGTGTCGGAGGTGACCGCGAGGCTGGCTGCCGGGGCCTTATCCTTGCCGAACAGGAGGTCGGCCGAAGGGACTGCGAGGATGACGAAGAGCCCGGTCCAGGCCAGTGCGCCCTTCACCTTGCTATCGAATTTCATAGGCTGCTGTCCTTAACCTAACGCCCGTACGACCCAGCCGGACCTGATACAGTCAACGTGGCCATTTTGTGGATGGCCCGCACCGGTGCTCTTTCGAGGCGGTACGCCGAAGGATTGACAGAGCCTGGCTGAACGGACGCTGAACGCCGGATGAACGCGCCTCAGTCTGGCCGGTACCCCAGCAAACGCGCCAGCGCGAGCACCAGATTGGAGCGGTTCAGGGTGTAGAAGTGAAACTCCGTAATCCCGTTGTCGACCAGTTCCAATACCTGTTCGGCGGCGACCGCCGATGCAACCAGCGCATGGGTCTCCAGGTCTTCCTCGAGCCCCATGAAACGCTCGGCCAACCAGGTGGGGATGGATGCCCCGCAGCGCGCTGCGAAGCCTGAGATCTGCTTGAACGAGTGGATCGGCTGGATGCCCGGCACGATTGGCGCCGAGATGCCGGCAGCCCGGGCTCGATCGAGGAAACGGAAGTAGTCGTCGTTGGAGAAGAACATCTGCGTGATGGCGCGGGTCGCCCCGGCATCGAGCTTGCGCTTGAGGTTGTCGATATCGGCCTGCCAGTCCGGGCTCTGCGGATGCTTTTCAGGATAGGCTGCGACAGAGATGTCGAACTCGCCGATCCGGCGGATGCCGGCGACGAGATCGGCGGCGTTGCGGTAACCCTCGGGGTGCGGCGTGAATGGCTGGCCGATGCCCTCCGCCGGGTCCCCGCGCAGCGCCACGATGCGCGAGATACCTGCCGCCTGGTAGCCACGCACCACGGCATCGACTTCGTCGCGGCTGGCGCCGACGCAGGTGAGGTGCGCCGCCGCGTCGATCCCGGTCTGCGCCTTGACCTCCTTGACCATGCGCAGGGTCCGCTCACGGGTCGAACCGCCGGCGCCGTAGGTAACGGAGACGAACCGCGGATGGAGCGGCGCGAGCCGGCCGATCGACTCCCAGAAGCGCTCTTCCATGGCGTCGGTCTTGGGCGGGAAGAACTCGAACGAGACGAGGAAATCCGGCCGCTCGCCGGGTGCCTTGCGGCTGGGACGGTTGGCGGTGTCGATGGTCATGCTGGTCGGTCCCCGTTCAGATCGGTCAGGCGCCAGAGGCAGACAGTCAGTCCCTCGGCTGCATTGGTCGGTGGCAGGCTGGTGAAACTGGTGATGTCGAGCCCCGCCGCACGCGCCCAGGCCGCCATCTGTGCGTCGGCAAGGCCGAGACGGCGGTGAGCGTGGTGGGTGCGCAGGAACTCCAGCGAGTGCGGGGCGAAGTCGATGATCAGCATCTCGCCGCCCGGCTTCAGGGCCCGGCGCGCCTGCAGCAGCACACGGCCCGGGTCGTCAAAGTAATGCAGCACCTGGTGAATGACGATTAGGTCGGCCTTGCCGGCAGTACCGTCGAGATCGGAAATGTCGCCGAGCCTGACCTGGGCGTGGTTGACCGTGCTGGCCGCCAGCTTGGCGCGGGCGACGGCAATCATCTCGCGGCTCGCATCGATGCCGATGCCCCTGCGGTAGTGGCCGCGCAGCATCTCCAGCATGCGGCCGGTACCGGTGCCCAGATCCACGAGAAGACCGACCACCCGGTCTCCCACGGCAGCGAGGATAGCGGCTTCCACCGCTTCCTCGGAGACATGGAGCGAGCGCAGCAGATCCCAGCTCTCGGCCACCTTGGCGAAATACTCAGCCGCCTGCATCTGCTGCTGGGCGCGCACGGTCTCGAGACGTAACCGATCGCGCGACCGGTCGGCATCATCGGGCGACAGCCGGGCGACGAGCCAGCGGGCCAGGTCGCCCCCTGCCCCTTGATCGGCAAGACGGTAGTACGCCCAGGCACCCTCTGCGTTGCGGTCGACGAGCCCGGCATCGGCGAGGAGCTTGAGGTGACGCGATACCCGCGGCTGACTCTGGCCGAGAATCTCGGTGAGGTCCTTCACCGACTGCTCGCCATCGGCGAGGAGCGCGAGCAGCCGCAACCGGGTCGTTTCCCCGGCGGCACGCAGCACTTCGACCAGATCGGCAGTATCGTCCAAGGCGGTCTCCACGAGATATAAAGATATCTTTATATGCGTCGCGAAGCCTGGTCCATAGGCAAGCCGGAAAAGCGTACCGTTACCGGGGCAGATGCGGCAACAGCTTTGCCAGCGTGATCGGAAAGTCGCGGATGCGGACTCCGGTGGCGTTGTAGACCGCGTTGGCGACCGATCCGCCGGTCCCGCCCGCTCCCAATTCTCCGATGCCCTTCACGCCCAGGTGGTTGGCGTGCTCGTCGTAGTCATCGAGCATGATGGCGTCGATGGCCGGGATGTCGGCATGCGTCGGGATCAGGTACTCGGCGAAGTCGCCGTTGACCCAAGCGCCCGATCGTGGATCGACCGCTGCGTTCTCGTGCAGGGCCGCGCCGACACCCCAGATCATGCCACCGATGAGTTGCGATCGCGCTGTCTTGGGATTGAGGATGCGGCCGGCAGCGAACACACCGAGCATACGCCTGAGCCGCACCTCACCCGTATCGATGTCGACACCGACCTCGGCGAAAGAAGCTCCGTAGGTGTACTGGGACCAGGTCTTGTAGTTGGGGTCCTCGGAGCCGCCGACCTGTCGGCCGATCGCCTCGACGCCGTCGGGGAAATGACGGCGCACTTCGGCAAAGAGGTCGTTGTAGGTCGTGCCGGCGACGGCGCGAACCCGTTCGAGCAGCGTGGTACAGGCCCGATCGACCGACACCGTGGTGTTGGCCGCGCCCCACGAGCCGCCTGCGCCGTGGCCCTTGGGGTGGTCGGAGTTCGCGAGCTCCACCTTGACCACGCTCATCGGCACGCCGAGTATTTCCGCCACGACTTGCGCCACGATGGTGTATGTACCGGTGCCGATGTCGGTCATGTCCGTCCGCACCAGCACGAAGCCTTCGGGATCGATGCGAACCAGCGCCTCAGCCGAAGTCTGGAAGTGACCGCGCATCGACGACGCCACGCCGTAACCGATCATCCACCGACCGTCGCGGCGCGTAGCCGTGCGTGGGCGCTCGCTCCATCCGAAGCGCTCGGCACCTTCGCGCAGGCAGTCGACCAGGCGGCGACCGCTGAGCGGCAGTTCCTTTTCCGGATCATACTCGGTATCGTTGCGGATGCGCAGCTCGACTGGGTCGATTCCAAGCTGTTCGGCAAGCTCGTCGATGGCGGATTCGAACTTCAGCAGACCTGAAAGTTCACCCGGCCCGCGCACTGGTTCACCGGCGCGGATGTCCAGGACCTGATGCGCCTGACGCGTCAGCAGGTTCGGCGTCGCATAGAGGGCGCGGCCGACGCTCGAGATAGCCTCGTCCCAAACCTCGGTCGACGTCGTCTGGATCACCGCGTCGTGTCCGACGGCCACCAGTTGCCCGTCAGCGCTGGCGGCGAGTCGAACCCGGCTGATCGACGCCGGCCGGTGCCCGACCAGCGTGAATATCTGGCGCCGGGTCATCGCCAGCTTCACCGGTCGGCTGAGGTGGATGCTGGCGAGCGATGCCAGCACCGCCTCGGCGTGCAGAACGATCTTCGAGCCAAAGCCGCCGCCGACATACGCGCTGTCGATGGTGATCTGGCTGCGGTCGAGCTTGAGCGTCGCAGCAAGCCCGACGATCAACTGGTTGAGCATTTGTGCCGTCAGATAGACCGTCAGGTGACCATTCCGCCAGTCGGCGAGACAGGCGTTGGGCTCCATTGGCTGGCCGAAATGGTAGGGCGTGGCATATGTCTGGTCCACGCTGACGGCAGCATCGGTGAATGCTGCGTCGACGTCCCCCACCCGCGTCTCACTGTACCATGCCGTCGCCTCGCTCGGCTCGGTAAGCTCGTAGCGACCGTGCTCCACGGCATACTCGACCTCGATCAGGCCCGTGGCGTGGCGCGCAATCTCGAAACTGTCGGCGACCACAAGGGCTACTGGCTTGCCGTAAAAGTCGATCCGGTCCGATACCAGTTCCGGCCGCGCCCGATGGTCCATGTTGCCCTCGGGCCCCTCGGGCGGCCCCTGCTCGGGGGCGTTGTGGTAGGTCCAGACAAGCCGGACGCCCGGCACCTTTTCGGCGGCCGAAGTGTCGATGCGGGCGATGCGGCCATGGCCGATGCCAGCGCCGAGTATCTGGCCATAGAGCGCCTGCCCGGCCTCCTGACGCTCGTAGGAATAATGCGCCCGGCCTGTGACCTTCACTGGACCATCGGTACGACTGATGCCCTCGCCGATCATGTCAGTTGCTCCAGCGTGCTTGCGAGGATCCGGCGGACGAGGGGCAGCTTGTATGCGTTGTCGGTGGTGGGCCTGGCCCCCGCGAGCACGAGGTCAGCGATTGCGTCGGGGTCATGTGGGCCGCGCTCGGCCGCCTCGACACGCCACGGCTTCAACGCCAGGCCGCCGAAGGCCAGCCGGTCGACCACGACGGCGCCCTGCTCGACCTGCACCACCAGCGCCATGCTGACATTGGCGAAAGCGTACGACGCCCGATCCCGAACCTTGCGGTAGACCTGCGTGCCGCCGAGCGGTGGCGGCAGCACCACGCCCGTGACGAGTTCGCCCGCCGCAAGCGTGGTCTCGATCTGAGGGGTATCGCCGGGCAGCCGGTGGAAATCGGCAATCGGAATGGTTCGCCTCGCCCCACCCGCTCCCTCGACCTCGACGATGGCGTCCAGCGCGCGGAGCGCAACGCACATGTCCGATGGATGGGTCGCGATGCAGGCGTCGCTGGCGCCCAGCACTGCCAGGTTGTGGCTGAGCCCGCCGATAGCGGCGCAACCCGAGCCGGGCTTGCGCTTATTGCAGGCCATGTCGGTGTTGTAGAAATAAGGGCAGCGCGTTCGCTGCAGCAGGTTGCCGGCTACCGTCGCCTTGTTGCGCAGTTGCCCTGACGCACCCGAAACCAGCGCCCGCGTCAGCACGGCGTAGTCCCGGCGCACCCGTATGTCGGCCGCCAGGTCGGCGTTGCGCACCAGCGCGCCAATGCGCAGGCCACCCTCAGGCGTGTCCTCGATCCGGTCGAGCCCGATCCGGTTGATATCGACGATGTGGTCGGGGCCCTCGATGCCGAGCTTCATCAGGTCGAGCAGGTTGGTTCCGCCGGCAATCATCCGTGCACCGGCACGCGCCGCAGCCTCGATGGCCGCGGCCGGGGAGGTCGGCCGCTCGTAGCTGAACGGCTTCATGGCTTGCCTCCGGCATAGTCGCGAATGGCAGCGACGATGTTGGGATAGGCGGCGCAGCGGCAGAGATTGCCGGCCATTCGCTCGCGGATTTCCTCATCGCTCAGCGGGATCGGGGCCTCGAGCGAACCGGTGACGTGCGACGGGACGCCCGACCTGATCTCCTCGAGCACCGCCAGTGAGGACAGAATCTGCCCCGGCGTGCAGTATCCGCACTGGAAGCCGTCATGCTCGATGAAAGCCTGCTGGATCGGGTGCAGGGACCCGGGGGTGCCGATACCTTCGATGGTGGTGATGTCGTCGCCCTCGTGCATCACCGCGAGGGTCAGGCAGCTGTTTATACGCCGCCCGTTGACCAGAACCGTGCAGGCGCCGCACTGCCCCTGGTCGCAGCCGATCTTGGTGCCGGTGAGACCCAGGTGCTCCCGCAACGCTGAGGCAAGCGTCACTCTCGGGTCGAGTTCGAGGGACAGCGCCCCGCCATTGAGCGTGAAGCTCACGCCCACGGTGTCGTGTGGTCCTGCCATCTGTGAGCCCCCCTCGGTCTCGGAACAGCCGGACGCTACGACAGATGCGGATCGAAATCCACCAAGCCTAGTCGCGACTTGCGTAGGTATCCTGCAGCCAGCCAATAAGGGCCTTGCGGTCGGAAAGTGTCGGGTCCGGCGGCGCTGCCGCGCCCGGAAAGTCGTGGCGCTGCAGTGCGGCACCCAGCGCAAGAAGCCGGTTGGCCGGGTTTAGAACCGCCAGCGTGCGATCGGCGATCTCTGCCGCCAGTGTCTTCGACATCCGCTTCGCCATTCCGGTCTCCCTGTGCGCACGGTGCGGGTAGCACCCAGCCTGCAAGGCTCCAACGAAAAACGGCGACCTTGCGGCCGCCGTGAAGTTTTGTTGGACAGACTTTGGAGTTCTCAGGCGGCGCCGACGACGTCCTCGTTGGGCAGTCGGCGGCGGAAGGCATGGGTGCGCCAGAGCTCGAAGATGCCAACGGCCTCGTCCTTGCTCAGGGCCTCGAAGCGGCGGCGGACGTTCTGCAGGTCGCCGGGACTCGGCAGGTCGCGCCAGGGCATCGAGGCAATCATCGCCTCGAACAGGTCAGGCTGGATCCCGAGGGCACGGAGCGCCACGGTGATCGCCACGTAGTCCTGCATCGCCAGCCACTTGACGAACACCTCGGGGCCGACGCGCAGCAGCATGGTGAGCGCCGCGGCGGTGTGGTGGCCGTAGCCGAAGCGGGCGAAGCGGATCAGCGCGCGCTCATCGAGCTGCTTGCGGTCCGACAGGGCCTTCACGTGGTTGTAAGCGACCTTCCAGTCCTGGCTGTTGAAGCCGGCGCGGTTGCGCATGCGATTGTAGACCACCGCGGAAACCTTGCCGACAGTCACGGGGTCGATCTTGGGGTCGATCGCGGCGATGGTCTCCATCACCTTGTCGCCCACGATGTTGATCTGGCCGCCGAGGCTCTTCCAGTCGATGTCTTCACGGCCGCGAAGGTCCTTGGCGATCTCGGCGTCGGTCGTGGCGCGCTCGACGAGCCGCTCCAGGGCCTGCTGGCCGAGTTCGGCGTTGGCGTTCCGCACGAGGCGATGCACCGAGGCCGACTGCCCATGCTCGACGATCGCGTCACCGACCCGCTCGGTTACCTGCTGACGGCCGGCAATGGCCACGCGATGATCCTCGGATTGCGTGGAGACAATGTCGATCAGGTCGTCGTCGCTCAGCACGTTGGAGAATTCGAGCAGCGGCTGGGCCACCTGGAATTCATCGTTGGCGAGCTTGACCACCACGTTGCCCGGCGCGCGGTCGAGCGGGGCGAGAAGCTTGGCGACATGCGCCCGCGCCTCGGTTTCCACGAGCTCGGCGAGCTGGCACAGCACCTCGTCGTACTGCGCGACCTGCTCGTCGTCACAGCGATCGGAGACGTAGGAGTAGAGCTGCGCCATGTTGCGGAACAGCTGGTCCCGCTCGACGATGTTCGAATCCCCGTTCAGGACCCTGAACGTCGAGAAGGCGCGGGTTGTGCCCTCATCCATCTCAGTCATATCACTTCCCTTCCGGCTTCTGCCGCATGGGGTGAGACTGGAGGGGAAGTCGAGTGCGTCCGCTGAAGTCGGGCAGCCGCATTCGACTAAAATGCGATGCAAACTGCAACCACGCGTTAGCTATCGCGTCAGGGGTCTTTGCGGGCACTCTCGGCCAGCGTAACCCTCAGTCCGTCCAACTCCTCGGAGAGCAGGATCTGGCAGCTGAGCCGCGAAGTCGGCTTCTTGTCGAGGGTGGAATACAGCAGGTCCTCCTCGTCGTCGCTGGGCGGCGGAAGCCTGTCGAACCACGCTTCGTCGACATAGACATGGCAGGTGGCGCACGAACACGCGCCACCGCACTCGGCCTTGATGTTCAGGCCCCAGTCACGGATCACTTCCATCGTGCGCCAGCCATCGAGCCCCTCGAGCTCGTGTTCGACGCCATCCTGATCTGTGACGAGGATCTTCATCAGACGACGCCGAGCTTCTTCTGCAACTTGGTGGAACTGGTGGTGTACTGGAATACCACGCGTTCGCCGGGAGAGACGATGGACTTGGCCGCCTGCGCCATCAGTGCGGCTTCGTGGAAGCCCGAGAGGATGAGCTTCAGCTTGCCCGGATAGTGGTTGATGTCGCCAATTGCGAAGATGCCGGGGATCGAGGACTGGAACTTCTCCGTATCCACCGTGATCAGGTTGTCGTTGAGCTCGAGGCCCCAGTCGGCAACCGGGCCCAGCTTCATGGTGAGGCCGAAGAACGGCAGCAGACGGGTGGCCGGAACCGCCAGGTCGCCGGCCTCGGTCACGATGTGCACGTGGTCGATCTGGCCATCCGTGCCGTCGAGCTTGCCGATCTGGCCGAGGAGGAAGTTGATCTTCCCCTCCATCACCAGTTCCTTCATCTTGTTCACCGAGGCCGGAGCTGCCTTGAAGGCGTCTCGGCGGTGAACGAGGGTCAGCGAGCGGACGATGGGCTGGAGGTTGAGCGTCCAGTCGAGCGCCGAGTCACCACCGCCAACGATCACCACGTCCTGATCGCGGAAATCGTCCATCTTGCGAACGGCATAGAAGACCGACTTGTTCTCGTATTCTTCGATGCCCTCGACCGGCGGGCGCTTCGGCTGGAACGAGCCACCACCGGCCGCGATTACCACGACCTTGCAGAGGAAGGTCTCGTCGGCATCGGTCGTGAGCCGGAACGTGCCGTCTTCCAGCTTCTCGACCGTGTTGACCATCCGGTTGTAGTGGAACTCGGGCCCGAACGGCGCGATCTGCTGGAGCAGGTTGTCGGTGAGCCCCTGCCCTGTGACGATCGGGAAGCCCGGAATGTCGTAGATCGGCTTTTCCGGGTATAGCTCGGCGCACTGGCCGCCGGGGCGGTCGAGGATGTCGATCAGGTGGCATTTGATGTCGAGCAGCCCGAGCTCGAATACGGCGAACAGGCCCACGGGGCCGGCGCCGATGATGACCACGTCGGTGACGATTTCGTTCGACATTCACTTCTCGTTTGGCTGGAGGCCGATTCACGGCCTTCCGGTCTCAGGGTGTGCGCTGGCCTGTCACGCTA
>JAEYYP010000225.1 GCA_023428425.1 Pseudomonadota bacterium
GCCGAGGGCAGCGTGACGGCCGAGGGCATCGAGCGCTGCGCCGAGATCCTGGAGCTCACGACCGCCCAGGTGTCCGGCGTCGCGACGTTCTACACGATGTACAAGCGCCGCCCGATGGGCGAGCACCACGTGGGCGTCTGCACCAACACGCTGTGCGCCGTGATGGGCGGCGACGCGATCTTCGAGCGGCTCAAGGACCACCTCGGCGTCGGCAACGACGAGACCACCGAGGACGGCAAGATCACCCTCGAGCACGTCGAGTGCAACGCGGCCTGCGACTACGCCCCGGTCATGATGGTCAACTGGGAGTTCATGGACAACATGACCCCCGAGACCGCGATGCAGATCATCGACGACCTGCGCGCCGGCAAGGAGGTCCACTCCACCCGTGGCCCGCGCGTCGTCACCTGGCGTGAGGCCGAGCGGGTCCTCGCCGGCTTCCCCGACGACCTGGCCGACGACGGGCCGGCCGCCGGACCGGCCTCGCTGGTCGGGCTCGGCATCGCGCGCGAGCGCGGTTGGAAGGCTCCGTCGGCCGACCAGGAGCGAGCCGGGCACAGCGTGCCCGAGGAGCCGCGCCAGGTCGAGCAGGCGGCGACCGAGGCGAGCCCGCCGCAGTCCGAGAACGCCACGGTCGAGCAGGAGAGCGGCACGCCCGAGGCCGCCGCGGAGAAGGGAGAGGCCCAGTGACCGTGTTTCGAGACGCTCGCTTCGCTCGCTCCTCAACAACCGGAGAGAGGGCACTCCGTGGCTGACACATTGACTCCCGTCCTCACCGACAACTGGGACCAGGAGCGCTCCTGGACGCTGGCCGCCTACGAGCAGCGCGGCGGCTACCAGGCCCTCGACAAGGCCTTCGCGATGGCGCCCGACGCGGTCATCGACGCGGTCAAGGAGTCCGGCCAGCGCGGCCGTGGCGGCGCGGGCTTCCCGACCGGCATGAAGTGGGGCTTCATCCCGCAGGACAACCCGAAGCCGAAGTACCTCGTCGTCAACGCCGACGAGTCGGAGCCGGGCACCTGCAAGGACATCCCGTTGATGATGGCCAGCCCGCACACGCTGGTCGAGGGCGTGATCATCAGCTCCTACGCCATCCGTGCCAACAAGGCGTTCATCTACATCCGCGGCGAGGTCCTGCACGTGATCCGCCGGGTCCAGCGGGCGGTCCAGGAGGCCTACCTCGCCGGTCACCTCGGCACCAACATCCACGGCTCCGGCTACGACCTCGACATCGTCGTGCACGCCGGTGCGGGCGCCGACCTCTGCGGCGAGGAGACCGCCCTGCTGGAGGGCCTCGAGGGCCGACGCGGCCAGCCCCGGCTGCGGCCGCCGTTCCCGGCGGTCGCCGGCCTGTACGCCAGCCCGACGGTGATCAACAACGTCGAGTCCATCGCCTCGGTGCCGAGCATCATCGCCAACGGGCACCAGTGGTTCGCCTCGATGGGCACCGAGAAGTCCAAGGGCGTCGGCATCTTCTCGCTCTCGGGCCACGTCAAGCGTCCGGGGCAGTACGAAGCCCCGCTGGGCATCACGCTGCGCACGCTCATCGACCTCGCCGGCGGCATCCGCGAGGGCCACGAGCTGAAGTTCTGGACTCCGGGCGGCTCCAGCACCCCGCTGTTGACCGCCGAGCACCTCGACATCCCCCTCGACTTCGAGGGCGTCGGCGCCGCGGGCTCGATGCTCGGCACGCGCGCGTTGCAGATCTTCGACGACACCACGTGCGTGGTGCGGGCGACGCTGCGGTGGACGGAGTTCTACAAGCACGAGTCCTGCGGCAAGTGCACCCCGTGTCGGGAGGGCACGTGGTGGCTGGTCCAGGTCCTCGCCGCGCTCGAGAAGGGGCAGGGCACCGAGGAGGATCTCGACCTGCTCCTCGACCAGTGCGACAACATCCTCGGCCGCTCGTTCTGCGCCCTCGCCGACGGTGCGGTCAGCCCGGTCGCGAGCTCGATCCAGTTCTTCCGTGACGAGTACGTCGCGCACCTCACCCAGGGCGGCTGTCCGTTCGACCCGGCGGCGGCCACCGTCTTCGCACCTGCCGGAGCCACAGCATGAGCACCACACCCGACCAGGCCGTGGACGACTCGGTCACCGTCACCATCGACGGCATCCAGACCCGGGTGCCCAAGGGCACGCTGGTGATCCGGGCCGCCGAGCAGATCGGCGTCCAGATCCCGCGGTTCTGCGACCACCCGCTGCTCGCGCCCGTGGGCGCCTGCCGCCAGTGCCTCGTCGACGTCCCCGACGCCGGCAACGGCCGCGGCTTCCCCAAGCCGCAGGCCTCCTGCACCCTGCCGGTCGCCGAGGGCATGGTCGTCAACACGCAGGCCACCAGCCCGGTCGCCGACAAGGCGCAGCAGGGGATCATGGAGTTCCTCCTGATCAACCACCCGCTCGACTGTCCGGTCTGCGACAAGGGCGGCGAGTGCCCGCTGCAGAACCAGGCGATGTCCAACGGCCGCGGCGAGTCCCGCTTCACCGGGTACAAGCGCGCCTACCCCAAGCCGATCAACATCTCCGCGCAGGTGCTGCTCGACCGTGAGCGGTGCGTGCTGTGTGCGCGGTGCACCCGCTTCTCCGAGCAGATCGCCGGCGACCCGTTCATCGCGCTGGTCGAGCGCGGCGCGCTCCAGCAGGTCGGCATCTACGAGCGCGAGCCGTTCGAGTCGTACTTCTCGGGCAACACGATCCAGATCTGTCCGGTCGGCGCCCTGACCAGCGC
>JAEYYP010000264.1 GCA_023428425.1 Pseudomonadota bacterium
ATAGAACTGCCGATCATCGCTTGCATGCGCTGCAAGGGCGGGGCCTTGTCCCTCGACAGTGCGGATGATCTCATACCCAAGCGCGTGGAAGGTTCGCGCATCGACGGCGGCGCCGACTCGCTGCTCGATCCGTGTCGCCATTTCCTCGGCGGCATCCCTACCGAAGGCCAGGAGGAGGATCTCATGGGAGTGGCTGATCCCGCGCTGAACGAGATAGGCGGCTTTGGCCACGATGACACTGGTCTTGCCGGAGCCGGCCCCCGCGAGGACTAACGTCGCATCCTCATCGACGACGACAGCGCGTCGCTGTTCTGGCGTCAGCGGATGCGTCTCGATGGTGTCAAACAACTCCCTCATCCTGGCAAGCTCGGTGTCGACGAACCTCGCAATTGCTTTGTCGCGCATCTGGTCGGGAGCTTGCGCAAAACAGAAGACGGCGTCGAACATGCGCCTCTCTTCGGCAGAGATCACATCGCTAGGGGGCGGCTCCGGGAGGTGCGATAGGAGCGCTCGGGCGCGTTTGACAAAAGGATGCAGCAGACAGGCGGCCGGGTAACGGCGTGGCTGCTCAAGGCGCTCCACCAACTGAGAGAGAATTCGAAGTTCGTCTTCAGCGTCATCGAATGCAGCGCGAAGGAAGCGGTGCCACGCTTGCCTTGAGATCTCCACGAACCGCTCGATGTCAGATTGGCTGAATCCGACAGCTTTCAATTCCAAGCCGTCGCGCAACGGGATGGAGAGGGCGCCGAACCCAAGGGGCCTGCGTTCCTGCGCCGGCCCTGCCATTTCGGAAAAGGCAAGCGAACGTGATGTGCTGCCAAGCAACTCGATGTCGTCGCTGGTCAACCTTACGCTTCGAAACCTCCATCCGAAGGCGCTCAGCACGGCGTTTATCAGTGGACGTCTACGGATCTGGTGAGAAACAGTGCTCATATGTTGAAACGTCCGCCCCCAAGAGCCGGTTATAACCTTCTCATACTGTAAGCAGAGACGTTCTACGGGGCTATCCTGCGATCAGGCGTCGTGCCGCCTCTCCAATTAGCCGCACTTCCCTGCTGAGCGGCATGACCTTGCTGCCCCAGACTCGCCGCGAATGATCCCCGTCGATGGGTGGCTAAACGGGGCCAAGTGCACTCATCTCGCGGGCAAATGCACGCCGATCCGCTCGATGGGACGCCAGCAGTAGAGAGGGACGGCCACATCTCTCGCCGGCCCCCTGCCAATCTTCAAAAGCTGGGCTCATCCGCTTTGCCGAGGAAGCGGAAGTCGCGTGGCCGATTACAATGGACATCGTCGTTGCCGCGCCTGACGTCCGCTGTCACTCTGAAACCTTTTTTTGGGGGCCAAACCCACCAACGTCGCACATGGGATCGTATTGCGCTTTTTCGACAGACTTCCAAAGCCATCCGTTGACCACAGATTCGGGGTGCTGACCTTCAATGACAGCGTCGACCTTCGCCACAACGCGGACGCGAAATATGGGAGGCTTCGCGCCAATCGATCTCGCTTCAGGTCGGAGCAGAATAAAATGCGTTGGATGTATATCTGGCGGCGCGCCAGCAGCATCGGACCGCGATAGAGCACCTGGCCGCTCTGCGCACGCGTTGAAGAATGCGCGGAGCGGCGGCCGGCATTTTCTTAGTAACGATTGCTCGATCAGGTTCAAAAGGTCGTCAAACGTAGTATAAAGCAGTCCGGTGAGGACCAACCGGCTGAGCCGAAGTCGTCGCTGGCCCGCACAACACTCACCTCGATCTTAAATCCTCGGCCTTAAAGGGCAGCTTGCGCACGCGTACGCCCGTCGCTGCGAACACCGCGTTCGCAACGGCTGGTATAATGCCCGATGTGCCAGGCTCTCCGATACCACCAGGTGCCTCCGAGCTCTGGATGACCGCGACTTCAATTTTCGGCGATTTGTCGATGCGAAGTATCTCGTAGTCGTGGAAGTTCGACTGTTCGACGCGGCCGTCCTGGAGTGTAATCTCGCCATGGAGAACGGCCGTGATACCAAAAATGATGCCGCTCTGAAGTTGCGCCTCGATCGTATCGGGGTTTATCGGAAGACCACAATCGACGGCGGCGAGGACACGATCGACGTGAACCTCGCCTCGCTCTGAGACCGTAACCTCGGCAACCTGTGCCATGAACGTTCCGAAGACGTGCTGGAAGGATACACCCCTACCGCGGTGCGGCCCGAGCGGCGTGCCCCAATCGGACATCTCCGCGGCCTTGTCGATGACGCCGAGCGCGCGTGAATTACCGGCGAGCAAGGCGCGGCGATACGCAATGGGGTCCTTGCCGGCGAGCGCTGCGAGTTCGTCGAGAAAGCTCTCGATCACGAAGATGTTCCGCGTCGGCCCGACGCCGCGCCAGAATGCGGTCGGGATGCCGGGCGGCTCCTCTCGCACGTAGTCGACGAAGAAGTTCTTAATCCCATAGACGTTCTCGGCGGCACCATCGACGGCGTCGGGATCGACTCCGTCTTTCATAAAGTCGGGAAAATAGCGCGCAACGATGGATGACCCAACGATGCGGTGGGTCCAAGCGGCCGGCATGTCGTCCTCGCCCAGTGCGGCACTGATCCTGTCGTAATAGTAGGGGCGATACATGTCGTGCTGGATGTCTTCTTCGCGGCTCCAGACGACCTTCACGGGATCGGGGGACTGCCGCGCGATCAAGGCGGCTTGCTGGATGTAGTCCACTTCCAGGCGACGCCCGAACCCGCCACCCAGCAGATGATTGTGGATTGTCACCTGTTCGGGCTGCATGCCGAGCGCTTCGGCAGCTATGGCCTGGGCGCGACCTTGCACCTGCGTGCCAACCCAGATGTCGCAGCTGTCAGGCTTTACGTGCACCGTGCAGTTGATCGGCTCCATCGTCGCATGCGCCAAGAAGGGCTGCTCGTACGTTGCCTCGGCCTTCCTGCTCGACGCCGCGAGGACGCTCGCCGCATCGCCTTCGCTCTTTGCCACCGCGCCCTGCTTCTCGGACGCCTTGGCAAGAGCAGCGACGATATCCGCCGTTGAGACCGATGCATGCGGCCCGTCGTCGAACTCAGGCGCTGCAACGTCGAGTCCTTGCCGTGCCGCCCAATAGTGGTCGGCGATGACCGCGACCGCATTTCCAAGTTTTGCTATCTGACGCACGCCGGCAACTTGGAGCGCAGATGCCTCGTCCACCGACGTTAGCGTTCCGCCGAACACCGGGGATGCGGCAACGACCGCGACCTTCATGCCGGGGATCTGCACATCGATGCCGAACTTCGCGGCGCCGTTGACCTTCTTCGCCGTATCCAGGCGCTTTACCGAATTACCGATGATGCGAAACGTCGACGGGTCCTTGAGCGCCACGCCGGCCGGAACCGAAAGCGCGGACGCCGCCTGAGCGAGTTCGCCGTATGGTGTTTTGCGCCCGCTCCGCGCGTGGACGACGAATCCTGGCTCCGTTGTTAGCGTTCCTTCCTCCACGCCGAGCTCTTGTGCCGCAGCAGTCATCAACATTCGTCGTGCGGTCGCTCCGGCTTGGCGGAAGGGCATGTAGAAGCCCCTGATGGAATTGGAGCCGCCAGTGATCTGAACGCCGCCGAGCATGGGGTTGCCGTATGCGTTTCCGGCCGGGGAGTGCTCGAATGTGACGTTGCCCATGTCGAGATCCATCTCCTCGGCGATCACCATCGGCAGCGATGTGTACGTGCCCTGTCCCATCTCAATGACGGGCATCACGACGGCGACCTTACCGGTGCTGTCCAGGCGGATGAATGCGTCGGGCGCGAAGACCGCGTCACCTCCCGCTTTGGCGGCGTGCGGCACCCAGCCGATCATGAAGCCGCCCCCTGCGGCCGCTCCTGCCTTCAGGAAGGCGCGGCGTGATAACTTGGAAAGACGGGTTTCAAGCAACTTGGTCATGGATCACTCCGCACGCTTGGCAGCGGCGGACTTCGCTGCCTCTTTGATGGCTTCGCGAACACGCACGTACGTGCCGCAACGGCAGATGTTGCCTGACATGCCCTCATCGATGTCCGTGTCGGACGGTTCGGGGACTGCAGCGATAAGGGCGGCAGCGGACATGATCTGCCCAGACTGACAGTAACCGCATTGGACGACCTCCAGGTGGAGCCAGGCTTCCTGGACTGCCTGGCCCGATGGCGTCTCACCGATTGCCTCGATGGTCGTGATGTTGGCGCCCGCAATGTCGGCGGCCTGCGCGATGCACGAGCGGAGCGGCTCGCCATCCACATGGATGGTGCAGGCGCCGCACAGCCCCACCCCGCAACCAAACTTCGTGCCGGTCATCCCCAGCACATCCCTAATAACCCATAGTACGGGCATATCATCGGCCACATCGACCGACGTATCCTTGCCATTCAGTTTGAAGTTGATCATGGCTGCCTCGCATGGTTGCACAACAAGCGGTTATCCGAGCAATGGAAGGGCTAGCGCGTGCGCAGGTCATCGACAGCCTCCGCGATCGGCGTATCCCCTCCCGTTACCTCCAGGATGCAACGGCGGATCTCGGAGCGCTCCATCAACGCGACCAGCGTGCCTGCAACGTCATCGCGACGGATTTCCTCGTGCACCTTCGCCAGTCCGAGATCGACTCTTCCGACACCAGGCTCGTCGGTGAGAGCAGATGGCCGAAGGACGACCCAGTCGAGCTCGGTGAGCACGATCTGAGTTTCGGCTTTCTTCTTCTCGACCATGTACTGCTCGAAGTCGTCGTCCATCCGCCGCTCGCGCCAGGCCTCCGGAAAGACCGAGACAAGATAGAAGCGGGAGACACCCGCGAGCCGCATGGCTTGCGCGACCTTTCCCGGGCCGTCGCCATCGACGGCGATAGTGGCCTCAGAGCCATCCCGGCCGCCTGCGCCTGCCGTGAACAAGAGGGCATCATGGCCGCGGATGTGCCCTGCGAGAGTTTCTATGCTGTCCTTGACGACATCGCCAACGACCGTCCCGATACCTTGGCTTGAGAGCAATGCCACTTGCTCGCGGCGGCGGACCAGTCCTGTTGCCTGATGGCCGCGAGCGATCAATCGCGCGGCGGCGCGGACTCCGACGCCCCCGGCCGCACCGATGATGAGGACTTTCATGGTGGCCTCCTGAGATG
>JAEYYP010000285.1 GCA_023428425.1 Pseudomonadota bacterium
GTGAAGACCTATTCGAACCAGCGGGAGGCGCTCGACGGCACCAACTTCGTCGTCGTGTGCTTCCAGATCGGCGGCTACGCGCCTTCGCCGGTGGTCGATTTCGAGGTGCCCAAGAAGTACAACCTGCGCCAGACGATCGCCGACACGCTGGGCGTCGGCGGCATCATGCGCGGGCTGCGCACCGTGCCGCACCTGTGGAGCATCTGCGAGGACATGCTGCAGGTGGCGCCCGAGGCGATCATGCTGCAATACGTCAACCCGATGGCCATCAACACCTGGGCGATCGCCGAGAAGTATCCCACCATCAAGCAGGTCGGGCTCTGCCACTCTGTGCAGGGCACGGCGATGGAACTGGCCAACGACCTCGATATTCCCTACTCGGAAATCCGCTACCGGTCGGCCGGTATCAACCACATGGCCTTCTACCTGAAGTTCGAGCATCGGCAGGCCGACGGCAGCTACCGCGACCTCTACCCCGATCTCATGCGGGCCTATCGCGAAGGGCGCGCGCCGAAAGCCGGGTGGAACCCGCGCTGCCCGAACAAGGTGCGCTACGAGATGCTGACGCGGCTCGGCTATTTCGTGACGGAAAGCTCGGAGCACTTCGCTGAATACACGCCCTATTTCATCAAGGAGGGGCGCAACGACCTGATCGAGAAGTTCGGCGTGCCGCTCGACGAATACCCCAAGCGCTGCATCGAGCAGATCGAGCGCTGGAAGACGACCTCGGACGAGTACCGCAAGGCGAACACCATCGAGGTCAAGCAGTCCAAGGAATACGCCTCGGAGATCGTCAACGCGGTGTGGACCGGCGAGCCGGGCGTCATCTACGGCAACGTGCGGAACAACGGCGTCATCACCTCGCTGCCGAACAATGCCGCGGTCGAAGTGCCGTGCCTCGTGGATAGCTCGGGCATCCAGCCGACCTATATCGGCGACCTGCCGCCGCAACTGACCGGCCTCATCCGCACCAACATCAACGTGCAGGAACTCACCGTCGCGCCGCTGATGACCGAGAACAAGGAGCACATCTACCACGCGGCCATGCTCGACCCGCACACCGCCGCGGAACTCGATCTCGAGCAGATCTGGAACCTGGTGGACGACTTGCTGGCCGCGCATGGCAACTGGCTGCCGGAATGGGCCCGCGTGGCACCGAAGCAGCGGGTGGCCTAAAACTCTCCGCGATGGGTGGACGCCCGGTATTCGCCGGGCGCCATGCCGTGGGCACGGCGGAAGGCCTTGGCGAAGTAGTTGCCGTCGGTGAAGCCGCAGGCGGCGGCGATGTCGCCGATGCCGGAGTCGGTGGCGATCAGCAGGCGCTCGGCGCGTTCCATGCGCTGGGCGAAGACGTAGGGGGCCGGGGCGCTGCCGACGGCTGATGTGAACAGTCGCACGAAGTGGGCGCGGCTCAGTTGCGCGATGCCGGCGAGGCGATCGACATCGAGCCGCGCGCCGAGATTGCCGTCGATATGGGCCAGCACGCGCTGAATGGCGACGGGCGCGTCGGTCGTCTCCGGCTCTGCCGTGGTGATGCCGTCATGCACGGCCATGATGGCGGCATAGGCGGCCGATGAAGCGACACCGGCGGGCACGTCGGTGCCAAGCAGCGACAGGCAGTTGGCGGCGAGGCGGTCGACGGCATCGGGGCCTGGGCGGATGACGGGACCGTTGGCATCGATCAGCGCGCGGGCGATGCGCAGGCCCTCGCGGCCATTGAGTGTGATCCAAAAATACTCCCAGCTTTTCCCCGCTGCCAGCCAGTAGCGGTTGCGGTGCGGGAAGGTGAGCAGCATGGTATCACCAGGCCCGAGCGCATGGTGCGTGCCCTCAAAATCGAGCTCGCCTCGACCATCTATGGTATGCTGGATCAACGCGAAGGGCTGGGCGCCGCGCTTCAGGCCTTCCCAGGAGTAGACTTCGTTGAATCGGCGCTCGAAGCCGACGCCGCGCGCCATGCAGTGCAGCGGCAGAGTGCCCTTGGGTGGGTCGATCATGCGAAGGCCATGGCCATTCTCGATCAGCTGCGACAGCATGAAATTACCCTCAAGCGCATGACATTTCTCTACACCGCGACGGGCGCAGGCGGTAGCTGTCTCCAATCGCCTGAGGAGGACATATCGCCATGACGTTCAAGGTCGCCATCATCGGCGCCGGCTCGGTCGGCTTCACCAAGACGCTGATCTCGGACATCCTGAAGGTGCCGGAGTTTACAGGCGTCGAGTTCGCGCTCACCGACATCAACGAGCACAATTTGTCGATGATCCACGAGATCATCTCGGAGATCGTTTCGGTCAACAACCTGCCGGCCAAGGTGACCGCCACGACCAACCGGCGCGAGGCGCTGACCGGCGCGCGCTACATCATGAGCTGCGTGCGCGTGGGCGGGCTCGAGGCCTTTGCCACCGACATCTCGATCCCGCTGAAGTACGGCGTCGACCAGTGCGTAGGAGACACCATCTGTGCCGGCGGCATCCTCTACGGCCAGCGCAACATCCCGGTGATCCTCGATTTCTGCAAGGATATCCGCGAGGTCGCCGAGCCGGGCGCGCTGTTCCTCAACTATGCCAACCCGATGGCGATGAACACCTGGGCGGCGCTCGAATATGGCGGGGTCAACACGGTCGGCCTCTGCCACGGCGTGCAGCATGGCGCGCACCAGATCGCCCAGGTGCTGGGGGTGGATGACAGCGAGCTCGACTATGTGTGCTCGGGCATCAACCACCAGACCTGGTATATCGACATCAAGGCCAAGGGGCGGAAAATCGAGGCCGACGAGCTGATCGCCGGGTTCGAAGCGCACCCGGTCTACTCGAAGACCGAGAAGGTGCGCATCGACGTGCTGAAGCGGTTCGGGGTCTATTCGACCGAGTCCAACGGGCACCTCAGCGAATACCTGCCCTGGTACCGGAAGCGGCCGGAAGAGATCAACCGCTGGATCGACATGAGCGACTGGATCCATGGCGAGACCGGCGGCTACCTGCGCTATTCGACCGAGCGGCGGAACTGGTTCGAGACGGATTTCCCGAAGTTCAAGGCCGAGGCGGCGAAGCCGCTGTCGCAGCACAAGCGGACGACCGAGCACGCGAGCCACATCATCGAGGCGCTGGAGACGGGGCGGGTGTATCGTGGCCACTTCAACGTCCGCAACAACGGCATCATCCGCAACCTGCCTGACGATGCGATCATCGAGAGCCCGGGCTTCGTCGACCGCTTCGGCATCAACATGGTCGAGGGCGTGACGCTGCCAACGGCCTGCGCCGCCACCTGCTCGGTGTCGGTGTCGGTGCAGCGGCTCAGCGTCGAGGCGGCGATGACCGGCAATATCGACACGCTGAAGCTCGCCGTGCTGCACGACCCGCTGGTCGGCGCCATCTGCACTCCCGACGAGGTGTGGCAGATGGTCGACGAGATGGTGGTCGCCCAGGCCCAGTGGCTGCCGCAATACGCCGACGCGGTGCCGGCGGCGAAGGCGCGGCTCGAAAAGGCGACGGTGAAGACCCGAGAATGGGACGGCGCGGCGCGAAAGAGCGTGCGCTCGGTGGAAGAGCTGCGCCAGATGACGGGTGCACATCACTGAGCCGACAACGATCCTCCCTACTGGCCCGCGGTGTCAGAGCCGCGGGTTTTCTTTGTGCCAGCGGGCACTTGGACTTTCGATGTGGCACGTAGGATGCAACGAGGG
>JAEYYP010000335.1 GCA_023428425.1 Pseudomonadota bacterium
CCGCAAGACCGCGGACGGCTCGCCGCTGCAGGCTGTGATCGACCGCGCCGCGGTCGGCGACGTCGTCGTTCTCGCGCCGGGCGAACACCGCGGGGGGATAATCATCGGCAAGACCCTGACGCTGGAGGGAGAGCCGGGCGCGAAGGTTGTCGGCACCGGCAAGGGAAGCGTGATCACCGTCGCGGCGCCGCGGACGGTTGTCCGCGGCCTTGAGATCAAGGGATCGGGCACCGATCTCTTCGAGATGGACTCCGGCGTATTCGTCGAACAGTCCGCCACGGGAGCGCGAGTCGAGGACAACGCCATCATCGGCAATCTCGTCGGCATCTACCTCCACGGCGCCGAAGATGCGCTGGCAAAAGGAAACCTGATTGTCGGGATGAAAGAGGGCCGCACCAGCGAAGCCGGCGACGGAATCTCGGTATGGAACGCGCCGGGTGCCGAGATCATCGACAACGACATCAGTTTCGGCCGGGACGGGATCTTTACGAAGACCAGCCAGCGCAACGTGTTCAGGGGCAACCGGCTGCGCAATCTGCGTTTCGGCATCCACTACATGTACACAAACCGGAGCGAGATCAGCGACAACGTGTCGGAAGGCAATAGCGTCGGCTATGCCATCATGTATTCCGACAGGCTGCGCGTCATTGACAACGTCTCCGATGGAGACCGTGACCACGGGCTGCTGCTGAACTACGCCAACGGCTCGGAGATTGTCGGCAACGTGGTGCGCGGACGCCTGCTGCGGGCCGAAAGATGGACGGCCGCAGGCCGCGTGGGCGGAACGCATGGCGTGCCGACGGAATCGGCGACCTCTTCCGTCACGCAGCAAGCGATGCGGCTGGCGCCGGAAAAATGCGTCTTCATCTACAACGCCAACCGCAACCGCTTCACCGACAACTGGTTCGAAGGCTGCGCCATCGGGATCAATTTCACGGCCGGTTCCGAAGGGAACGCTATGGCGGGAAACGCCTTCATCCGAAATCGCAACCAGGTAAAGTATGTCGGGACCCGGCACTTAGACTGGTCCTTCGAGGGCAGGGGAAACTACTGGAGCGACAACCCCGCCTTCGACCTGGACAGCGATGGTATCGGGGACAATCCCTACCGGCCCAACGATCTCATCGATCGGGTCCTTTGGACGGCGCCGCAGGCGAAGGTCCTTGTCAACAGTCCGGCCGTCCAGGTGATCCGCTGGGCGCAGTCTCAGTTCCCGGCGCTTCTGCCGGGCGGGGTGGTTGACAGCCGTCCGCTGATGGCGCCGCCGTCGCGGGATGGGACAGTGCAATGACAGCCGAGACAGTCCACGTGTCGGGCGTGACCAAATCCTACGGCAAGGTGCGTGCCGTGGCGGACATCTCCTGCGTGTTCCGCGAGGGCGAAACCATAGCGCTCGTCGGCCACAACGGCGCCGGCAAGACCACACTGATCAAGCTGATGCTCGGCCTAGTTCACCCGACTTCGGGGACGGTCCGGGTTCTTGGCGAAAATCCCGCGGCCGGCGAGTTCGAAGCGCGGCGCAGCCTGGGCTATCTTCCCGAGAACGTCTCCTTCAACATGGCCCTGACCGCCAGGGAGACACTCGCCTTCTACGCACGGCTAAAGCGGGTAGAGCCCGGCTCCGCCGACGCCCTGCTCGAACGGGTCGGGCTGCAAGCGGCGGCGGATCGGCGTGTCGGTACTTATTCGAAAGGCATGCGGCAGAGGCTTGGCCTCGCCCAGGCCCTGCTCGGGCGGCCGCGGGTCCTTCTGCTGGACGAGCCGACGACCGGGCTCGACCCGGCGCTTCGGCGCAGCTTCTACGAAATCGTCTCGGAACTGCGCGCGGACGGGGCGACCGTGCTCTTGTCCTCGCATGCATTGACCGAACTCGAAGGACGGGCCGACCGCGTCGTCATCGTCAACCGCGGCGTGAAGATCGCGGACGGGACGCTGGAGGAGTTGCGCCACATCGCGCAACTGCCGACCCGGATTCGAGCCCGCGTGGCCGACGAGCCCATGGAAACCGTCGACGCTTGGGCGCGAGCAGGGGGGTGGCGGCGCGTCAACGGCCATCAGGTGGAGATCGATGCCGGACCACGCGACAAGATCGCAATCCTGAAACGCGCCTTCTCGCCCGGCGCGCCCGTGTTGGACCTCGATGTCGTTCCGCCGACGCTCGACGAACTCTACGCACACTTCCTCGACGTGCAGGAGGATACGAAGTGGACAACGTCCTGATCGTCGCCCGCAAGGAAATCCAGGAAGGGCTGCGCAACCGCTGGGTGCTGGCTACCACGCTGCTGCTGGCGGCACTCGCGCTGACGCTCACGTTCCTCGGGAGCGCACCGATCGGAAACGTCGGTGCGAGTCCGCTCGACGTCGTCATCGTCAGCCTTTCCAGCCTGACCGTGTTTCTCGTTCCTCTGATTGCGCTGCTCATATCGCACGACGCCATCGTCGGCGAGATGGAACGTGGCACGATGCTGCTCCTCCTCAGCTATCCCGTTGCGCGCTGGCAGGTGATCGTGGGCAAGTTCATCGGACATCTTGCCATCCTGGCCTTCGCCACGCTGCTCGGCTACGGCGCCGCAGCAGTCGCGTTGGCAGCGACCGGTGTCGAGATCGGCGCCTCCAGCCTGGCCGCCTTCGCCTCGATGACCCTGTCGTCGATCGCGCTCGGGGCGGTGTTCATCGCCATCGGTTATCTGGTTAGCGCCCTGGTCCGTGAGCGCGGCACCGCGGGCGGCATCGCGATCGGCGTGTGGCTGCTCTGCGTGCTGATCTACGACATGGCCCTGCTCGGCCTGCTGGTCGTCGACCAGGGGCAGGTTATCGCCGGAAGCGTTCTCAACGCGCTGCTGCTCGCCAACCCGACGGATGTCTACCGGCTGCTTACCTTGAGCTCGGGCAACGTCGAGATGCTGTCCGGCATGGGGGGCGTCGCCGAGAGCGCTGCGCTTTCGAGAGGCGTGCTCGTGACAACCCTGATCATCTGGGCGCTGGCGCCCCTGGGCGCGGCTGCCCTGGTTTTTTCGCGGAGAGAGTTGTGAGGCTTCTGTTGATCCTCGGGGCCGCTATGGCCGTCCTGACCTTCGCCGGCTGCAGCAGCGAGGACCCACTCGAGGTCCCGGCTCCCTTCGCGCTCACCGAGGAAGCCATCGGCCGCTACTGCGGCATGAACGTACTGGAGCATCCGGGCCCGAAGGGACAGATCGTGCTCGGCAGGATACCGGAGCCGATCTGGTTCTCTTCGGCCCGGGACGCCGTTGCCTTCACCATGCTTCCGGAGGAGCCGAAGAACATCGCCGCCATCTACGTTTCCGACATGGCGCAGGCGCCCGACTGGGACAGCCCGGGTGCCGAGAACTGGATCGATGCCCGCACGGCGTTCTTCGTGCTTGGCAGTTCCGCGAAGGGCGGCATGGGCGCTTCTGAGACGGTTCCGTTCTCCACTCAGGCGGCGGCCCAATTGTTTGCGCAGGAGCATGGCGGTGAGGTCGTGCCTTTCGACGCTATCCCGGCCGACTACGTATTCGGATCTGAAGAACCGGCTGCAGCTGTGGCCGACCACACTAGCGCAACGGAATAGGATTTGAGGCTATGATGAACCGTCGCCGCTTCATCGCCATCAGTGCCGCTGCTGCAGGCTGCAGCCTTGCGTGCAGCGGCATCGCGTCAGCCGCGACCACCGGTACCGTGACCTGGCGCGGAAAGGCTCTGGGTGCATCCGCGTCCTTGACCATCCGCCATCACGACGAAGCCCGCGCCAACCGCCTCGTTCAGCAGGTGGTACAGGAGGTGGAAAGGCTGGAACAGGTATTCAGCCTCTACCGCGCCGACTCAGCGCTGGCGCAACTGAACCGGCAGGGCGCGCTGGCTGCGCCGCCGCCGGATCTGGTTTCTCTGCTCCAGGCCAGCAGAGAGACCTGGGAACTGACCGGGGGTGCGTTCGACCCGACCGTCCAGCCGCTGTGGCTGCTGCTGGCGGAGCATTTTTCTCGGGCGGGGGCGGATCCCTGCGGTCCTGCCAAGCATCAGATCGCGGACACCCGCGAACTAGTCGGCTTCGACAACGTGGCATTCGACCGAAACCGCATCGCCTTCCGCCGACGAGGCATGTCCCTCACGCTAAACGGTATCGCTCAAGGATATATCACCGACCGGGCTGTAGACATTTTACGTCACGGCGGAATTGAGAACAGCCTCGTAAACATGGGAGAGATCGGTACGCTCGGCTCGAATGCCGGTGGAGCACCATGGCGGGTCGGCATCAAAGGTGCAGACAGTGGCGCACCCGCCGCCTCGGTCAGCCTCGTGAATCAGGCGGCAGCCACGTCGAGCGGGGGAGGTTTCGCTTTCGACGCGGCGGCACGTTTCAACCATCTGCTGGACCCGCGGGACGGAACGAGTGCTCGGCGCTATCGAAGCGTCACCGTTGTCGCCCGCGAAGCAGCGAGTGCTGACGCGCTTTCAACGGCTTTCGCACTCATGCCGCGCGATGCCATCCGAGAGGTCATGGAAGAAGTCCTGGAACTGAGTGTGTACCTTGCAACCGATGGCAACAGCATGGACGTACTCCAGCCGGAGATCGCGAGCCGATAGCCGGGCTGCTCGTTTGCGGGGCATGTAGCGGGATCGCGATTTCGCCCTCGGCATATTGCCGAGGAGGAGGAGGCGCCCCTCGTTTCGCATATTCACTCGGCTTTCGACGTTCCAAGACCGAATGCCGATGCACGCTCTAACATGGATTGTTCGGAGGCACTGCGTATGTCGCTCGACAAGTCTTTGATCTCGGGCCTACCCGCCTTCGCCGGACTAGATACCGTGGAGTTGAATGCGGTTTTGTCGATTGCTCGCTCTTCGCGTGTTCCGAAGGATAAGGAGTCCTTCGTCCAGGATGAGGAGGCGTTGCGGTTCTTCCTTCTGCTGTCGGGCCACTTGCGCGTGGTGCGTACCACGCCGGAAGGTGAGCAGGTTATCCAGCGTTACATCAACGAAGGCGAGCTCTTCGGAATTGCGGTCGCGATTGGGCGCAAGACCTACCCAGCCAGCGCGGTCGCGGCGGTCGACTGCCTCGTTCTGTCTTGGCCGAACAGCGCTTGGCACGATTTCCAGTCCCGCTACCCGAGCTTCCGCGCGAACGCGTCGAAAACGATTGGATCGCGCCTGCAGGATACGCAGTCGCGGATCTTCGAAATGTTTACGCAACAGGCGGAGCAGCGGATCGCTGGCGCGGTCCTACGCCTCGTCCATCAGTCTGGACGCAAGACTGATGAGGGAGTTGAGATCGATTTCCCGATTACTCGACAGGATGTTGCCGAAATGACAGGGACTACTCTGCACACAGTTAGCAGGCTGATGAGCCGTTGGGAGGACGACGGGTTAGTGCGCTGCAGTCGTCAGAAGGTCACTGTCACCAATCCGCACGCACTGATGCTGATCGCTGAGAGCCGTCGGAAGACGTGAGCCACCGATTTTGTAGCCCAGCTTAGGTGTCGTTGGCGCGACCCGGTTTGAACTCGCGGTTTCTGCAAAATCCTGCGTGCCGTCATAGGCACATCCGCGCAATATATCGTCGACCGACTGTCGGGGCTCACTGAGGAGCATCATCCTTGATATCAGCAACCGCTCGTCGTGCCAGTCTGAGTATTGTTCTGACGCAAAAAGCTCTGGGACAGCGCTCGATCAGCGACGGAGCACACGCAGAACCTCTTCAAGGGTGTCCAAAAGAGCTTTCCTTTCCGTCTCTGCCGATGAGCCATAGGCCTCTGAGATCATGATCGCAGCGAAATGAGCTTCTAACTGTCCGAAGAGTAGATCGCGGTCGACTTGATCGCGCACGTCCGAAACGGCGGCAGCCGCCATGAGACGGACGGCCGATGTGTCTACGTCGCCGCCAGTTGCGACG
>JAEYYP010000388.1 GCA_023428425.1 Pseudomonadota bacterium
GGCTTCGCTCGAACGGCGAAGATCCGTGCCTCGTCGCCGGCCCAGAAGCCGGCGGCGGAGGTGCGGGCGCTGCGCATGCAGTACTATGAGTATGTCTCGGCCGGTGAGGGGCCGAATGTCGTCGTGATCGAGGATACCGACTGGCCGCACTGCATCGGCGGATTCTGGGGCGAGATGCAGGTGGCCCAGCACAAGGGCCTCGGTGTCGCCGGCACCTTGACCAACGGTGTCCTGCGCGATCTCGGCATGCTCGACCCCGGCTACCAGGTGATCGCCGGCTCCATCGGCCCCAGCCACGCCTTCGTGCATGTGACCGAACTCGATGTGCCAGTGACGGTCTTCGGCATGGCGGTGCGCCCGGGTGACCTGATCCACGCCGACCGCCATGGCGCCGTAGTGATCCCCGAGCAGCACATCGAGAAGATGCCGGCGGCGATCGACATCGTGGTGCGCAAGGAGCAGCCGATCCTCAAGGCGGCTCGCGCTCCAGGGTTCACCGTGGAGAAGCTCCGCGCGGCATGGATCGAAGCCGACGGGATAAAGTAGTCAGCTTGCAATAAGTGCAATCAAGCCTTAGATTGATTGCATGAACAGCAAGCAGCGCCGCACGCTTGAGGCCGTCTTCACCGATCCGGTGCCGGCGGCCATCGAGTGGGCGGCCGTTGAAAGCCTGCTGATCGCAGTCGGCTGCCGCGTCATCGAAGGCACCGGTTCGAGGGTTCGTTTCGAGCATACCGGGCACATCGCCAGCTTCCACCGACCGCATCCGGCCAAGGAAGCCAAGCGCTATCAGGTCCGCGATGCTCGCGAGTTCCTCGTTTCGATCGGAGTGAAGCCATGAAGGCCATGAGCTATCGGGGTTACGCAGCCCGCATCGAGTTCGATCCCGAGGACGAAATCTTCGCCGGCCGGGTTGCTGGTATCCGCGACATTGTTGGTTTCCACGCCGACAATGTTGAGGAACTGAAGACAGCCTTCCATGAGGCAGTCGACGACTACCTTGCCACCTGCAGGGCTGTCGGCAAGGAACCGCAAAAGCCCTATTCCGGTAACTTGATGCTCCGGGTTGGCGCAGAGGTCCACTCCCGCGCCGCCCTCGCCGCTGAACTTTCAGGCAAAAGCCTCAATCAGTGGAGCGAAGAGGTCCTCGCCGACGCCGCCGAGAAGGTGGTGGGCCAATAGGCCCACCGGAAACGCTTTACGCCTGTAGCCGATCGAGCCGGAGCTGGGCGGCGCGGCGGTGGCCTTCGAGCGTCTCGCTCGCCGACTGGCGGGCAGCCGGAGGAGCGACCTGCTTGACGCCGCGTTCGTCGAGCCACTGGTGGGTGGCGATCTTCACGTAGGCGCCGACCCAGAGGCCGCCGGTGTAGCGGCCGGCACCCATGGTGGGAAGCGTATGATTGGTGCCGACGCACTTGTCGGAATAGACGACGCTCGCCAGCTCGCCGATGAACAGGCTGCCGTAGTTCCTCAGCTTCTTCGCCATGGCCTGCGGATCGGCGGTGTGCACCTGCAGGTGCTCGGCGGCCACGTAGTCGGAATAGGCGATCATGGTCGCCTCGTCCGAGCAGACGACGATTTCGCCATAGTCCTTCCAAGCCGTTCCCGCGACATTGGCGGTCGAGAGCGTCGCGAGTTGACGCTCGACTTCCTTCAGCGTCGCTTCGGCAAGGGCGCGGTCGGTGGTGATGAGGCCGACGCGGGTGCGGACGTCGTGCTCGGCCTGCGCGAGGAGGTCGGTGGCGATCATCTCGGCATCGCCGGTCTGGTCGGCGACGACGAAGATCTCCGAGGGGCCGGCGAGCTGGTCGATGCCGACCGGGCCGAAGACCTGGCGCTTGGCCTCGTTGACGAAGGCGTTGCCGGGCCCGACGATCTTGTTGACCGCCGGAACGCTCTCTGTGCCATAGGCCATGGCGGCGATGGCCTGGGCCCCGCCGATGCGGAAGATGCGGTCGGCGCCCGAGAGGTGGCACCCGGCGATCATGGCCTTGTGGGCATTGGGCGGCAGGCAGGCCACGACCTCCTGAACGCCCGCCACCTTGGCGGGGACGATGGTCATGATCGGTGCGCTGAGCAGCGGGTAGCGGCCGCCGGGGACGTAGCAGCCGACGCGGTCGATGGGGATGACGCGGTGTCCGAGATGCACGCCGGGCAGGGTCTCGATCTCGAGCGGCAGGATGGTGCCGAGCTGGGCCTGGGCGAACTTCCGGACGTTGGCGATGGCGAACTCGGTATCGGCGCGCGTCTGCGGGGCGAGTTCGGCGAGGGCAGCCTCGCGCTCCTCGGCAGTGACTTCGAACACCGGCACACTGGCCTTGTCGAACTGTTCGCTATAGGCGCGGACTGCCTTATCCCCTTGTTCGCGCACGTTTTTGAGGATCTCGGCGACCAGCGTTTCGACCGGCGCGTTGTCGCTGACCTGGTCGCGGGACGGCGCCTTGACGTAGCTGATGCCCTGGGGTGCGCGGGTGGAATCGGACATGGGGAAGCGGCCTCCGGATGAAGGTAAAGGTCAGGTTTCGCGGGCATTTCGAGCGCTTGCGGCGCATCACAGAAAGCTCTTGCATACGTATGCAGTTTTTGCCAGTCTTTTCTTCGTCGGGCTCGGATGAAGGAGTTCGGCATTCACCGAAACACCGGTTTGCCACGGCATCGCCCCGCGAAAGCCGCTAGGATGAACGGATGCTGACGCCAGACGACCTTCCGCTGCTGATGTTGCCGGGCACGCTGTGCGACGAGCGCGCATTTGCGCCGGTGCTCGACCGGCTCGGCATCGTCGCCGGGTCGATGCGGATGGCCGGGGCGAGGAGCACGGCCGACATGGCGCGGCTGGCGCTGGCGGCGGCACCGGAGCGGTTCTCGCTGCTCGGCTTTTCGCTCGGCGCGATCGTGGCGCTCGAAGTCGTGGCGCAGGCTCCCGAGCGGATCGAGCGGCTGGCCCTGCTCGGCTGCAATGCGCGGGCACTCTCCCCGGAGAAGGCGGCGGCGCGACGGGCAACCGTGCCCGTGGCCGAGGCGCTGGGCACGCCAAGCTATATCGACGGCGTCTGGGAAGCGTCGACACCCGCGCATCGCCGCGCCGATGGGCAATTGCGGGAGCTGCTGCACGCCATGGCGCGCGATACCCCATGGCCGGCCTTCATCGACCAGGTCGAGATGGCGATCGACCGGGTGGATAGTCGTCCGCGGCTCGGGCGGTTGTCGATGCCGGTGCTGGTGGCCTGCGGAGTCGAGGATAGGGTCTGCCCCCCTGAACTCAGCCGCGAGATAGCCGATGCAGTTCCGGGCGCGACGCTCGCCGTTGTCGAGGGCGCCGGACACTACCTCACACTGGACCAGCCCGACGAGATGGCGCGCCTGCTGCGCGCGTGGCTGACCGACCCGAACCCAGATTCCAAGGAGTTTTCATGAGCGACGACGACAAGGGGGCCAAGATGGATGGCACGAAGACCGCCCGCATTTCCCGCATCGATGCACCCAAGGAGCAGGTGCTGCAGGTCGAGCGGCGCGACTACCCCGAACTCGCGCCCACCGACCGGCCGCGGAGCCAGTCGCTCGAGGGTTTCGACGAGGTCTATACCGATATCGTCGACTACATCGTGCGCTGCACCCACAAGATCTGGGACGAGCGCGATATCGGACTGATCTACACCCACTACACCCACAACTGCGTGCTCTATGGCACCATGGGCACGATCTACAACCGCGAGGACGTGGTGCGTGACACCATTCAGCGGCTGGTGAGTTTTCCGGAGCGCCGCGGCATGGCCACCCAGGTCATCTGGGACGGCAACGACAAGGACGGGTTCTACACCTCGCACCTCGTCACCGGCTCGGGCCGCCACACCCAGTTCGGCCATCTCGGCCAGCCGACCAACCGGCCGTTCGTGTCGCGGACGATCGCCGACTGCATGATCCTGCGCAACAAGATCTACCGCGAGTGGGTCGTGGCCGACACCGCCGCGATCATCAAGCAGCTGGGGCTCGACCTCGACGCCTTCGCCCTGCGCTTCGCCACGGCGGCGGCCGAAAAGGGCCAGACGAACTTCGACATCGGCGAGAACCGCCGCCTGCTCGGCCAGTATCCGCCCGAGGCGGAGGCCGACCTGTCGATCGCCAAGACCGACATCGAGCGCGAGACCCTCGTGTGGCTGCACGAGGTGTTCAACAAGCGGATGTTCGGCAAGATCAAGGACGTCTACGCCCCGACCGTGCAGTACCACGGGCCGATGATGAAGGAATACTACGGCGTCGCCGCTGTGACTCACCAGCATCTGGGCCTGATCGGCTCGCTGCCGGATGCGAGCTACGCGCCGCAATATGTCTGCTCGACCCCCTCCGAAGAGGGCGGCGTCAAGGTGGCGGTGCGCTGGGTGATGGAAGGCCACCACCTCGGCTACGGCATCCTGCAGAGCCTCGGCGAACACCCGACCGGCAAGCGGGTGCAGGTGATGGGCATGACCCACTACCACTACAAGAACGGCAAGATCGTCGACGAGTGGAACGTCTACGACGAACTCAGCCTGCTGGCGCAGGTGAAGCTGGCCCAGCTGACCGACGCGGCCTGATCGTTCGTCGGACAAGTCGCAGCCGGCGTCCGTTGCGATCTTGAGCTACGCTGGCCGCATCGCCTTCTCCCCTTGTGGGAGAAGGTGCCCGAAGGGCG
>JAEYYP010000438.1 GCA_023428425.1 Pseudomonadota bacterium
CGAGAACAACGGCGCCGCGCGCCGCGCGGTCTACGAGAAGGCGCGCGCCGCCCTCGTAGGACAGCTGCGCGCCATCAATCCGCCTCTTGCCGCCCGCGATATCACCGCGCACCGCCTCCAGCTCGAAGACTGCATCCGCCAGGTCGAGCAGGAAGCCAGCGAAGCCGTGATCGCCGGGCTCGGCTCGCCGCGCGAGGAGGCGCCGCCGCCGCCGCCGGTCTATTTCGAGCCGCCCGCCAAGAAGGCGCCGGCTTCCGTGGCGCGGCCGGTTGCCAAGCCGGTCGCCGGCGGCACGGTCAAGGAGCCGCCAAAGCCGCTGCCACCCGGCGGCAGCATCGAGGAAATCATCGCCGCGGCCAACGCCGAGCCGGAGCCCGCACCGGTCGAGGCGAAGCGCTCGGTGGCGCGTCCCGAGGGCAAGCCGATGGGCAAGCCCGTGCCCAAGCTGGTTCCCAGCAGCCCCGCGCGACCGCAAGCTACCGTGCCGCCTCGCGCCGCTGCCCCAACACCACCCCCGGTATTCGAAGAGCCGGAGTTGGAGGAGGAAGAGGAAGAAGCCGCCGAGATTCCCGCTCCGCCTTCGCCCGCGCCGACCCGCGCGAACGGCAAGGGCGGCAGGCCGCTGCCGTCCATCGTCGCTCGCGCCGAGGCGGCAAAGAGCCGGACCGGTTCGGCCGCATTCGGTGCCCCGATCGGCGGTGCTGCCCGTGGTCCGGAACTGACGCCGCGTCGGGAACTGAGCGCTGCCGCGCCCCGGCTGGAGCCGGCCGCACGCGGTGGGCAGGCCGCGGCCCGCCAGATGGTCGCGGAGCCCATCGCGGTCTTCGCTCCGCAGCCGGTGCCGGCTGCGATGTCCGCCGTCCGCGAAGTCGAGGTCGAGCCGCAGCAGGCGCTCGATCCGCAGGACTCGATCGACCGGGCCATCGCAACGCTTGATCGCGAAGCGCGCGGCGAGTTCGAGGACGAGCCCGAGATCAACGGCGCCATCGCCGAGCTGCCGGAGATCGACGACGAGGAAGAGGACGTGGAGCCGCCCCGCAACGGCGGTCTCGCCAACGGGGTCCTGCGAGCCGACGCGCCGCCCCCTCCGACCAATAAGCGCAACAACGGCAAGCCGGTGAAGCCGTCGGCGTTTGCCAAGAACGCCCGCCAGGGCGGTTCGCGCCGCGAGGCCGAGTCGGTATTCCCGAAGGCGCGGGAGAATGATGATCGTCGCGGCGGCATGGGCGCGGTGACGGTGTTCCTCATCGTGTTCGTCGTGCTGCTGCTCGGTGCCGGCGGTGCCGGATTCTGGGCATGGCGCGAAGGCTTCATCAACCTCGACCAGATGTTCGGCCGGGCCACCCCGACAACCGAGCAGGCGGTAGTCGCTCCTGTCGCCGGTGGGTCATCCGAGACCCCGGTGACCGGCCCCGGCAACACCGACACGCCTGCCGAAGTCGCCCAACCTGCGGCTGAACTCGCGCCGGACGACCGCCTCGACGCCAGCACGCCGGCAGTGGCGGAAACCCCCGCGGCGCTTCCGTTGCTGCCGACCCCCTCTGAAGATCGCCTCGGCGGCGATACCCCGGAGCCCGGCAGCGCCGAGGCCGAGGTCGCGAAGCTCGATCCCGCCAATACGGTTGGTGGTCAGTCGCTGCTGCTCGAGGCTTCGGACAGCGGGAAAACCGGTGCGATCCCGTTCTCAGGATCGATCGACTGGAGCAAGGGCACCGACGAGATGGGCCTGCCGACGCTGATCGGCAAAGCCTCGATCCCGGCGCGCAACCTGTCCGTCGATGTTCTCATCCGCAAGAACTCGGACGCCAGCCTGCCCGCCAGCCACCTGATGGAAGTGAACTTCAAGGTCAGTGACAGCTTCATCGGCGGCTCGATCGCCGGACTGCCGGGCGTGCTGCTGAAGAACGAGGAACTGGTGCAGGGTACGCCGCTCGTCGGTGCCTCGGCGCGCGTGGTCGGCAACTCGTTCCTGTTCGCCCTCAGCGCCTCTCCCGAGGACATTTCGGCCAACAGCCGGCTGCTGATGTCGCGCAAGTACATGGACCTGGCGCTGATCTACGCGACGGGAAAGCGCGCCATCATCACGCTGGAGAAGGACCCGGCGGCGGTGGCGCTGTTCGACGAAGTGGTCGGATCGTGGACCGAGCAGAAGGCGGCCGTGGCGCAGTAGCCCACAGGCAAGTTGCATCTCTAACAAAAGGCCCCGGGAGACCGGGGCCTTTTCGTTTCTGTCGGTTCGGCCGGCAAATGCCGGCGCGCAGGGGCGCAGTGCCCTCGGGCCGTCCGACTGTGATGGCGGACGGCGTTTCGCCTACTCGCTCACCACCGGAATTTCCCGCACCATCTCGCCGGTCTTGCCGTCGAAGATCCGCACGCTCGTCATCGCACCGAGCCGATAGGTCAGCGTCACCCGGCCGTCCGCGGCCACCGCCGATACGACTTCGGCGCCTTGCGGAATCTGCAATGTGGCGATCACGTAGTCGCCCTGTGGCGGCGCATCCGATTGCGACGTGCGGTAGACAACCGCGCCGCCAATGGCCATAAGGCCCAGCAACAGCAGCGCGATCGACACGAAGAAGCTCTTTCGCGCCCGGCCGAGCACGGCGACCGCCTCCGGCGTCAGCTCAGGCGTCTTGGTTTTTTCTTCTTGAGGCTCGCTCATGCAGGACTTTTCCGGTGAGGAACAGGAATGGCTCGTCGCCGTTGATGCGGCCGATGCCGGCAGCCGGCTTGATGTCGTGCTGGCCCGGGCCGTGCCGGTGTTTTCGCGCAACCGGCTGAAGGACCTGATACTGGCCGGAGCCGTTACGATCAATGGCGTTGCGGTCACCCTGCCCAAATACAGCCTGAAGGAGGGCGAGGAAGTCCTGCTCGTCGCTCCCGAGCCGATCGACGCCGAACCCGAGCCCGAGGACATACCGCTCGAAATTCTCTACGAGGACGACGAGCTGATCGTCATCAACAAGCCGGTCGGCATGGTCGTCCACCCTGCGCCGGGGAGCTGGACCGGAACGCTCGTCAACGCACTGCTCCACCATTGCGGCGAAAGCCTCAAGGGGATCGGCGGGGTGAAGCGCCCGGGCATCGTGCACCGCCTCGACAAGGATACCTCCGGCGTCATGGTGGCGGCCAAGACCGAACGGGCTCACAACCATCTTGCCGCCCAGTTCGCCGATCACGGCCGCACCGGGCCGCTGCACCGCGCCTACCTCGCCTGGGCCTGGGGCCGCACCCAGCAGGCTCGCGGCACCGTAGAGGCGCCGCTCGGCCGCGATCCCGCCAACCGCCTCAAGCAGGCCGTCCGCAAGGATGGGCGCGAAGCCATCACGCACTACATGGTCGAAGCCCGTTTCGGCGACGAGGGCTGGGATATCACCCGCATCAAGTGCGAACTCGAAACCGGCCGCACCCACCAGATCCGCGTGCACATGGCCCATATCGGCCATCCGCTCGTCTCCGACCTGCTGTACGCCACCGGCTTCGCCACCAAGGTCAACCGGCTCCCCGACGAGCCGAAGGCCGCCATCGCTGCCCTTGGCCGGCAGGCGTTGCACGCCGCCGAACTCGGGTTCGAGCATCCGGTGACTGGCGAGGAGATGTTCTTCGAGGCCCCGTTGCCCGATGACCTGCAAGCGCTGGAAGATAGCCTCGAGCCGTACAACCTCGCCTATGCCCGCTGACAGCCTCACGAAATCGTAAGGCTGGGGCCATGCAACCGTAAGGTCTGGCAGCGCATTGCTGTGCGGACCAAGTGGGTCTTATCAACCCGCAAAACCGACCTATATAATGCGTACTGTCAGCAGTGTGCCGCAATGGACTCGGCTGAAAATCTGCCCGTGCCACGGGGGAAAGACGAGGGTGCACCATGGCCCAGACCAATCTGCCGGTCCTGTCGAGTGAAGGCGGCCTCAGCCGCTATCTCCAGGAAATCCGCAAGTTTCCGATGCTCGAGCCTGACGAGGAATACATGCTCGCCAAGCGCTACAAGGAGCATGAGGATCCCGGCGCGGCCCAGAAGCTCATCACCTCGCACCTGCGCCTCGTGGCCAAGATCGCCATGGGCTACCGTGGCTATGGCCTGCCGATCTCCGAAGTGATTTCGGAGGGCAATGTCGGCCTCATGCATGCGGTGAAGCGCTTCGAGCCCGAGAAGGGCTTCCGTCTCGCGACCTACGCCATGTGGTGGATTCGTGCCGCCATCCAGGAATATGTGCTGCGCTCGTGGAGCCTCGTAAA
>JAEYYP010000452.1 GCA_023428425.1 Pseudomonadota bacterium
GCCGTGGCCTGACCAGCAAGGCGCGCGAAGCCCTGGGCCTGGCCCCGTCGACGCTGTTCCGCCTGCCCAAAGACCCGGTCGACACCGGCAAGGGTTACACGCTGGCCCAGAAGATGGTCGGCCGCGCCTGCGGCCTGCCCGAAGGCAAGGGCATTCGCCCGGGCACCTACTGCGAACCGAAGATGACCTCGGTCGGCAGCCAGGACACCACCGGCCCGATGACCCGCGACGAACTGAAGGACCTGGCCTGCCTGGGCTTCTCGTCCGACCTGGTGATGCAGTCGTTCTGCCACACCGCCGCCTATCCCAAGCCCGTGGACGTCAAGACGCACCACACGCTGCCGGAATTCATCAGCACCCGTGGCGGCGTGTCCCTGCGTCCGGGCGACGGCGTTATCCACTCGTGGCTGAACCGCATGCTGCTGCCCGACACCGTCGGCACCGGCGGCGACTCGCACACGCGCTTTCCCATCGGCATCTCGTTCCCGGCCGGTTCGGGCCTGGTGGCCTTTGCCGCCGCCACCGGCGTCATGCCGCTGGACATGCCGGAATCGGTGCTGGTCCGCTTCAAGGGCAAGCTGCAGCCCGGCGTCACGTTGCGCGATCTGGTCAACGCCATTCCGCTGTACGCCATCAAGCAAGGTCTGCTGACGGGTGCCAAGCAAGGCAAGAAGAACATCTTCTCCGGCCGCATCCTGGAAATCGAAGGCCTGCCGGATCTCAAGGTTGAACAAGCGTTCGAACTCTCCGACGCCGCCGCCGAGCGTTCCGCCGCCGCTTGCGCGATCGCCCTGAACAAGGAGCCGATCGTCGAGTACATGCGTTCGAACATCACGCTGATGAAGTGGATGATCGCCGAAGGCTATCAGGATGCCCGCACGCTGAAGCGCCGCATCGCCGCCATGGAAGAGTGGATCGCCAACGGCACGCTGCTCAAGGCTGACGCCGACGCCGAGTACGCCGCCGTGATCGAAATCGACCTGGCCGAAGTCACCGAGCCGATCCTGGCCTGCCCGAACGACCCGGACGACGTCAAGCTGCTGTCCGAAGTCGCCGGCGACAAGATCGACGAAGTTTTCATCGGTTCGTGCATGACCAACATCGGCCACTTCCGCGCCGCCGGCAAGGTCCTCGAAGGCAAGTCGGACATCCCGACCCGCCTGTGGATCGCCCCGCCGACCAAGATGGACGCGCTGATCCTGACCGAGGAAGGCTACTACGGCGTGCTCGGCAAGTCCGGCGCCCGCATGGAAATGCCGGGCTGCTCGCTGTGCATGGGCAACCAGGCACAGATCCGCAAGGGCTCGACGGCGATCTCCACCTCCACCCGCAACTTCCCGAACCGCCTGGGCATCGACACCCGCGTCTACCTCGGCTCCGCCGAACTGGCCGCGATGTGCGCCCTGGCCGGCCGGATCGTCACGGTGCCGGAGTACATGGAGCAGATCAAGCTGGTGAACGCCAAGGCCGCCGAAGTCTATCGCTACATGAATTTCGACCAGATTCCGGAATTCGTCGAGCAGGCGGCGACCGTCGAGATGTAATCGAAGCGATCATTCCCGAGCCATCGGGAATCCCGCAAAAAGCCCCCGCCGGTTTCCCGGCGGGGGCTTTTTCTTGCGCCTTCGTCCCCGGTCTGCCTACTTGCCGCCCCAAGGTTGTACGGGCACCGTCGAGATGGCATTGGCCGGTGCGCCTTCGATGATGCGGCGGCTGATGGCGAGGTAGACGAGCACGTTGCGCTTGCGGTCGACGAGGCGATGGATCTTGGTTTCCTTGAACAGCAGCGAGGTGTCCTCGCTGAAGATCACCTCGTCGTCGGCCAGTTTTGCCGGCAGCGTGATCGGGCCGACCTGGCGGCAGGCCAGCGAGAACTGCGACGGATCCTCGGCGACGCCGAGACTGCCCTTGATGCCGCCGGTGCGCGCCTGGCTGACGTGGCAGGTGACGCCGGGAATCTTCGGGTCGTCGTAGGCATAGACGCAGACACGATGATTGGCGCCGAGCAGCTTCCAGGCCGTGGTGACGCAATCGATTTCCTCGGCCGCCGCCGGCAGGGCGACGGTACTGACGGCCAGGAGAAACAGGGCGGTCGGGCGGATCATGGCTTCACCTCCGGGGTGACGGGAATGCGGGCAAGAAAGCGGTCGAGCTGGTTGGCGAAGGCCTGCCGGTCGGCCTGGCCGAAAGCGGCCGGGCCGCCGGTCTCGACACCGGCGCTGCGCAGTTCTTCCATGAAGTTGCGCATGGTCAGCCGTTCGCGGATGGTGGCGGTGGTGTACAACTCGCCGCGCGGATTGAGGGCATGGGCACCGCGTTCGATGACCAGGGCGGCGAGGGGAATGTCGGCGGTGACGACCAGGTCGCCGGTGGCCACCTGGTCGACGATGTGGGCATCGGCGACATCGAAGCCGTGCGCCACCTGGATGGCGCGGATGAAGCGCGACGGCGGCGTGCGCAGCATCTGGTTGGCGACCAGGGTCGTTTGGATCTGCCGGCGCTCGGCGGCGCGGAAGATGATTTCCTTGATGACGCCGGGGCAGGCGTCGGCATCGACCCAGATGTGCATGAGCGGGCCTCGTTGGCTTGGGGTGAGCGATTGTGCCACGGTCGCCCGCCTTGACAAACGGATAGTGCCTGCCGTCTTATGGAAACCCGCCCTCCGGAGAGCGACCGCCATGAATCACCACTTGCCGCTGCGCCTCTGTCGTTTCCTGCTCGCCGGCCTGGCCGGGCTGTCGCCGCTGGCCGGTGTCGCCGACGGCCTGCCGCCAGCGCCCGACTATCGCGGCGAGATCCGCCGCGGGGCAGACGGCCGCCTCGATGTCGTGCCGGCCGAGGCCGTGCCGCTGCCTGTCGGGGCGACGGCGGCCACCATGGTCGTCGGTCCCGGCGAACGGATATCGAGCATTTCGGAGGCGGCGCGCCTGGCCCGCGACGGCGAGATCATCGACATCCGACCGGGCACCTATCGCGGCCAGCCGGCGGTATGGACGCAGAACCGCCTGCTCATCCGCGGCAGCGGCGAACGCCCGGTCATGCTGGGCGGCAACGCCGAAGGCAAGGGGATCTGGGTCGTCCGCGGCGGCGACGTGCGGATCGAGAACATCGAGTTCCGCGGGGCCCGGGTGGCGGATACCAACGGGGCCGGCATCCGGTTCGAGAAGGGACACCTG
>JAEYYP010000010.1 GCA_023428425.1 Pseudomonadota bacterium
GTTCAACAAGCTCAAGCAGTTCCGGCGCATCGCAACCCGATACGACAAGACCGCCGTCTCCTTCCTTGGCTTCCTGGCACTCGCCGCCGCGAAGCTGTGGATACCAACTTATGTCAACAGGACCTAGGTGGACGCGATTCGACGGGGCAGCGCGTGCCCGGGCACTGAGACAAGGAGAGCACGACAGGCGCTGCGTAACTTGGCCTAGGAGAGAGGCAAGTGGACAGACTGGCGGAAGCAATACCATACAGGACGTATCTGAACCGGGATCGGCTGATCTACCTGACGCATCCCGACGTGTCGGTCTGCAAGGCCCTGTGCGACGAACTCATCGCGCAGGGGTTTCAGGTGTCGATGGTTCCGGATGTGTCGGGGCTGACCCGGCTGATCACGCTGCGGCGGCCCGACCTTGTGGTCATGCCGATGTGCAATGCAGGTGGCGGTGTCGACGATACGGTGACGGCGCTCGACGCTATCCGTGGACAGCACCTCGGCATCCACACCTTCCTGCTGGCCCCGGCCGGGGTGCGGGCCGAACTGGTGGTGCAGGCGATAAAGCACGGTGCCTCGGCGGTTTTCTCGCCACCCTATGCGTCGGTGGAAATCGTCCGGGCCATGCAGGACGAGTTCCGTGGCGACATCCATGTCGCGCCTGGCAAGGATGGACCGGATGCTGTGACTGTTCGCGGCTTCGGCACGCTCACTTTCCGCGAGCGGCAGATCCTGCAATTCGTCGTCGATGGCCGCACCAACAAGGAAATCGCCGCCGACCTCGGCCTATCCTACCGCACCGTGGAGGTGCATCGCCGGCACATCATGGAAAAGATCGGTGCGCGGAATACGGCAGAGCTGGTGCGGCTGGCGATCGAGAGCTGACGGGGGGTGGAGAGCGTTGGCGTACTGGCCGCCCCCTCCACCACCCTTCTGGTGGTCCCCCTCCCCCGCTTCGCGGTGGAGGGGCACCGCGACCACAGTGCCCCGACGGCAACGGGGAGAAGTATCGCACAGTCGCCCTGTTCGCGGGGGCGAACCGCCAGCAATCACGTCGCAGGGCCTGAAGTCTTGTCGCACCTTGAGGTCCCGCGAGTGCTCCCGGCTCAATCCGTCGCCTGCTGGGCTCGTTGGAGAAATGGCGGGGTTGGCCCTGTGGGGGGTGGTGACCAGTTGGTGCAGGCTTTCTGTAGCCTGTCGAGGAGGGCGGCGTATGGCGCCTGCCTGCGGTACTGGCTGGGGACCAGTGCCACCAGGCGGCGCGGCGGCAGGCCGACACGGTAGAGCCTGACTCCGGAGGGGGCGCCGCCGCCCATCATGGTCGAGAGCGCTGGCGCGAGGCAGACGCCGTTGCCGGCGCGGACAAGGCCGATCGCGACTTCGAAGCTGCGACACTGGGCGACAACGCGGCTCCGCGGCAGCATGCGCTGGTACCAGTCCTCGATCCGCTTGGTGTGCGGGGTGCCGAAGCTGAACTGGATCGAGCGATAGAGCAGGTCGAGGGCCTGTGGGGCGAGGTCGGTGCACGGATCGCGAACCCCGTCGAGATCGAGGCTCTCGGGCACCACCAGCACATAGGGATCGTCGAGCAGCGGCACCTGCAGGAAGCCGACGCCGGCCTCGGCGATGGAGTTGGCGGCGAGGAGGCCGATATTCGTCCGCCGGCCATAGAGCAGCTCGAGAATATCGTTGGGCGCTGCCTCCTGGATGTCGAAATCGACGTCGGGGAAATCGTCCTGGGTGCGGGAGATGGCGGCCGGCAACAGGGCATGCAGCATCGAGGTAATGCCGGCGATGCGGACGGTCGCGCGCTGGCCGCCGCCGAGGCGCTGCAGGCTCTCTTCGAGTTCCTGCATGTCGCGCAGCACCGTTTCGGCGCGCGGCAGCAGCACCCTGCCTTCCTCGGTGAGCACCATCTCGTTGGAACGGCGATGGAAGAGTCTTGTGCCGAGCGTCGTCTCGAGCTTGCTCAGTTGCTGGCTGAGCGAAGGCTGGGCGAGGCCGAGTTGCTTGGCGGCGCGGGTCAGCGTTTCGGAATGCGCCACCGCCCAGAAGATGCGCAACTGATGCAGGGTGACGTCGGAGCGACGGCCGGACTCGCCCGACCGCTGCCGCTGCGGCTCCTGCGCCAGCGCCAGCTGGGCCGCGGCATCGAAATCGGGCGCCTCGTCGTCGGCCTTCACGGCATGACTCTCCTCTGGTCCCCGCAAGGCTTAGCCTGCGGGGGCGGGGATTGGCCAGCTATGCCGTGCATAGGCTCAGGCGGGCACAGCCGTGCCGGTGGCGGGCGGCTCGTCGGCAGGCGGCTCGTCGGGCGCGTTGAGGTAGGCGCCGGACAGCTGACGGTAGTACTTCGAGCGGAACGCCAGGATGGTGACGACGAGCCCGAGCGCGCCGGCGACGGTGAAGACCAGGGCGATGCCGCGGGCCGGCCCGGTGCCGAACCAGCCGCCGATCAGCGCCGCGCCCAATCCGGTCGTCATGAACGGGATGACGACGAACTCGGTGAGCGGCCCGATGAGGAAGGCGGTGAGCGGCGAGGCGGACTGTTCGACCGACTGGGCGAAGCCGAAGACGCGGCCCTGCCGTTCGGGCGGCACCACCTTCTGCAGCAGCGTGTGTTCGGCCGCCTCGGCATAGGGGCCGAGCAGCATCCAGATGAAGCAGCCGATGCCGAGCAGCCAGATCGAGTGCTGGATGGTGAACACGCAGCACACCGACCAGGTGATCAAGTTGACCATGAGCAGGGTGCGCAGCGGGTTCTTCCCCAGCCCGGTCCTGGCGATGATGATGCCCGAGAGGATGAAGGCCGTGGAGATGACGCCGAACATGAAGCCCCAGACCTCCACCGAGACCAGCGACAGCCCGTAGGCATCGAGCAGCGCCATGAAGACGCCGCCGAGGAAGTTGTTGAAGCAGGCGAACAGGATGAGCGCGAACAGACCCGGCACGCCAGCGATGACGCGGATGGTGCCGCTCAGATCGACGCGCTTCGGCTCGGCCGGAGTATCGGCGGTCGGCTCGACCCGGCCTTCGTCGAGCGGCACGGTCAGGAGGTGCAGGAACACCAGCGCGGTCGCGCCGAGCGCCAGCAGCAGGGTGGCGAACATGCCGCCCCACGCCACCAGCACGCCCGAGATCATCGAGGTGGTGAGAAAGCCGATGCCCGACACCATGCCGACAAGCCCGTTCGCCTTGTCGCGGCGATCCTCGGGAATGAGGATGGTGACGAGGGTGGCCAGCGCGATCGAGCGCACATTGCCGGCGATGACGCCGAGCATGACCGGGAAGACCAGCAGCCAGAGAGTGAGGCCATAGGGATCGCGGAACGCCTCCTCGGGGTTGAGGACCAGGATGGCGAAGGAGAGGGCGTAAAAACCGAACGACACGATCGACGAGCCGAGCATCACCCGCTTCTTGGCGTTGTGATCGACGATTGAGCCGAGCCAGATGCCGAAGGCGGCGGTGAACACCAGGTAGAGCCCGGCGATGGTGCCGGTGGCGAACACCGACTGGGTCTCGATGTAGACCCAGAAGGTGATGGCGAACCACACCGTGTAATTGGTGATATTGGCGACGAGGTTGTTGCCGAGAATCTGGTGGAACGGCGTCACGGGGAGTCTCCTCGAGGCGTCGGTGCGTCGTTGCGCACCAGTGATGGACAAAATATGGGCGCCTTCAATACAGGAACCCCCGCCACACGACTATTGGAACCGTGTGACAGGGGATGTCAGTATTACGCTCAGGCCGCCTGCAACTGACCGGGCGCGGTGTCGAGGTCTTTCTTCGCGGGCGGGAAGGCCAGCGCCATGGCCGCCGCCGCGATGCCCACACCGGCCGACGCGATGTAGAGCCAGTGGTAAGTGCCATAGGTATCGTAGAGCCAGCCGCCGCCGAGCGGGCCGAAGGCCATGCCGATCGAGGAGGTCATGGTCGCAGCGCCCAGCACCGTGCCGAGGAGGCGTGGCGGAAAGTACTCGCGCGCCAGCACCGAGTAGAGCGGCATGACGCCGCCATAGGCGAGCCCGAGCACCGCGGCCAGCATGTAGAAGTGATTGAGTTCGGTGAGGTAGATGTAGAGGTAGATGCCTACCGCCTGGAGCGCGAGGCCGCCTACGATGACTTTGCGCACGCCGATCCGGTCGGCGAGCACGGCGAAAATCAGGCGGCCGAAGAGCCCGGCCACGCCCTCGATGGCGTAGATGCCGGTGGCGCCCGCCAGCGTCGCGCCGCAGATGATGGCGTAGCTGACCGTGTGGAAGATGGGTCCCGAATGCGCGGCGCAGCAGAGGAAGAACGTGCCGGCAAGGACGAGGAACTGCGGGGTGCGCAGCACGCTGAAGCCGCTCGCCTGCTTCGCTGGCGGCGCGTCGGCCGCCGGGGCCGGGGTGCCGATGCTGTCGTGCCAGGGGGCGCGACGGATGAGCAGCGAGGCCGGCACGATGATGACGACCGCGGCGACGGCGATCCAGAACATGGCGCTGCGCCAGCCCATCTGCTCGATGAGGTAGGCGGCGAGCGGGCTCATGGTCATCGGCGCGATGCCGCCGCCGAGGGAGACGAGCGACACTGCGAGCGAGCGGTTCTCGTCGAACCAGCCAAGCGTCGCCGCGATGATCGGGGCGAAGAAGGCGCCGCCCGATGCGCCGATCAGTCCGCCATAGGCGAACTGGAAGAGGACGAGGTCGCGCGCCTGGCTGGCGAGCAGCAGGCCGAGACCGAGCATGGCCGCGGCGATCAGCACCACGGGGCGGGCCCCGATCTTGTCGCTGAGCGTGCCCCAGCCGAAGCCGGCGACGCCCATGGTGATGAAGCCGATGCTCATCGCCAGCGAGATACCGGCATCGGACCAACCCATTTCGGCAGCGATGGCGGGCTTGTAGACAGGCAGCGCGAACATGGCGCCCATGGCGAGGCAGGTGATGACGGCGCCCGCCGCGACGACCACCCAGCCGTAGTGCTTTTCCATTCGAATTTCCCTCCGGGTCACTCTGTCACCTAGACGAACGGGGCTCAGCCGTTTCGACATGAGGCGCGAGATTCTTCCGACCTTACCACTTGCGATGTGCAAGCGGTATACCGACATGGAAAGAACTTGTAAACTGCAAGCGGTGACGCTGGAGACGAGATTTGAACGAGCCACGGTCCGGATGCCCGATCAACCAGTCGGTGGAGGTGCTGGGCGACCGCTGGAGCCTGATCGTGCTGCGCGACATCATGTTCGGCAACTTCCGCACCTATGGCGAAATCCACTCACACTCGCTCGAAGGCATCGCGACGAACATCCTCGCCGACCGGCTGAAGCGGCTGGTGGCGGATGAGCTGCTGTCGGCAACGCCCGACCTGGCCCACAAGCAGCGCACGATCTATCGGCTGACGGAGAAGGCGATCGACCTCGTGCCGGTGATGGTGGCGCTCGGCAACTGGGGGGTGAAGCACCTGACGCCCTTCCCGGAACTCGCGGCCCGGTCGATTGCGCTGCAGCAGGGCGGACCGGCGATGTGGGAGGCGTTCGCCGTGGAACTGCGCCACCTGCACCTCGGCGCCCCGATGCCCGAGCGCTCGGTGATGGCGGAATTGCAAACGGCCTACGTGGCGGCGGGCGGCACTTGACGAGGCCTGGCCTCAATAGACAGGAATGCTCGAAGGTGTAATTGTAGAATAATTTCGGGGGTGCTGGTTTCTTGATTACTTTCTACCGGGCTGCCTGCACTGCCGTTGCGGCGTTCATTCTCTTGACCGCGGCTGCCTTTGCCGACTGGAAGGCCTCGCCCTTCGATGGCGAGGACAGCAAGGCTGCCATCGGCTGCGATGCCATGGATGACGACGATTCCTGGCTCTGCCTTGTGGTACGTTGCGACGCGCCTGGTCATCTGAGCCTCTATGTCGAACTGACCGATCTCGACGTTCGCGATGAGCTGTTTCTCGAAGTCGACGGAGTCGCCTACCCGGTGACCGGGGTGGACCCCGGTGCCGCGCCTTATCGCAGCCGCCTAACTGGTGACACCCGCGCGATCGTTGCGGCGCTGAAGGGAGGCCGGAAGCTCTTCGTGAACCGCCCACAATATCCCTTCAACCCTGGATTCGACACCATCTCGCTGAGGAAGTCTGGTTCTGCCATAGGCGCCGTGGAACAGAGCTGTGGAGTGCAAGCCGCCGAGGCACCCGCTCCGCCAATCGGTGGGTCGTCCCTTCCGCTGAAGCTGGGCATCTATGTGCGAGCGGAGGTGGCGTGCCAGGGTGCCGACAATGCGTCGACGATGAGCTATTGGGGCGAGGAACTGAACGCGCAGCGGGTCATCGGGAAAATCCTCTCGGTCACGGCCGACGGCAATAGCTACGCGGTGCAAGTATCCGCCCACGATATCGCCGAGGGCGTCGATATCGGCGAATTCGACTGGGTCCTCACCATTCCCCGCGATACCGAATTCACGCTGGCCAGCAGCAGTCCGGAGCAGACCTACCGCTGGTGCGCAGGCTTGCCCGGGCGGCCCGCGGCGGCGGTGCCGGCCGCCCAGACAGCGCCCATCGACCTCGCGCACCGATTCGACGGCTATGTTCGGCCAGGCCGCGAACCTGCTGCATGATTTCAAGGAGGGGCGAGCCACCCCAAAGACACTTTCGAGGTCGACGTGGCCGCACTCCTGAACGCCTTGGCCAACTCCTCGGGGAATGGTCGGAGTATTGACCAGTTGGTGGCTCAACCCGCAGCAGGAGGCGCGTGAGCGTTGGGCCCGTTTATCGTTGGTCCGGACGTGCGGATGACTGGCCTATCGGTCGCCAGCTAGCCGCTCGCCTCGGTCGTCGCGGCCGCCGGCGGCGTTCGGGCTGCCTCGACGATGCGGCGGCGGGCGCGGAAGGCGTTCCATTGCTGGTCGACGAGGACGCCGATGAGGATGACGCCGCCCATCACCGCGAAATTGAGCGAGGAGGGGATGCCGAGGAGGTTCACAAGGTTCTGGAGTTCCTGGAGCAGGATGGTGCCGAGGATGACGCCGACGATCGAGCCCTCGCCGCCGCGCAGCGAGAAGCCGCCGAGGACTGCCGCCGCGATGGCGTAGAGCTCGTAGAAATTGCCCTGCGAACTGGGCTGCACCGAGCGCGTGTACATGGCGAAGAACACGGCCGCGAGCGCTGTCAGCCCGGCGGCGATGACATAGGCAGCCGTGATGACGGCCCCGGTGCGGATGCCGGAGAAGCGCGCCGCCTCCTCGTTCTTGCCGATGGCGTAGAGGTAGCGTCCGAACACCGAACGGTGGAGCGTGAACCATGCGATGATCGCCACCACGGCCAGCACGTAGACCGAAACCGGGATGCCGCCGATGCGGGCGACGAAGAAATCGAGGCCCGGATACTCCGAGCCGAAGGGGAAGCCCGCGGTGGCGTCGGCGGTGTAGCCGCGCGCCACGCCGCGATAGATGAGGAGGCCACACAGCGTCACCACGAAGGGCTGCATCTTCAGCTTCGTGATGAGCAGGCCGTGGGTGAGCCCGAGGATCAGGCCGAGCACCAGCACGATGACCAGGGCGATGGGCCACGGCACGCCCTTGTTGCCGACGAGATCGACGAACAGCGTGCCGAGCAGCGCGATCATCGAGCCGGCGGAAAGGTCGATGCCGCCGGTGATGATGACGAAACCCTGGGCGATCGAGAACAGGCCGAAGAGCCCGATCAGGTTGGCCGTGTTGGCGAGGTTCTGCGGGCCGAGGAAGGCCGGGTTGCGCAGGTAGACCACCAACCCGACGATGACTATGAGGACCAGAAGTCCGAGGTCTTTCTTGTTCATTGGTTCCTCATCCAGCTTTCTTCAGCGGCTTGCCGATGGCGAGCGTCAGTACGTTTTCCTCGGTGAAGTCACGGCGCTCGAGGAAGCCGGAGATACGGCCCTCGTGCATCACCGCGATGCGGTCGGAGACGCCGATGACCTCTTCCATGTCCGACGAGATCATCAGCACTGCGACCCCGGCGTCGGCGAGGCCGCGCATGAGGCGGTAGATCTCGGCCTTGGCGCCGACATCGATGCCGCGCGTCGGTTCGTCGAAGATCAGCACCTTGGGTTGCATGGCCAGCCACTTGGCGAGCACAACCTTCTGCTGGTTGCCGCCTGAGAGCGAGCCGGTGGTGGTGAGGACGGTGGGCGCCTTGATGCCGAGTTCGCGGCGCGACTGCTCGGCCTGCGTGCGTTCCTTGCCGGGCGCGACAAGGCCACCGGGCGCGTAGGCGGAGAGGTTGGGCAGCGAGATGTTCTCGGCGATCGACAGGTCGAGCAGGATGCCGGCGCCCTTCCGATCCTCGGGCACGAGGAAGATGCCGCGCTCCACCGCGTCGGACGCGGTGTGTAGGGCGACGGCCGTGCCGTCGAGCGTGACGGTGCCGGCGAAGCGCTCGTCGATGCCGAACAGCACCCGGGCGAGTTCGGTGCGGCCGGAGCCGACCAGCCCGGCGAGCCCGAGGATCTCGCCGGCGTGAAGCCGGAGATCGACCCCGTGGGTCGGGTAGGCCGCGGTGCGAATGCCGCTGGCGACGAGGCGCGGCGCGCCGCGTGGCGCGTTGGCGGCAGCATGGGCCACCTTGAGGTCGCGGCCGATCATCAGTTGCACGAGCCGGTCGTGGCTGATCTCGGCCTTGTCCAGCGTGCCGACCAGCACGCCGTCGCGCAGCACGACGACGCGGTCGCAGGCGGCTTCGACTTCGGCGAGGCGGTGCGAGATGAACAGCACCGCGATGCCCTGCGCCTTGAGGCCGGCGATGAGCTCGAGGAGCTTCTCGGTCTCGCTGAGCGGCAGCGAGGAGGTCGGCTCGTCGAGGATGACGAGGCGGGCGTTCATGGTCAGCGCCTTGGCGATCTCGACCATCTGTTGTTGCGCCAGCGAGAGCTTGCTGACCAGCGTCTCGGGCGCGAAGGCGGCGCCGAGGCGCTCGAGATACGGCGCGACGTCGGCGCGCATCTTCTTTTCGTCGACGAGGTTGAGGATGCCGCCGGTGCGCGGCTCGCGGCCGATGAAGACATTGGCGGCAACGTCGAGATTGTCGAAGAGGTTGAGTTCCTGGTGGACGAAGGCGATGCCGGCTTTCATCGAGCCGCCGACGCTCAGCCCGTCATAGGGCGCGCCGTCGATCTCCACCGTGCCGGAATCGGGCTTGGTGACGCCGCCGAGGATTTTCATGAGCGTGGACTTGCCGGCGCCGTTCTCGCCGACGATGCCGATGACTTCGCCGGGCGCCACGGTCATGTCGAAGCCGGAGAGCG
>JAEYYP010000126.1 GCA_023428425.1 Pseudomonadota bacterium
CCGCCGCCCCCGCGCGCGCGCCCCCCCCCCCCCCCCCCCCCACCACGATGGCGATGATGTTGATGGTCTGCCATCCCACCATCTGCAGCAGCACGCCCGACGCGATCGAGGCGATGGCCATCACGCCGAACACCACCTGCTCGTTCAGGCCCTGCACCCGCGCCGCCTCTTCGGGCTTGTAGGCGACGGCCAGCATTGCCGTGGAGGCGATGAACCCGAAGTTCCAGCCGATGCCCAGCAGGATCAGCCCGATGTCGAAATGCAGCGTCGTGATGCCGTGCAGCGCCACAGCCGCCGCAGCGATGATCAGCAGAAGCCCGATAGCCGCCGTCATCGGCGCACCGAGCCGCTGGATCACCGCGCCGGTGATGAAGCTGGGCGCGAACATCGAGACGATGTGCCACTGGATGGCGAACGCCGCTTCCTCGCTGGTGTGCCCGCAGACATAGACCATCGCCAGCGGCGCGGCGACCATCACCAGCACCATCAGCGAGTAGGCAGCGGAGGCTGCCAGCATCGGCACCCAGATCCCCCGGTCCGCCAGCAGTTGGCCGAGCGACCGGCCCGCCTTGCGGTCAGCGGCGTTCCGCACGGTCGGCGCCAGGCGGGTCATCCACAGCGCCGCGATGGCGACCAGCGCGATCAGCGCCATGAACAGGTAGGTGGCCGTGAACTCGTGCCCCGGCACCAGATCCTTGGTACTGGCGCTGATCTGTGGGCCGATGAAGCCCGCGACCACGCCGCCGAGCAGGACCCACGAGATTGCCCGTGATTTCAGCGCCGGTGGTACGCTGTCAGCGGCCGAGAAGCGATACTGGTTGGCGAACGCCGCCGGCACCCCGAGCGCCATCAGCGCCAGGCAGAAGAGCCAGAACCAGCCCAGCCACGCCGCCAAGGATGCGACCAGTGCTCCGGGGATGGCGATGGCGGCGCCGAACACCAGCCCGTTCCGCCGTCCCCACGAATGGATCAGCCACGCGGCCGGGCCGGTGGCGAGTGCGGTCCCGATGATCATCAGCGAGACCGGAATGGTGGCGTAGGCCTTGTCGGCGACCATCCCCGCGGCGGTGAGCGCGGCGATCGACATGAGGATCGCCTGGTTGGAGCCCATCGTCGCCTGGGCGGCAGAGAGCAGGGCTATGTTGCGAACCGGAGACCCGGCGGACCCTGCACTCTCGGTCATCGCCTACTTCCCCGGCTTGGTCTGCTCGTTGTCGCGCCCGGCAGCCTTCGCCACCTGGTCGAGCACGCCGTTGACCATCTTTGGCGCGTCATCCTCGTAGAACGCCTTCGCCACGTCGACATATTCGGTGATCACCACGCGCGACGGAATGTCTTTGCGGCGCAGCAGCTCGAACGCCGCGGCCCGCAGTATGGCGCGCAGCGTGGCATCGATGCGGCCCATCGGCCAGCTGTCGGCGAGCGCCTTGTCGACGGCAGGGTCGATCTCGAGCTGCGCCTTGATCACGCCCGAGACGATCTGGCGGAAGAAGTCCGCATCGGCCGGCAGGTACTCCTCGCCTTCGATCTCGCGCCCCAGGTGCACGGCCGAGAACTGGCTCAGCGTATCCTCGAGCGTCTGCCGACCGACGTCCATCTGGTACAGTGCCTGCACCGCTGCGAGCCTCGCGGCACCCCGCTGGTTGGCGGGACGGGTCGTGGAAGGGTCGCGCGGATTGGCGTTTGTCATCGGGGAAGTCGCTTCGTCTCTGGGTAGGATTGGGAGAGTACCCGTTTCCATGGTGCCTTAGCCAGCCAGGAAACGCGGGCCTCTCGGGTCATTCGTCGTCGGCGGTCTCGCCCTCGTCCTCACGCAGCTCGGTGAGGAACGAGCGGAAGTCGTCGGGGGTCGAGAAATTCTTGTAGACCGAGGCGAAGCGGACGAAGGCGACGTGGTCGAGGCTCTTCAGACCTTCCATCACGAACTCGCCGATCTTCTCCGATGAGATTTCGCCATCGCCGAGGCTCTCGAGCTGGCGGACCACGCCCGAGATCATGCGCTCCACTCGCTCCGGAGCCACGTCGCGCTTCCGCAAAGCCGTGTTGACGGAGCGCTCGAGCTTGTCACGGTCGAACGGAACGCGTCGCCCGGACTTCTTGGCCACCAGCAGCTCGCGCAGTTGCACACGCTCGAAAGTGGTGAAGCGACCGCCGCAACTGGGACAGATGCGGCGGCGGCGGATGGCATTGGAATCCTCGGTCGGCCGGCTGTCCTTCACCTGCGTATCGTCGTTGCCGCAATAGGGACAGCGCATGAGGAAGCCTTACTGGTAGATCGGGAAGCGCGCGGTCAGCGCCTTCACCTTGTCGCGCACCGCGCCCTCGACGGCGGCATTGCCTTCGTCGGAGTTCGCCTCGCGCAGGCCGTCCAGCACCTCGACGATCAGCTTGCCGATCTCGCGGTACTCGGCCTCGCCGAAGCCGCGCGTCGTGCCGGCAGGCGTGCCGAGCCGCACGCCCGAGGTCACGAACGGCTTCTCGGGGTCGAACGGAATGCCGTTCTTGTTGCAGGTGATGTAGGCCCGGCCCAGCGCCTGCTCGGCCCGCTTGCCGGTGGCGTTCTTCGGCCGCAGGTCGACCAGCATCAGGTGATTGTCGGTGCCGCCGGAAACCACCTGCAGCCCCTCCTCGATCAGCGATGCCGCGAGCGCCCGGGCGTTCGCCACCACCTGGTGGGCATAGGCCTTGAACTCGGGCTGCAGCGCTTCCTTGAACGCCACGGCCTTCGCCGCGATCACATGCATCAGCGGCCCGCCCTGCAGGCCCGGAAATACGGCGGAGTTGATCTTCTTGGCGATGTCCTCGTCGTTCGTAAGGATCATGCCGCCGCGCGGCCCGCGCAGGCTCTTGTGCGTCGTCGTCGTCACCACATGCGCATGCGGCACCGGCGAAGGATGTGCGCCGCCGGCAACGAGGCCCGCGATATGCGCCATGTCGACCATCAGGTACGCGCCGACTTCATCGGCGATCTCGCGGAATCGCGCCCAGTTCCATACACGCGAATAGGCGGTGCCACCGGCGAGGATCAGCTTCGGCTTGTGTTCGCGCGCCAGCCGCGCCACCTCATCCATGTCGAGCAGGTGGTCGTCCTTGCGCACGCCATAACTGACGACATTGAACCACTTGCCGCTCATGTTCACCGGCGAGCCGTGCGTCAGGTGTCCGCCCGAGTTAAGGTCGAGCCCCATGAACGTGTCGCCGGGCTGCAGCAGCGCCAGGAACACCGCCTGGTTCATCTGCGAGCCCGAGTTGGGCTGCACGTTGGCGAAGGCCGATCCGAACAGCTGCTTGGCCCGCTCGATCGCCAGCGTCTCGGCGATATCCACGTACTGGCAGCCGCCATAGTAGCGCTTGCCCGGATAGCCCTCGGCGTACTTGTTGGTCATGATCGAGCCCTGGGCTTCGAGCACTGCCTTCGAGACGATGTTCTCCGACGCGATCAGCTCGATCTCATGCTGCTGCCGGCCCAGCTCGAGGCCGATCGCTTCGGCGATTTCGGGGTCGGCTTCGGCGAGCGTGTTCGAGAAGAAACGTGGGAACAGCGGCGAGTTGGAAACGGCGCTCATGAGCGTCTCCCCGGGCAAGAAGTGTGGTGGTCGGTGGTGCTGGCGAGCGTGTAGCACGCGCCAATGGTCGATTCCAAGCTGAGGACAGCTCGGCCGTGGGCATGTTCAAGGGGTCTCATGCGGGCTCCCGTTCGGTTTCGGTAGGGTGCCCAGGCGAGCGGCGGGTCGTGTTCGCGTTTCCCGATGGTGCCCCATCTGATCTCGCCAGTCGCGCGAACGCTTTGCTTATCGCAGAACCTGCGAGGGGAGGAAACCCCCGCGCACATCGCAACCATCCGATCTTGCTCGCGTTTCGACAACCAAGCGTCGATCAAAGAACACTTGGAGACCCGAACATGAACAAGATCGCTTCTGTCGCGACCGCCTTCGCCCTGGCTGGTGCAATGGCCCTTCCCGCAGCTACCCCAGTAAGCGCACAGTCCTTCAACCTGAGCTTCGGCCAGCAGGACCGCTTCGTTTCCGACCGCTGTGATCGCAACTCGCGCCTGCGCGGCTGTGATGACTGGCGCCGCAACCACCACCGCTGGGGCAAGTCCGATTACCAGCGCTGGTACCGTTGGAACCAGCCGTCGCTGGGCAGCATCGGCGCCGGCATCTTCGGCTTCGCCGTAGGCGCGGCCATTGCCAACAGCATCAACAATGATCGCGGCTATGATCGTGGTTACGACCGCGGCTGGGAAACCCATGTCGCTCGCTGCGAGGCGCGCTACCGCTCGTACAACCCGCGCACCGACATGTTCCTCGGCTACGATGGCGACTATCACCGCTGCAACCTCTGACCTGAAGCCCAAGGTCCGGAACCGGGGCGTCATCGACGCCCCGGTTTTGTTTTGTGTGTGCGGCTGGCGGCTGGGGAAGAGTTCCCCTTTCGTCCCCGTTTTCCGGCTCGGCCGCTATAGTCGGCCAGATGATTCGCCGGATGCCTGATTATGAGTGACGAGCCCGATACCACCCTGCCGCCCGACGGTGAGGACAAGCGGGTCGTCGATCTCCGCCAGGCGCTCGAGGAGCGCTACCTGAGCTACGCCCTCTCCACCATCACCCAGCGCGCCCTGCCAGACGCGCGCGACGGGCTGAAGCCGGTGCACCGCCGCATCCTCCACGGCATGCGCCTGCTCCGCCTCGATCCCGATGGTGCCTACAAGAAATCCGCCAAGGTGGTCGGCGACGTGATGGGTTCTTTCCACCCACATGGCGACCAGTCGATCTACGACGCCCTCGTCCGCCTCGCGCAGGATTTTTCCATGCGCTACACGCTTGCCGACGGCCAGGGCAATTTCGGCAACATCGACGGCGATGGCGCAGCCGCCATGCGCTACACCGAAACCCGCATGACCGAAGTCGCCATGCGGATGATGGAAGGCATGGCCGAGAACGCGGTCGACTTCAAACCGACCTATGACGGCTCGTCCGAAGAGCCCGTCGTCCTCCCCGCCAACTTCCCCAACCTCCTCGCCAACGGCTCGACCGGCATCGCCGTCGGTATGGCGACCTCGATCCCTCCGCATAACGTCGCCGAGATCTGTGACGCGGCGCTGCACCTCATCATGAATCCCTCGGCCACCGTCGCCGAACTGATGCAGTTCATCCCCGGCCCGGATTTTCCCACCGGCGGCATTCTCGTCGAACCCCGCGCCTCGATCCTCAACGCCTACGAAACCGGCCGCGGCGCCTTCCGCCTGCGCTCGCGCTGGACGCGTGAGGACAAGGGCCGCGGTGTCTACCAGATCGTCGTCACCGAGATTCCCTACGGCGTCCAGAAGTCGAAGCTGATCGAGAAGATCGCCGAACTGCTCAACGCCAAGAAGCTGCCGCTCCTCAAGGATATCCGCGACGAGAGCGCCGACGACATCCGCCTCGTCATCGAACCGCGCGCCGGCACCGTCGACCCGATCATCCTGATGGAGCAGCTGTTCAAGGTCTCCGATCTCGAACAGCGCATCCCGCTCAACATGAACGTGCTTGATCACGGCACCATCCCGAAGGTGATGAGCCTCAAGGAAGCGATCGTCGCCTGGCTCAATCACCGCAAGGACGTGCTCGTCCGCCGCACGCGGCACCGCCTCGACGAGATCGCCCGCCGCCTCGAAGTGCTCGACGGCTACATCATCGCCTATCTCAACCTCGACGAGGTGATCCGCATCATCCGGGAGGAGGACGATGCCAAGGCCTCCCTGATGTCGACCTTCGACCTCACCGACGTCCAGGCCGAAGCGATCCTCAACATGCGCCTGCGCTCGCTGCGCAAGCTCGAGGAGATCGAACTCCGGACCGAGCACAAGAAGCTCACCGAAGAGGAAGAGCAGCTCGAGGGCCTGATGGCCTCCGAGCGCAAGCAGTGGGGTGAAATCCACCATCAAGTTACCGAGCTCAGGAAGACCTACGGCAAGGACACCAAGGTCGGCGCCCGCCGCACCGATTTCGCCGATGCCGTCGACGTCGACGAGGACGAGGTCGCCACCGCAATGATCGAGAAGGAGCCGATCACGGTCATCCTGTCCGAAAAGGGCTGGATCCGCTCGATGCGGGGCCACACATCCGACATCGACGAAAAGAGCTTCAAGACCGGTGACCGGTTGAAACTGTTCATCCACGCCCAGACCACCGACAAGCTTCTGCTCCTCTCGACCGGCGGCAAGGTCTTCACGCTGGCCGGTGACCGCCTCCCCGGCGGCCGCAGCCAGGGCGAGCCCGTCCGCCTCATGGTCGACATGGAAGAGGGCCAGGATATCGTCGAGCTCTTCGTTTACCGCCCGGGCCGCAAACGCGTCATCGCGTCGAAGAAAGGTGACGGGTTCGTCGTCGCCGAGGACGAGCTGATCGCCAATACCAGGAAGGGCAAGCAGGTGCTCAACGTCTCCGGCGCCGAGGAAGCCCGCCTCATCGTTCCCGTCGATGGCGACATGGTCGCCGTCATCGGCGACAACCGCAAGCTGCTCGTCTTCCCGCTCGAGGCCCTGCCCGAAATGACCCGCGGCAAAGGTGTCCGCCTCCAGAGATACAAGGACGGTGGCCTCTCCGACCTTCGCACCTTCCCCAGCACTACCGGGCTCACCTGGACCGACTCCTCGGGCCGCACCTACACCCGCACCATGCCCGAACTCGCCGAATGGCTGGGCAACCGCGCCGAGGCCGGCCGCCAACCGCCAACCGGCTTCCCGCGCAACAACCGCTTTGCCGGATAGGCGCCCGATGCCTCGCGACTGCGCCATCCTCCTTACCCACACCTGGTCGCCGGGTTTGGCGAAGCATGTCGAGCGCTTGAAGCGAGAGGCTGCCGGCGTGATCGACGTGCTGCTGGGTTTTCACGCCGAGCCGGAACGGCCTGTTCCAGCCGGCGTCAGCCCCGATTTCACCGTCTCCATGAGCGATGCCGATCGTCACTTCCCGCTCCGTAGCGCAATCTTCCGGGAGAACTTCGGCAGGGGAAAGTGGAGCACCTACATCGATGTGCTCTGGTTCGCCGCCTTCCTGCACGAGCGGCTGGCCGACTATGATCGCTTCTGGTTCATCGAGTACGACGTCGATCTCAAGGGGCACTGGGGCCGCTTCTTCCAGGCCGCAGCGGCGTATGAAGGTGATCTGCTGGCCACCCGCCTGCACCGCCTGAGCACCGATCCGAACTGGTCGCACCTGCCGGGCCTGCGCTTCCCGTCGCACATCGCCGACCCGATCGCCGGCCTGTTCTGCATTTCCCGCCTCGGTCGGCCCCTCGTCGAGGCCTATGTCGAGGCCATGCGGAATCCCGAGTGGGGCGGGCACTTCGAGGCGCTGATCCCTACCCTGGCCCAATCGCTTGGGCTGTCCGTGGCCGAGATCAGTGGCGAGGGTGAGTTCACCCCGCCGGAACGCGTCAACCGGCACTACTCAGGCGCCTCGCACGAGATGTCGTCGTTCCGCACCACCTACAGCTTCCGCCCGCCACACGCCTACCGCTACTTCGCCGAGCGACCGTTCAGGCTCGGCAATCGCGATACGCTGTATCATCCGGTGAAAACCGACGTGCCTTGGCGGAAGCGCCTGCGCTACCTCGAACAGGACATCCGCTTCGCCATCCGCCCGCGAACGGGCTGAGGTGGCGCCCTACTCCAGCCGCCGCCACCCCATCGGGCCGCGCTGCACTTCGAGCGGCCGGTACTGCCCCTTGTAGGCCATCTTCGGCGAGTCCTTCACCCAGTAGCCGAGGTACACGTAGGTGAGCCCCGCGAGCTTGACCTGCTCGATGTGGTCGAGGATCAGCAGGTTGCCGAGGCCGCGCTGGGCCAGCTCCGGGTCGAAGAACGAATAGACCATCGAGAGCCCGTCGGGCATCACGTCGGTCAGCGCTACCGCCACCAGCGGGCGGCCGGGCACGGAGTTGAGCCGGTACTCCACCAGCACCGTCTGCACCGGCGTATCCTCGACCATGTACTCGTAGTCGACAAAGCTCATCTGCGTCATGCCACCACCCGAGTGGCGGGCATCGAGATACCGCTTGAACAGGGCGAACTGCTCGGCCGTGGCGCGTGGCTGGCACACCTCAACCGCCACGTCGGCGTTGGCCTTGCTGATACGACGATAGCGCTGCGAGGGCACGAATTCCTGCGCCACGATCCGCACCGACTGGCACGCGGCGCACCCGTCGCAGGCCGGCCGGTAGATCAGGTTCTGGCTGCGTCGAAACCCGTTGTCGCTGAGCAGATGGTGAAGCGTCGTCGCCCGCCGCCCCGTCAGGTGCGTGAACAGCTTCCTTTCCTGGCGCCCGGGCAGATACGGACACGGCATCGCCGCAGTCAGGAAGAGCTGGGTGTTCTCGGGCGTCTGGTCGGTCATTGTGGCCCTGAAATCGACCACCGCACTCTAGCTGCCGCTGGCGTCACCGGCAATGCCGATCAGGCGGGCGTGCCGCCGACAGTCCGCCAGTGCCGTTCCATCGGCGAGCGCCGAAGCATCAGAGTTCCCACCACCAGGTCGTGCAGCATTTGCCGCCGCGGCGTGAACAGCGCGAATAGCAGCGAGAACGGCCAGCTGATCCAAACCGTCAGCCAGAACAGGATCGGGTGGATCAGGATCATCCAGCCGTTCAGCGGCCGCCCGCGCGCCGGCGTCAGCACCAGGTCGAAAGCCCGCATCCCCACGGTGGAGCGCGCATGCGACCCGAGCGTCCCGGCATAGTAGGCAAGGATGGCGAAGGGCACCACGATCGGCATGATGACCCAGCCGACACCGAGCGTCAGGAAGCCGGCCACCACGCCCGCCAGCATCACCCCGACGGCGATCGCCACGATGATGGCGCCGTCCACCACGAAAGCCGCGGCGCGCCGGGTCAGCACCCCGTCGAACAGCTCCGGCGCGGCTTTCGGGTCAGGAAGATTGTGGCTCATCGTGCTCGTCCCCCGTTGTTGACCACAAGATGGGGACCATGGCCCCGCACGCAAGTGCCTTCAGGTAAAATGCGACGCGCCAACCTCTGCTAGCTGTTCAGCAGCCGCGCCGCCTCGAGCGCGAAATAGGTGAGCACCCCGTCGCACCCGGCGCGCTTGAAAGCCCAGAGACTCTCCATCATCGCCGCCTCGCCGTTGATCGCGCCCGCCGCGCCCGCCAGCTTCAGCATCGTGTATTCGCCCGACACCTGGTAGGCGAAAAGCGGGACGTCGAACTCGTCCTTCACCCGCCGCACGATGTCGAGATACGGCATGCCCGGCTTCACCATCACCATGTCGGCGCCCTCGGCGATGTCCTGCTCCACCTCGCGCATTGCCTCGTCGGTATTGGCGAAATCGAGCTGGTAGGTCCGCTTGTCGCCCTTGAGCCGGCTCCCCGACCCCACCGCATCGCGGAACGGCCCGTAGAAGCTCGAGGCGTACTTGGCCGAATAGGCCATGATCGCCACCTGCTCGAATCCTTCGCCGTCGAGCGCCGCGCGGATCGCCGCCACGCGCCCATCCATCATGTCCGACGGCGCGATGATGTCGGCCCCGGCCCGCGCCTGTATCAGGGCGGCTTTCACCATCACCTCGACGGTCTCGTCGTTGAGGATTTCCCCATCGCGCACCAGTCCGTCCTGGCCGTCCGACGAATACTCGTCGAGCGCCACATCGGTGATGAGCCCGATCTCCACCCCGGCATCCTTGATCGCCCTGAGCGTCCGCGCCGTCAGGTTGTCCGGGTTGAAGGCCTCGCTGCCATTCTCGTTCCGCCGGTCGTCCTGCGTGTTGGGGAAGATCGCCAGCGCCGGAATCCCCTCTGCCGCAGCCGCCTTCGCCACCTCGACCGCGAGGTCCACCGAGACCCGCTCCACCCCCGGCATGGTCCTGATCAGCGTCCGCGTATTCGCCCCGTCCTCGATGAAGATCGGCAGCACGAAATCGGCAGGCGACAGGTGCGTCTCCCGCACCATGTTCCGCATCCAGCCGGTCCGCCGCAGCCGCCGCTGCCGGCGCCCGTCGAGAAAGCTCATGTCGTGCTTGGGCCAGTTCGGCATGCGGATGGTCTCCTTCAAGGCAATCGTCTGGCGCCTTCCTACGCCCCTGCCCTGCCCTCGCCAAGAGACTCGGAATGGCCACGCTTGTCGCAGCGCCCCCTCGCCTGCTAAGCCCTCGGCATGGATTTCAAGAGCGAACTCGCCGGCCGCTACCTGCGCATCGTCGCCATCATCGCGCTGCTGCTGGGGCTCAGCGACGCGGCGCGGCTGCTCGGCGTCTCCTCCGGTGCCACAAGCCCCATCACCGAACTCGGTGCGACCAGCTTTGCCTATCTTGCAGTGTTCTGCCTTGCCCGGCTGTTCGCTGCGGTCGGCATGTGGATCAAGGCGAGCTGGGGCGCGGTGCTGCTCGGCATTTCCACAAGCACCGAACTGCTGATGTACCTGTTCGGCAACCCGGACGTTACCCTTTCCATGGTGGGCTTCGGCGTCCGCCTGGTGCTTGTCGTCAGCGTCGCCGTCCTGCTTTTCCTCAGCTTCCGCATGCGCCGCGCCCACGACTGACTGCCCGCGCCCGGCTCCGCCGCAGGTCCGGTAACTTACCATTCAGGTTACAATTTCCTGACCTGTGGTTACCTCTCGTAAAGCCAAATTCCGCAACTTTTTCCGTAAGATAGTTTTAGGTGTGCGGCTTAAGGCGATCTTATTTGCGGCTCCGTAAGTTGGCGCCATGAGACGCGGAGAACCGCGCAGTGACGACAGGACAGTGAGGCAAAAATGGCAATCAAATCCAACGCCGCTGAGGTGATGGTCCCGGCGGAAACCCAGGCACTGAAGCCGCTCTACCTCGAGGCCGTGAGCCGCGTGGAGCGTCTGCACCGCCGCCTGCTCGATCTGATCAAGGACGAGTTCGACCGGATGGGCTGGGACGACATCAACCCTGTCCAGGCGCTGCTGATGTTCAACATCGGCGATGCCGAGATGACCGCCGGCGAACTGCGCAGCCGCGGCTACTACCTCGGCTCGAACGTCTCGTACAACCTGAAGAAGCTGGTCGAGACCGGCTACATCTTCCAGGAGCGCTCCCGCGCCGACCGCCGCTCGGTCCGCATCCGGCTGACGCCGAAGGGCGAGGAAGTCGCCGAGGTGATCGACGAGCTCTACGATCGCCACCTCAAGTCGATCGAGAAGGTCGGCGGCCTCAACACCGAATCCTTCGAGAACCTCAACAAGGCCCTCGGCCGCCTCGAGCGCTTCTGGGTCGACCAGATCCTCTACAAGCTCTGAGCCCTCCGGGCCTGTGGCCCCGCCGCCACATTTTGTCCCGCAAACGCCGGCCTTAAGCCGGCGTTTCTTATTTCCGCCCAGAATGTCGCTATTGGGTCAATCCAATTGCGGGCGGCTCCCGAACCCCGGCAAGTCCCTCTAGTCGCGTAAGACCGAGCGTCGGCGGGTTCAAACCTGCTTGACCGCGTTGGTGGCGACCGGGGCCGATGGTATGAGGAGCGCTCTGATCGCGGTTCGAATTTCGGGTGACTAGATGCGGCTCAATCGGCGCAACCTGCTGACTTCCATGGCGACTGTCGGGGCTGGCCTCGCCATGCCGTCCATCGTCCGCGCCCAGGATAGTTTCTGGGACGATGCCAATCGCGCCCGGATGATCAAGGGCACCGATGTCGAGGGCAACACGGCTACGGCGAAGTCGCTCGTGGATACCATCGAGCCCATCCTCAGCTACGACACTGCCTACAACCTGCAGGCGGCCATCGCCAACTACGAGGCCTTCGTCTCCGTGCACGGCAACTGGGACGAGCCGACCCGTGAGATGTTCGGGCTGAAGCTCGGCGACAACAAGAAGGCCGTCGCCGCCCTCAAGCGCCGCCTGATGATCAACGGCGACATGCCGCTCGAGCAGAAGCTCACCAACGAGTTCGACGGCAACCTCGATGCGGCCGTGCGCCTGTTCCAGGCCCGGCACGGCATCGTCATCACCGGGCGCGTCGACGAGGCGACCTTCTACGCCCTGGCCGTGCCGGCCGAATACCGGCTGAACCAACTCCGCCTCAACGCCATGCGCATCCAGTACTGGGCCCAGGCCCTGTCCGATCGCTACGTGTGCGTCAACATTCCGGCAGCGACGGTCGAGGCGGTCGAGGGCAGCCAGGTCGTGCAGCGCCACAACTCGGTGGTCGGCAAGGTCGATCGCGCCACCCCGATCCTCAACTCGAAGATCTTCCAGGTGAAGTTCAATCCCTACTGGACGGTGCCCAAGAGCATCATCGAGAAGGACCTGATCAAGTACATGAACGAGGATCCGGAATACCTCACCAAGTTCCGCATCCGTATCTTCGACGGCAAGGGCAACGAAATTCCGCCCACCCAGATCGACTGGTCCACCAAGGATGCCGTGAAGTACACCTTCCGGCAGGATCCGGGCGGCGAGAACTCGATGGGCCACTGCAAGATCGATTTCTACAACAAGCACGACGTCTACATGCACGACACGCCGCAGAAGGCGCTGTTCGCCGAGAACGCCCGCTTCCACTCCTCGGGCTGCATGCGCTGCGAGAACATCGAGGAACTGGTGGCCTGGCTGATGCGCGACAATGGCGGCGGCTGGACTCCGCAGAGCATCCTCGCCGCCTGGGAAGGCGGCATGCGCGAGGACATCAAGCTCAACGTGCAGATCCCGATCCACACCACCTACATCACCGCCTGGGCCAACCGGCAGGGCACGGTGAGCTTCCGCGACGACGTCTACCAGTACGACGCGCAGGGCATCACCAGCTTCTCGGACGCCTGATCGCGATGGCCGGGCGAAACGACACATCGTCCGGCCAGCCTGCCCCCGATCGCCGTGTCTTCTTCGAGTTCACCCAGCTCGGCCAGCAGTTCCGCGTCGCCGCCATCGACGAGGCGACCGGCACCGAAGTCGTCATCATCTGCCCGCCGCAACTCGGCCAGCCGCAGATGCAGCGCATGGCGCTCCAGAAGCTCCGCCACAAGCTCGGCCTTCCCCACGATGAGCCCCCGCCCGCTCCTCGCCCCGGCCGCTACGCCTGAGACAGCGACCCTAGAAGCCGGTCATCGTCTTCAACAAGGCGCCGAAGAGTCCGGGAAGCGATCGTCCCAACTGCTCGGTGAGCCCGGTGCGCAGGACGATGACGAGCGACCCGACATCGATCTCCCCGCGATCCTGCAGGATTTCGTTGAGGCCCAGCTGTCCGTCGCCATCGTAGTCGCTCCCGGCGATCAGTCCCTGAGCAATTGTCGGCGCCACCATGCCGGCAAAGCTCAGTGACGACATCGAGTCGGAAAAGGTCGGGATCTCTGGCTTTCCGAAGCTGGCAATGGTCGGCCCGAAGAAACCAGCCACCCGCAGCGCTCGCGAGATTTCGGCTCGGGACAACCTGCCATCGCGCGTGATGTCCACGACAGCGAACGCTGCGTCATTGCAGCCTGCGGCATCCCGCCTGCAAATCTCCACCGTGGCGTCCACGGCTTCGAAGACGGCAAACACCTCGCCGAGCAACACCCTGAACGACTGCGGCGGCGCGGGACACCCGAAGTCTTCCCTCGGCAGGCCTATCAGAACCCCGGATGCTCCACCGTTCCACCAGCCTGACCACGTGTCCATTTCAAGTTGGCCGGACTCGGTGGTCCTGCTCGTACTAGGGTCCCCTATCTTCAGTTCGACTCCGGTTTGTCCCACCGCCAAAGTGCCGAAGTTGGACCTCGCGTGAACCGTCAAGTGATTGAGATCATTGGCCTCGCCGTACTCGACGCACTTAACGCCGACCTGGTGGTCAACCACCGTCAAGTAGGAGAGGTACGTCGAGTTGTCGGCCGCAAGGCTGCCGAAACTGCCTGCTCCGAGTGAAGCAACCGAAGCTGCGACGAGCGCCGCTTTTTTCATCCACATGTCCGTCTCCCTTCCCGAAGTCAGGATTGCTTCGGCGATCCTGCATGGCAAGTATCACCACCCCAGTGCAATGGTCGCGCCGCTGATGCACCACCGGCTCGCGCAACGGCAATCTACTCATGCGAATGACTTGCAACAGCACGAAACTCGTGCCATGCTCCTGCAACTCATTCGCAAGTTGGACCACCGCCGATGCAGACTCTAGTCCGCAGCCTCATGGCTGCCGCGGCCACCGCGCTCCTGCTGGTGTCCGCCTCTTCTGCCGCCGCCCAGGAAAAGTTCAAGGCCGTCACCACCTTCACCGTCATCGCCGACATCGCGCGCAACGTCGCGGGTGACGCGGCGGACGTGGAGTCGATCACTCGCCCCGGCGCCGAAATCCACAACTACCAACCCACGCCCGGCGACATCCAGCGCGCCCAGGGCGCCGACCTCGTGCTGTGGAACGGCCTCAATCTCGAGCTCTGGTTCGAGCGTTTCCTGCGTAACCTGCGCGATGTCCCGAGCGTCGTGGTATCGGAGGGCGTCGAGCCCATGGGCATCGCCGAGGGCCCCTACACCGGCAAGCCCAACCCGCACGCTTGGATGTCGCCCGTCTCCGCGATGATCTACGTCGACAACATCCGCGACGCCTTCGTGCAGTACGATCCGGCCAACGCCGAGACCTACAAGGCCAATGCCGAGGCCTACAAGGCGCTGATCCAGTCGACCATCGAGCCGATCAGGGCCGAACTCGCCGCCATCCCCGAGGAAAAGCGCTGGCTCGTCACCTCCGAGGGCGCCTTCTCCTACCTCGCCCGCGATTTCGGCCTGCGCGAACTTTACCTGTGGCCGATCAACGCCGACCAGCAGGGCACGCCGAAGCAGGTCCGCAACGTCATCGACACCGTGCGCGCCAACGATATCGGCGTCATCTTCTCCGAGAGCACCATCTCGCCCGATCCCGCCCAGCAGGTCGCCCGCGAAACCGGCATCCGCTATGGGGGCGTCCTCTACGTCGACTCGCTGACCGAGGCCGATGGCCCCGTACCCACCTACCTCGACCTCCTCCGCGTCACTTCCGAAACCATCGCCGCCGGCCTCGCCCCATGACCACCGCCATAGGGGACGGCATCGTCGTCCGCAACGCCACCGTTACCTATCGCAACGGCCATACAGCCCTGCGCGATGCCAGCTTCACCAGTCCCACCGGCTCGATCACCGCGCTGGTGGGGGTGAATGGTTCCGGCAAGTCCACCCTGTTCAAGGCCATTATGGGCTTCGTCCGGCTCGCCCGTGGCGATATCTCCGTCCTCGGCATGCCCGTCGCCCAGGCGCTGCGGCAGAACATCGTGGCCTACGTACCCCAGAGCGAGGAAGTGGACTGGAACTTTCCGGTCCTCGTCGAGGACGTGGTGATGATGGGCCGCTACGGCCACATGAACTGGCTCCGCATGGCGCGCCCTGCCGACCATGCCGCCGTCGCTACCGCACTCGACCGCGTCGGCATGGCCGAGTATCGCAAGCGCCAGATCGGCGAGCTCTCGGGCGGCCAGCGCAAGCGCGTCTTCCTTGCTCGCGCCCTGGCGCAGGATGCCCGCGTCATCCTCCTCGACGAGCCGTTCACCGGCGTCGACGTAAAGACCGAGGATGCCATCATCACCCTGCTCCGCGACCTGCGCGACGAGGGCCGCGTCATGCTCGTCTCCACTCACAACCTCGGCAGTGTGCCCGAGTTCTGCGATCGCACCGTGCTGCTTCGTAACACCGTGCTCGCCTACGGCCCCAC
>JAEYYP010000130.1 GCA_023428425.1 Pseudomonadota bacterium
ATCACTCGACCAAGACCATTCTCGGCGCAGATGTCTGTTGTGCTTTTAGACCGCACACCCTGCGTGACGATCCGATCGAGGCACCCTAACGTCGCAAACTGCACAAACTGCACAGAAGGGCTGGCGGATGGTGAAGAAGCCGGGCGAAGAGCACGAGCAGTTCATCTTCCAGGTCGGCTCCCCATCATGGAGCTATCACTTTGCTGTCCAGCAAGATCGCCGCGAACTCGACTCCTACTGGGAGCACCAGTCACTAACGCTCGCCGCCCATTGTCTCCACCCAGACCGCTTCAAAGAGCGTGAGGCCCAAGTCCGTGTGATTGGAAGTCGCGATCTTGCAGAGCGGGACCGGACACGCGGCGGCTCGAAGCCGCCTAACGGAGTCGGCATTACCGAAATTAGAGGCCAGAGGTTCGAGGTCATTCTCTCACTGCCTATCGATGCCTGTTGGCACGTCGGCCACGCCATCGCGACGGGATCGATCCGCTATGTGCTAACCCACGGTCCTCGCGTGTTTAGGGGCACAGCCTTGATCCGCTCTGTCTCATTCGACGGGCCGTCGCTTGTGCTCGACGACTACACCGCCTGACCAGCCAAAACCCTGGCGAGGATAAATCCCTGTAGGGATGTTCTGGACCGCCGCGCACAATGTCTACAAGGAATGCAGGCGCTTGGGCCTCTGTCGATCGCAGCGCGATTTCTCTCGCCGCTGGCTAGGTCGCGGTCCTCACTACATGCGGCTCGTCAGCAACAGGCGCGGCTTCACAAGCAGACGAACGAACAACACGCTTCACCGACGCCTGGAGGAAGAACGATTTCGGACGCCGGAACTCTCCGTGTCCGTCTCCGCCCTGATCGATCAGATCGCACAGGCCGAAGTCATGGCGAATTGGCTGAGGCGCAGGTGAGCCGTCTCGATGGTGCCCTCTTGCCAGGATGTAGCCGTCGCTCCCGCGTTAGTATCGGGAGCACCGAATGAATTCGCTTCCGTCGATCTCTGCCGTTTCGCCCACGTCGGCGTAGGTCATCGTGAAGGTCCGCTCGCGCTCGCGCCCGCCGCCTAGCGTGAAGCCGCTCCCTCGGAAGGTGAACGAGTTTGCAGACTCGGAGACGACCTCATCGACGTTGATGCTAGCGCTTCCAAAATTGATGTGGTCTCCTCTGACAGTCACCAAACTATCGACGTGTCCGCCCTCGCAGGCGTAGCCGTTGTAGGCCCCGGCGAACCGCGCCGGGATCGGCCCGTCGCTGGAGGCGGACTCGTCACCCCCGGCCATGCATTGGTTCAGAGCGCCAGCGACCGATCCTAGGATCGCTATGGCGACGATCAAACTCAGGCATCCGAAAGTCTTGCTGCGCGCCATGCCGCCGAGGGTGGACGCGAACGCCGCTTGACCTGCCACGCGCATGTCGTGGCTCCGCTGACCCTGGGCCTCTTCCTCGCGCGTGCGTCGCGCAAGCTTGGCCAAATGTTCCTGGCGTTCCTCTTCGTTCATCGCCCCCTCCCGGCGTGATGGAAAAACTGCATATGTGACTTTTCCATATAGCTCAACGGCCACCTCAGTTTCGCGAGGCGGCCATGCCGAAGTCGGTATTCGGCGGTGCCCACCGCCATCTCGTAGAGACGCTCGTCGCAGCACGTAAGCGCTCGGGCCTCACTCAGGGCAAACTGGCTGCGAAGCTGGGCAAGGACCAAAGCTTCGTCTCCATCATCGAGGGCGGTCAACGTCGGGTCGATGTGATCGAGTTCTTTGCGATCGCGCGTGCGCTCGATGCGAATCCCGTGCAGTTGATCCAGGAGATTGAGGCCGCTCTCCCGCGCGACATCGAAATCTAGGCGCGCCTAGCCCTCGATCTCGAAGGCCGCGAACGACGCTTCCTCCCACCCGCCCCATATCCTGCCGATGCTCTGGAGGTCGGCGTCAGCATCGGCGGGAACGAAGCAGCGCACTCCGAGAGGTTCGAGACGTTCCCGAACTCGCAGGAGGTGCTCGCTCTCCACTCGCGCGTTTCGCCGTCGGTGAACCCGCTCGACGTGCCAGACTCCGCCATCGTCCATTCGGGTGTCGATGAGAAGGCCAGCCTCACGCCAGACGACCAGCGCCCAAACGCCCGACAGCGCCTTGGGCAGGATTCGCGACGGCTCCAGGCAGTTCTGAAACTCTTGGCCGATGCGCTTGGCGTCGCCAACAGAGATGCGTTCGAGGGCGGGATCGGCGTCGCAGGGGTGCTGTGCCGGGCAGGGTCGATCTGCCTTAGCGAGGATCGCGCGGAGCCAGGACCGGCCAAGTCGATCGGGAGCCTGCGACGCCGCCCGCCGGATGTCCTCGTCACCGGCCCAGGAGCAGAGGCGTCGCACAAGCGAGACGCCCGTTTCGAACCGCGCGACATCCTCCGATCCTCGCATCTTTTGCACGATGGTCGGCGTGATGAGGTTGGGATCATGGATCGCAAGGACCGCGCTGATCATCGACTCGTCAAGCGATCCGATTTCCATGAGTGCGGCCCGGCGCTGGCGATCTAGGGGATCGCTCGATGCGAGAAGCCCGAACAGTTCGGCGTAGCTCTCGGGGTGGTCAAGGGGCTGGCCGTGGAGCTTCCGTAACGAACCGAGCCAGCCGTCGGGGCACGAGCCGAACACGATCCCCGATAGGTCGCGTGGCGAGACCGAAAGCACGGCTCGCCCAAACTCGGCTCGCAAGTTCTGAGGCGACTGATCGAGGCTGCGAGGGTCACCGGTCAGCCGAAGCACGGCGGTAGGATTCGTGTCCGCGCCGACCGACAACGCAGCCCAAAGGGTCTGCCTCCAGGTTAGTCGCGCACGGCACACGTGGGCGACGAAGCCGGGAGCCGCATCGTCGATCTGAAGTGCGCGATTCAGCGCCCAGCCAGCCGAAATCGAAAACGCCATGCCGCCGGGCAGTAGCGTAGCTTCGGTGTTGTCTTGAGAATTCATTCCGCCTCCAGGAGGCGGCAAGCCCAGTGCTCAGCCGCCTGGATGGGGGGGCATCGGGTTGGCGGTGATGCGGATCATGAGGCCAGTGTCTCATGGATCGCGAACCTGTCGAGGAATTCCCTCCGAGCGGATCAGCGCTACCCGCGTGCGGCGTCACGCATGGCGACAGCTTCGGCGACCTGCGGCCTCAGTCGCCAGCGCCAGTTCTGACTTTCGAGTTCGGCCTCCTCGATCGCGGTGCCTGCATCGCTCACGCCCGTCGCGAGGGCGAACGTCCAGGTGATGAGGCCGTCGAAAGGGGGGGGCGTCCAGTCCAGTTCCTCGGCCAAAGCCTTTCCAAGCTTTCCATATTGGCTGTTCGCCGTCTCATAGTGCGCGCTTCCGGCGGCAGCGGCCAACTCGGTAGCCGTTAAGCACATGTCCGGCGCTTTGAGGTGGGCCTGCAGCATCGCTTCCTGGCCCTTGGTGATCTTGATCTGCTTGAAAGCTAGGTGGACCTCTGAGGCGCTAGGGAACCCGTCTCGCTGCCTCACATCCCGGTATTCCTTTTCGACGGCGGCGATCTGCGCCTTCAGGGCAGCGACCGCCTCATCCCGTGAAGGTTCGCGGACCTGCTCGCCGACGGCCACGTCACCTCGGTAGGCCAGCCCGCGCCACGTGTTGGCTGATGGAGCCAGTTTGAGGACGTAGCGTCCATAGGATACGGAGCGGTCACTCTGAGTCATTGGCGCACGAAGCCCACGGATGCCGGATCGTATTTGAGGTCAGTGATGCTGCCGTCCCGGATATGCTGGACGGCCTCGTCAATCGCGGTGATGGGGACCAAGAACCATTCGCGGGGCTTCACGGGATTCCCGAAGCGGTCCTCCAGCGTCAGGTCGAGAAGGGCCGGTGAGAAGACGCGGTGGATGAGCGCCTCTAACTGTCGAGGCTTCACTCCAAACACCTTGTAGGTCGCGATTACCTCGACGCCCGCCAGGAGATACGTGGCGCTCTTGTCGGCGGCGGCGACGCGCGCTTCGACCGAACCGCCGGTGACGCCGATCTTATGGATGACCTCGCGGTGTCCCGACACGAAGGGATGAGTGGACTGGCTACGGAGCACGTAGATGGTGCCGTTCTCGACCTCGCCCTCCTCAGCTTGGTCGCCGAACAGCGGGCCGTCCTCGGCCACGCCGAAAAGAGGACCGGCCTCCGGCTCAGTGATGCGGCGACCGGCTTCGTCCTTATAGAGGGCGCGCTGGAGTGAGCGCAGGAGGAGATCGCTCTCCGTTCCATTGCCGAAGATGACGCGCAGGCGCGCGTCGATCTCGCCGTTGGGCGCGCGGAGTGGATCGCCGATGGAGGCGACATAGGCGATCTGGCCACCGAGAATGAAGAACTGGCCTCGGTTGATGTCAGCCTTGAGGAAACCCGCGTCTTTGACGAATGGACGAGTCTCTCTCGCGCCCGATGCAAGATCGGCCTGGACCTGTTGGAACAGCGGCTCGAACTTCTCGAAATCTTCGCACCGCTCACGGCTGGCGATCTCTTCGGCGGCGCGGCGCTCCTCGCGTGAGACGACATGGCGGAGTTGCGTGATGTCCTTCTCGTCGGTCCCCGCGAGTTCGGCACGCAGGGCGTCCAGGTCCATATCCTCTGGCTCGACGGTCTTGGGCGCTACGCTCAAAAGGCCGTGCTTGTCGAAAGCCGACAGCAGGGTTCTGCATTCCTCAAGCTCGCGGATTCGGTCGAGCCGGACCGCATAGAGGCGCTCGAAGATGTCGCGGTCTTCGCCATGAAGCGGCGCGCGGCCATGCTCTTCGTAGAAGCGCTCGATGTCCTCGAAGCCCGCGATGATCCGTTCCTCGCGCGCCGTGTAGGTCGCCTTCTTCTCCTCGGCGGGAGCGAAGTCAGCGAGTTCGGCGCGGAGGTCATCGAGGGAGAGGTCAGCCATACGCGCCCTCTCTATCATAGCGCATGAAGGCTGCGGCTCCTTCGGCCAGCTTCTTTTCCCATTCGTCGGCTGCGTCGATCGACGGCGGGCGGCCTCGCTCGCGGCGGAATCGCACGGCGCGGGCGGCGAAGTCTTTCGCCTCGTCTGGCGAGAGCTTGGTCCGCTTGGCCGAGATGACCGACTGCACCTGCTTCAGCGTAGCCTCGTTCATCGACTTGGCCAGCACCGCATAGGCGGCCTCGAAGGGGTTGATGCTGTCGATGAGATCGATGTCGAGTTCGCGCACGTCCATGGCGAGCTTGCGGACGCCATCCAGGAGCGCCGTGTTCGCCTTTGGCTCGCCGCTGCCGACATCGCCGCCAGACGCCAACTGCTTGGCCTTCTGCGTGAGGTTCAGGGCCGCGATGGCGTGCTGGCGGATCGCCTCCTGATCCTCGGCGCTCATGTCGGGATACTTGTCCCGCACGATCTTGCCCATGCGGACCTGGGTCAGTTCCTCAGGCACGGTCTCCTCGTCGAACAGGCCGCGCTCCAGGGCGGTCTTATCCTGCACGAAGGCGGTGATGACCTCGTTCAGGTCCTCGCGGCAGACGCGGGCGGCCTCGGGGCTTTTCGGCTCGACCAGCCCACCGATCTCAAAGTGGAACTGCCCCGTGGTCTCATTGAAGCCGACGTTGGTCTTGCCCTCCTGGTAGCCATCGTCGCCGTAATCGAAGCCGTCGATCTTGCCGTGATCCTTCGGCGTGAAGTTGAAGCGCGGCGCGAGCACCTGCTCCATCAGGAGGCTGGCCGCGATGGCCTTGAGCGTGTCGTTGATCGCATCGACGACAGCGGCTTCGGACGCGTCCGGCTCGGCGATCAGGTTGGTGAAAGTCGCGCTCTCTTTGCCCGGCGCGTCGCGGGTAGCTCGACCGATGATCTGGATGATCTCCGTTAGGCTGGAGCGATAGCCGACCGTCAGCGCGTGCTCGCACCAAATCCAGTCGAAGCCCTCCTTGGCCATACCCAAGGCGATGATGATGTCCACATGATCGCGGTCGTTCTTGTGCGCCGGGTCCTTCAGGGCCGTCAGCACCTTCGCTCGCTTGGCGTGGTCGCTGTCGTCCACGAGGTCGGCGACCTTGAGCACGCGTCCGTCGGCCAGCTTCACGCGATGGAAGCCGGTGACCGGATCGGCCCCCAGCCAGTCGCCGAGACAATTGAGGATGTGCTCGACCTCCTTGATCTTGTCCGCCGTGCTCTCGCGCGAGTTCACCGACGGGATGTGCACGATGGTCTTGCGCCCAGGGTCCAGGACCGTCTCGATCGCGGTGAGGTAGCGGCCCGTGTAGAAGAAGTAGCCGATGTTCAGCGTCTTGAGGTGGTCGTAGCCGTTCAGTTGCTCATAGTAGGTATAGGTCACGGTCTCGAACCGCGCCTCGTCCTCCGGCATCAGAACGGGCGCGGCATCGCCTCGGAAATAGCTCCCGGTCATGGCGGTGATGTGCGCCTTGTCGCGCCGGATGAACTCGGCGAGTTGCGCGCCAAGGCGGTTGTCCGGGTTGGCCGAGACGTGATGGAATTCGTCCACGGCGATCAGCCGATCATCGAACGCCTCGACGCCCAGTTGATCGACCGCGAAGCGGAACGTGGCGTGGGTGCAGACCAGCACCGTGTCGTCGCTGGCGAGGAACTGGCCGACGGCCTTCACCTTGGAGGGATCGACGCGCTCCTCGTCCGGGCCGGGCGCGTTGCAGAGGTTCCACTGCGGCTTCACCATCCAGTCCGCCTCGAAGCCAAACTTCGACAGCGGCTCGTCGGCGAAGCTGCCGCCGATCGACTTCTCCGGCACGACGATGATCGCCTGCTTGAGGCCCTGGTGCCGCAGCTTGTCCAAGGCGATGAACATCAGGGCGCGCGACTTGCCCGATGCGGGCGGCGATTTGATCAGGAGATACTGCTCGCCCCGCTTGGCATAGGCGCGTTCCTGCATCGGGCGCATGCCCATCTCGTTCGCCTTGTTCGACACGCCGGTTCGGGCGGTCTGGAAGCTGACGGCGGGGATCGGTTTGGCTGTGGTCATGCGAACCTGGAGCGAGCGGCGTTACGCTAGAAGTAGCAAGTTTCTGATAGATTGTGCGTAGCTGGTCATCCGATCCAACCAGCCTTCAACGGGTCATGTGAGTGACAGAGAGCGGCGAGGGAATCAGTTTGTTGCGCCTGACAACCTCATTCTAGGTCGATAATGCGCGACTTGAGTTTGACCGATCAAAAACCAATCAAGAATCAATGTTGGTTTGAGCGGGCTATAACTCGTTGAAAAATAGCCTTTGGCATTTAGCCAAGCCCGCTTCCCCTCATTGTCGATCAAAACCCAATCAAGAGCCTCAATGAGCTTAGGCCCAAAACGGCACGTAGCCCGCGCGTGGATGCTCTGGATCAGCGGGGCGGATCAAACCCGCATCAAGAGTATGACGTATGACCACCGAAGCTTGGGCAGCATTCTGTGGCGAAATTCCAAATCGCTCGCATAGCGTGGCGTTTCGCATGCGCTGCCCACTGACGTGCTTCAAACCAGCATGTTGGTAGCAGGCTCTTATCCGCTCTTCCTGTGTCATTTCCGCAAAGCGTCTCGGTGCAAACAGCACCGTGCGAACGGCCTCTCCCTCATTCCTGAAATCGGGCGCAGGCAACTGATACATCTCGGCTGCGGCGATCACCTTATCGATCCCTGTGCCCTGCTCTTCGCATAGCCGCATGCGCCTCATAAGAGACGCCAGCGCCTCATTTCGCGACCGTGGAGGAGAATCCAGAAAACGGTCGGGACTAACCAGAGAGCTTCCCGGATTAGTGATCTCGATCCGGTCCTTGAAAAGCTCGATCAACGGACCTGCTCCGGAGATCGTCATGTCCTGGTGGATGAGCGCATTCGCAATCAACTCTCGAAGAGCGATAACCGGATAAAGGGGGCGCTCTTCCCTGAAGGCGTTACCGATAAACTCGTTATGCGGGAGCAGGCCGTCGATATACGACACCAAGCCCTGAAAACCCGTGGCGTAGCCCCTCTTCCCGTCCTGGCGATGAGTAACTGTATCTGCGCGGTTCAAGCCATCGTAAGCCACAAAACGAATGGCCTTCCTGGCAATGTTCGACGGGAAATCGTCCAACTCTTTCGCAAACAGCACCGCGCCCAAGTTGGTGATGTTCCAGCGCCCGCCGACATCGGCAGCGATAAGCCTATCCGACGCCAATCGTTCGAATATGCCATCACGATTGTCTGGAAGTGGATGACCGGTAAGCTCGAAGTAGCTGGCGTAATCCAGCCGACTGAGCACGGCTTCGCTATCCAAAAACTGGACCGCTATCCCGGATTCCCATGCATACGGCTGTAGCTTTGCCCACAGGGTGCGTAGGCGTTCAGGGTAGTCAGATAGTCGAGGTGTCGCACTATCGATCCGCATATAGGCCGTCCGGTCAAATTCGACCGGCGCTGTGGCCGCTGCTGGGATTTCCAACAGAACGAGAGGTGTTGCGTGATAGTCGATCGCCTTGAAGGCCAGCGATATCGATGGCTGTAGCCGCTGCGCCAGCCAAAATTCCAACGGCTGACCTTGCTGCAACTGGCCGCTCGGCTGAAACGTGGTTCCTACGACAGAATGATCAGCGTTCCTCACACCCCATAGGACGTAGCCAAAATGCTGATCAGCCATTCTGGCGGCGTTTGAAATCGCGGAAATTAGCCGACCGAGCACCTGGGGGTCGGCGTTGTTCTCTTTGAACTCCACCCAGCTTGTCTCAGCGGGCAAGGCGCGCAAATCGTCAATCAGCGCCAAGAGCCGCGTAGATATAACATCACGCTCCACGTGTAAGCTCCAAAGTCCGCATGTGCCGCACGGTGAAGGCTTCAGGTGAAGATGCCAACCTTCCGAGGTATTCGCCAATCCTCCGCAGTCGTAGGGCGCGTTGGAGCGTTACGCCACCCTCCTCGATGAGGTCACGACGATCGCGCGAATGCGCATTTCGATTCCTCCAAAGTCGGAGGAACCTCCCGCGTGTGATCATCACAACCGGTATTCCGCGAGGAACGCTATTCCCCAGACCGGCGGCTGTGGCCAGTGACGTTGGCCATGTTCCCGCCACCGCTCGCTCTCTGCGTCCATTGCGCCGTTGGCCAGCACTAGATCGAGCAGTGCATCGTGCGGATAGACGTAGCAATCATCGCCACGAAGGAAAGCGATGTGGATGCCTTTGCCGACGTATTTCTTGTCCACGTAAAGCCGCCCCTTCAATTGAACCTTTAAGAATGTTTGGCCGTCGATGTGACAGGCGATGAAATCGGCTCCTTGCCAATCGTCCGACAGTCGGAGGCAGTTGAAACCGTAGTCGGCCAGACGGGCCGCCACCTTGTGGAAATTGAAGTTCTCCTTCTGACGCGAATTGAGTTGGTCATAGGAGACAAGCGTGAACATCAGGCGCTCCCATTGCGCTCCTTCTGGAGCGCCCTTTCCAGCCACTTCGGCACGGCGCTGACCTGGGAGAAGAAAACGTTCTCCGGTAGCTCTCGCCAAAACGCGGTGATCGCATCCGCGAACGAAGTGAGATTCTCATCGCTTACGTTGAGGGCGGTGTAGTCGAGCGCTGAGACAAAGAATGCAGGCCGATCGAGACCCTCAACTAGGTCTGGGGCTGTCGCTTTGAGTGTCTCGAAGGATGGCCCGTTGCCGTGCTTGTAGACGTTGGCCACGAGTTGGCAGCGGTGCAGATGGGGGAAGAAATCCAGTTTGCGGACCGGCCAAGAACAGTTCTCAAAGAGGTCGAAAAGATCGTCGATCCGGACAGACCACACCGCCGCATGGGCGTGTTTGCCGAATCCGTGATGCCCTAGCTCTCTACCAAGCCAGTCCCGCACCTGCTTCTCCCACTCATGGAAAATGCCCGCGATGATGCTCAGCCGGGTGCTATCTCGAAGCCCCACGAGGCTGAGATAAAAGGCGACGTTCTCGTCGTAGGCTGCTTCGTAGTGATCGCCTGGATCGTCCCGATCTGGGTTGAAATGCACAGCGCTTGCAGCCAGCCACGCGTCTGCGTGTCGCTCCGCGTCCGCCTTCATCGAATCATCATCGAACTGATCGAGCAGACGCCTTTTGGCTTCCGCGACATAGAACTCGTGATTAGCGATCAGGTGTTCGCGCGTCGGCCCCCACATTTGGAGAAATACGCGATCAGGCTGGCTCACGCCGCCGCTTTCGCCGTGGTCATCTTGGTGTAGAGTTCGAACAGCTTCTCCAGCCGCTCAGTGTCGTTGCGGAAGCGCCGCCCGACATAGATGCGTTCGAGCACCTCGTCGTTGGCTTCGTGTGCGCGACGGAGGTCCTCGGGCATCTCGTCCGGGTCGTAGAGATCGGCGATTGTGGCGGGGTAGTGTGTCTCGCGGGCAACGAGAATGCCCTCGGCGCAGCGGGTGAGATCGGCCTTGTTCTGTGCCGTAAGCGTCGGGAGAGGGAAGGTGTTCCAGCCCAGCGTATTTGAATATGAGAAATCAGTCCTCATGCGAACACACACGGTCCCGATCCAGACCCAGTGGAGCCGGGAAGCAACTAGGGCCATGTTCCAGAGCGGCGCGTCCAAGAAGGCGTAGTTCTTGTTGCTGAGAATGGTGCCCTCCGATGCTACACCACAGGGTAGGTATGAACGGTTCTCCGAGCTTATTCCCGGAACGACAATCAAGTTGGAGGTGCCGTCTATCCTACGTTCGACGAATCGGTGGGGTTGTCGCGCCGCTTCCAGCGTCGGTCGCTTTGGACTCGCCGACCTCATCGCCTCAACCTCTCGGAGTCTTCGATTGATCTCCGGGATAAGCCGGGCGTCGGCTACGTCCTGATCCTCAATCCAGAGGCAGTATCTTTCAGTGCCTTGTATGAACTCCGACGCGCCAGGAAACGAGCGAATCCACCTAGCCGCCTCAGGGTGAGCCGCGAGTATGCTCTCTTTCTCAGAATAGGTGAGAAGCAAGTTTCCGCCATCAGCGGGTTTGTTGCCCCAAAGCATCTCTGCACGTTCGTCTGGAGGTCTAGCGGCCTTTCCGACGATCACGTCAGGGGCCGGTGCGAGATAAGCGTTGATATTATTTGCCTCTTTGAGGAGCGGCGTCCCGTCATCTCCGATGGAGAAGAGCTTCTTTGGTGTCGCTGTAGGGCGCGAAATACCGATGATTACCACCGTAACGCCAGCCTTGTTGTTGGCTAGGTTGGCCCATTTGAATGAAGTGTGGGCGAAGGCGATTTCATGGCCTGTCTTGGCGATGAGCGGCCAAAGGATGGGCACCTGCTGACCCTGGCAAATTGAGTTTGTGGACACAAAAGCCGCAGCAGTCTCAGACCTAGTTCCATAGTCGGCAGCCTTCATGAACCAGCCTGACACGTAGTCCAGCGACTTCCAGGTGGTGGTTCGGCCCTTAAAAATGGCTTCAAGGTCTGCCTTCTGCTCCGAGTCCTGCCAAGTCGATCCGAGATAGGGTGGGTTTCCGCAGATGTATGTCTCCCCCCCTTCGTTCTCGAAGTCGATCTCGGCCTGATCGAGCGGAGTCTGAAATAGGTCGTCCGAAGTGACCTTCACCCCGGTGCCCGTCGGAGGGCAGATGCTCAGCCAATCCAGCCGCAGGGCGTTGCCACACGTGATCCAGTTCTCGGAGCCGAGCGGGAGAAAGTCGGCGACTGCCTCCTTCTGGCCGCGACAGAGCACGTCGCATTGATACTCGGCGATAATGAGCGCGAGCCGCGCGATCTCAGCCGGGAAGTCGCGAAGCTCGATGCCCCGGAAGTTTGTCAACGGGATATCGGATCGCCGGTCGGCCTCGTCCCGACGCTTGTTGATCTCGGCCTCTATCCCCCGCATCTCCTTGTAGGCGATCACCAGGAAGTTGCCCGAGCCGCAGGCCGGATCGAACACCCTGATACGGGCCATCCGGTTGCGTAGGTTGAGAAGCTTGCGACCGTTATCTCCGGCGTCCTCTAGCTGCTGGCGCAGGTCGTCCAGAAACAACGGATTCAGCACCTTCAGGATGTTCGGCACGCTGGTGTAGTGCATGCCTAGCGAGCCGCGCTCGTCTTCGTCGGTGACCGCCTGGATCATCGAGCCGAAGATGTCCGGGTTGATTTTGCGCCAGTTCAGCGAACCGATGTGGATGAGATAGGAGCGAGCCACCTTGCTGAAGCGAGGCACCTCGGTGCTGCCGCTGAATAGGTGGCCGTTCACATAGGGGAACTTCACGGCGTAGTTGGGCAGGCCCGCCGCAGCGCGATCACCGGGCTTGGTGTCCATTGCCCGGAAAATCTCGCCGATAACCTTGTGGGTGCTCTCTGCATCGCCAGCCGTGAGTTGCTCGACCTGCTTGGTGAACAGCCCTTCGCTGAGGAAGATGTCGGTGTCCTCGGCGAAGAAGCAGAAGATCAGCCGCGCCATGAAGTGGTTCATATCGCGCTGCCGCTCGGCGGTCGCCCAGTCAGGGTTCTCCTTGAGCAGTTGGACGTAGAGGCGATTCAGCCGCCCCGTCGCCTTCACATCGAAGGAGCTTTCACGGATTTCCTTGACCGTCGTGATGCCCGCCAGCGGCAGGAAGAAGCCAAAGTGATCGGGGAACTCGGCGTAAGAACACGCCACCGTGCCGCCGCCGTTCAGGTCCTCGGCCTGGAAGCTCTGGCCGTCTGTCGCCAAGATGAACTTGGCCTTGGCCGAGGTGGTTTTTGGGCTATCGCGCAGCGCCTTCAGCGTCGCATCCACCGCCCCCACATCGCAGGTCGCGATGTGAATATTGCTCCGCTGGAGGACGCCTTCCGGCACATCCGTCTGGTTCGTGGAGCCGGACCGCAGACGCTTGATCGTCGTCTCGGGGTTGCCGAACGCCGCGAGGAACTGGAACGGAAACTCCGCGCGATCGAACGGCTCGCGGGCTAGGTCAGAAACGGCTTCTTCGATCTCGACGGGATTCATGTTTGCAGCTTAGATCGACGCCGCCAGCGTAGGGAAGCGTGGCGACAACCAAAGCGCGGGGGGCGCTACGGATTGGCCAGTTCGACCACGTGCAAAGTCCTCGTCCACGCCGACTGGAGCGTCTCGCCTTCCAAGCGATGGGCGGCTCGTGCAGTCCAGACGGCTGACGGCTGGACGATAGAGACGGTTCAGCACGTGGGCGACTGCGATCAGTTTGTTCGCTCGCTCTGGGCGGACGCTCAGCGGCAGGCGGTGATTGCCGGATTCGATTTTCCGATCGGGGTGCCCGACTTCTACGGGGGAAGGACGGGCTTGCCGGCATTTCCGGAACTTCTCGCGGTGATCGGCGAAGGCCCTTGGTCGGGCTTCTCAGAAGTCGCACGAGACGCCAGAGAGATCAGCCTGCATCAACCATTCTATCCCGCTGGAGCGCAGAAGGGACTGAAACAAGCCGACTTGCTCCAAGCCCATCGCGCCAACTCGCTTGATGACCTTCGGCGTCGGTGCGAGCGGCAGACCAGCGCACGGCGAGCAGCCTGCCCGCTCTTCTGGACCCTAGGTGGAAATCAGGTTGGCCGCGCTGCGCTGGCTGGATGGACTGAAGTCATCAAGCCCGCCCAGGCCGTTGGGGCACGCCTTTGGTCGTTCGACGGAACACTCACGGCGTTAAGTGAGGAACCGGGCCTCGTGCTGGCAGAGACCGACCCCGCTGAAGCCTACGGCCACGTCGGCGTCGTTTTCCGCCCCAGCGAGAGTAAGACGCGCCAGGAAGACCGGATATCCAGGTCGGACGCCATCTTCGGCTGGGCATCGCGGACCGAGGTCCACCTGTCGGAGTCGGTCACCGCTCTGATCTCGGATGGATTCGGTGCCGACAAGGCTGGCGAGGATCGATTTGATGCCTTGCTCGGCCTGTGCGGAATGATCGAGGTCGTCACGGGCCGGCGAGGAGAGGGCAGTCATCCGCAGCGGTCCGCTTGGGAAGGCTGGATTCTGGGCCAGTTGAGCCAGGACAACGACCAACCCCTTATCGACGACACAGCAGTCGGATGTGGGGATGCCGATCTTGTCCTCACCTCTTATGGCCTAAGGCGGTTCGCTCAGGTTTCAATCGAAGACGACCGGTTCACTATCGCGGTCGAGAAGGCGGACATCGGTGAAAACGAGAAATCGGTCTACGCCTTCGTCGTTGATGACGAGATCGTTCGTATCGGTTCGAGCAAGGCCCGCCTCAGCAGCCGAATGAAAGTCTGGCAGCGAGATGTGTCGCTGGCTCTTCAGGGATTGCGGTCCTCAACGCCTCCGTCGGAGGCGGAGGCATGGCGCGATCTCCTCCGAGATGGCCGCGTCGGGACAGTCTATGCTCGACGTGGGACGACGGTTACCACTCCGGTCGGCACGTTCTGCGCTTATCTCGACGAGGAGAGCCTTCTGATCGGCAGGCATCAACCGCGATTGAACCGAAGCAAGCATCGATAGGGGACGCGCTTGGCCGTTGAGAGGAAATACGAGCGCGACATCGACCTGCTCTTGGCGGAGGAGTTTTCGGTCAATCCGACCTTCGCTCAGTGGTTCTTGAAGCAGACCAAGTTTGCCGGACGCTCTTCTGCCGCCGTGGCAGATGTCTTTGTTTCGCGTGCCGACACCTTGGGTGAATCCGATCTCGTGGTCCTTTTCACAGATGACGATGGTGCCTTCGCCATCTTGGTCGAGGACAAGGTGGACGCTGGGCTGCAACCCGATCAGGCCGGGCGTTACCGCCAGCGCGCGGACCGTGAGGTCGCAGCAGGCTTCTGCAACGAGTATGCGATCGTGCTCTGCGCCCCTCACCACTACATCAGCGAGCGAGCGGACCTAGCTGGGTTCGACGTGCTGCTTTCGCTCGAAAGGATCGCGGAAGCCCTTCGTCAGGAAGACAGCGCACGGTCCCGATACCGCGCCAGCTTCCTTGAAACCGCCTCGACACGTCGCATCAACAACTGGGCGCGTCGAGAGGACGAGGCGACAGATCGCTTCTGGACCGCTGCATATGACATCGCCACTGCCGAGTTCCCGATCCTGGAGATGAAGCCGCTCCGAATGACGAAGGATTCCACTTGGATCAACTTTCGGCCCGCCGACATGCCGACGATGCCAAAGCGGGTCTACATCTTCCTCAAGGGTGATCGCGGACAGGTCGATCTGACATTCAGCAACACCGATGCGGCTCAGTTCCACGCGCTTGCCACTCCACTATTGGAGCCGGGCATGTCGATCGTAAAGACATCTGCTTCAGCCGCGATCCGGCTTCAAGGCGAAGGATTTCAGACCTCAGAGCCTCTCGACGCGGGGATGGCAAAGGTCAGGTCGGCGTTCGCTGCATGCCAACGGCTGATCGAGTTCTACAGACGGCACAGGCCATTTCTCGACGAAGCGGCAGGAACAGCCACGCCGCCCGCGCCACCGTTACGGCGCTGAGGCAATCCACCGGAGCAGTCGTTTTGCGCGAGCCGTCGCCAATCCCGTTTGAGCGCGATACTCCTGCACCATGAGACTGAGCTTCCGCCCCCTCCTTGAGGCTGCCGGGTTTGATCCCAAGCAGGTGAATCTGCTCCGTCACTGTCCGAAGGGGATCGTCGATCCGTTCGGCGCTTGGCGGGCCGACCGGTCTGCGTTCGAGAGCTACCAGTCCATGCAAGCAAGGAGTGCGCGCAGCTACTTCAGCCGCCCGCTTTGGGCGTCGTTCGCTCCAACCCGCGACGGAAGGACGATCTTCCTCGGCCTCTATGATGCTCGACTTGTCGGGCCAGTGGTCGAGGGCGAAATCGATGCACTCACCGGCGAGGTCCTCCGTGAAGGGCAAGCCGATCGATACGACTGCGGCCTGAGGTCAGAACTCGCCGAATACGTCGGTCGCCTTGTGATCGACTGGGGGCCGGGCACCCGCTCTTGGGGCCAGAAGGGGACGACCGACAAACCGATCATCGAACTCCTGCGGGCTGTCGAAGAGCCGAAGTTTCCAGGCTACTTGGCATTGGTCGAACCGCTCTCGTCGATTCCCACTGTCCCTAATCGCTGGGCGGAATTCCTTCGCCAGGGGCGGGGCGTCTACCTCCTCACATGCCCCCGAACGAAGGAACAGTATGTCGGCAAGGCCGACGGCGAGGACGGGTTCTGGGGACGTTGGATGTCCTATGCAGCGACCGGGCATGGCGGGAATGTGCGGCTCAAGAGCCGAGATCGAAGCGACTATCAGGTGTCGATCTTGGAGGTCGCCGGATCATCTGCAAGCGCCGACGACATCCTGCGGATGGAGATTCGGTGGAAGGAGAAGTTGCAGACGCGCGAGATGGGGCTGAACGGCAATTGACCCGCGACGCTGGCGCGTCGTCGTTAGCATAAATACCTCCATGTCCGCTTTCGACGTTATCAGAAATGCTATCGCGAAGGGCGATGCCGCCCGCGACTTTCACGCGCCCCATAGAGTGATCCTACCCCTCAATCCCTCGACGCCGGGTCATCAAGAGCGCATCGATGATGCGTCGAACTGGGCATATTCAGCGGACCGGAACGGGCGGTCTCGACGCACCGTTCGCGCGGGTGACGGGGAGGTCATCTTTGATTTCGAGAATGCGACCGACGCGGTGGAATGTTCGCTTCGATTCTTCTGAAGCTCTCACCACCCGCGAGAACGCACGCACGCTCCGGCGAGCAGATGTCCGCGAGGGTGGGAACTGAGATGATCGAGAACGTCTACGCCTGGGCGGTCGGCCTCATCGCCGTTGCGATGCTCAGCGTGACGATTTGGGAGGGAGTTCGGCGCAAGGCTTTCGACCTGCCCGGCTACCGATCAAGCCTAGTAGCGATCGCCCTCATCGTGGTCGGCTCAGCCGCCGCGCTAGCTCTCAGCTAGCGACGACTCCGCGCTCTCGACCCCATCATCGGCGATACGGTCGGGATCGGGTCGCTCGTGGCGCGAACGGCAAACTTCCCGACCCGCCCGCATGCAGGACATGCCAACGATCGGCGATACTCTTCGAGTGTCATATCGCCGAATGCGCGCGCCTCATCCTGGGTCAGCCAGAGTTCATGATAGCAGGGGTCGGACTGGCATCGGGTCCAAAGGTTTCCGATAATGTTGCTCATCCTGAGGGGCGAGCCGTCTGGTGTCTCGGTGATGCGCCAGCCAACTCCTCGTTTGCCGCACGCCGAGCATCTGAGGCGTCTGCCGACTTCGGCGATCGGGGTGGTCTCACCGACAGCGAGAGCGATGTCGAGACCGTCGAACTGAGCCTCGTGACCGCATGAGCAGACAACCCGCATGCCTTTCCGATTCAGCATGAGCCAAGCGACATCCATCAAGCCGCCGTATCAGATGTTCTATTTTTGTTCGAGTGGCGGTTAGGCGATTTCGGTGGATGGAGGTGATCGGTAGTCCGGCTGTCGGCTATGCGCCATCTCTTCAGCGTCCCATCAGATCATAGGGCGGATACGATGGAGCGCTCACGGGGAAACTCACGATGTCGGCGGGACCGAAGGGGTAGGACATGATGTCCAAGCTGAGGCTGCCTTGGGCATTTGCACGGAGGTCCAGGCGGACCCCATAGCCAAGCTCGTCGGAACACCGCGCGGCGTCGTAAGCCTCTGCTATGGGGTTGTCGTTCTCGCTCGGAATCCACACGCTCGCGCCAGACTGTTGGTCCGGTCGCCATTCGGCCTTCACACATCGGAGAACGATCTTCGCTGCGTCGTGGCGCTCTTCCGCCGTCACGTCGGTCAGGTCCATCATCTCCGGTTCGAATTCGGCGAAGATTAGAGTGATCAGAGCCGCGTCGGTCGCATTCATTGCGACGATCGCCGTCGTCACGTGCTTATCGCCGTGGTGGTCACGTCGCCACGCGAGATACACACGACCAGGGTCGATGCCAGGATGTGAGAGGATGTCAGCCGCCAGCGGCAATCCGACCGGCCCATAAGGGTCGATATGGAAGACAATAAGCCAGGGCTGCACGTCCGTCGCCGAGTGATCGGCAGTAGGGCGAGACATCTCAGGGTGGCCCTCATGCTATCTACGATTTGCGATTAAGCGTCATCGTCTTGTTCATTAGACACCAAGATCGGGCGGCGACCTTGTTGCGGCGGCTGTAGGGAGACACCGGCTGCCCCTTCAAATTCAAGGCTCACATCGTCGAGACCTGAGGCGTGGAGCATCGACTTGAGCCGATCTGCCTGTTGCTTGCTGAACAGATAGATGGGGTAACGACCGTCAAATTCGGGGCGGCGGATGGCTCCTCGGAACACGAACTGGAAGATGTCTTCATCCTCAGCCGACTGGCGCACCTCCTCTTGCGTGAGACGCAGGAGAGACAGGATCGGCTTCAGATGGGCAGACGCCTTGCTGGAATAGATGAAAGCGCAGCTTTGGAGCGCCATCATGTCGTCGCGTCCAGCCAGACGTGCTTTAGACGGTTGAGTCACGCTGATCCGATGAGACATGGCCACTTTGGCGATGGCGTTGCCAGACCAATATCCGAGGTCGGGTGATTGCGTCCTCACATGATCCGCGATTGCTGCGAGATCACCCAGCCCATCCCACGTGTGCCAGTGCGGCGACGAGCACTCCCAATCAGCGAAATAGTGCAAGGTGACTTGAGGCTGGCCGGAGCGAGGCCGCGTCACCTCCTGCTCCTGAAACACCAACTGGTCGGAATGTAGCTTCATCGCCACCTTCGCACCTAAGCTGCGAAGGTAACCTGCACCAGCCATGGTCACCTCCGTCGAAGGCAGGTCCAGGGGGGTCCAGATTGTCATCCAGTTGTGCGTGCCGATTTTCCATTTGTCCGTGGACAGAAGGACGACAGAGCGGCCCGCTGCTGCCCGCCGCAAAGAGGCGAGGTCCTTGAGCATCGTGTCGCCGCGCTCAAGACCAAGGCGGAGCGGAGTGTCATCGACCCGCCGCAGTTGGCCCCAGGTTTCGATCGGCGATAGCGCAAATTGGGATTTCCAGAGTTTGAGCGACGACCGCGTGATCGTCAGTTTCCCCGCTCGGATCGCGATAGGCGGTTCGTCAATGTAGAAGCGCCACCCGGTCAGCCCAGTCAGGTCACCACTCTCCAAGAAATCATGGGTGATGAGCAGGACGCAGCGCGTGATGCCCTGCTCCGAGATGGCCGCCAGATGCTTGTTCACCTGCAACTGCACTTGCTTCCGGCCTGCCCGATTGGAGTGAGCCGCGAACAGACGGAGATTGGGAGCGGCTCTGCGGAGCTTCCTCTCCTGCTCCCGCAACAAGTCGATCGTCGGGAGCGCAAAGACGCAGAGACCCGGACGCTCGATCATGTCATCGCGCATAGTGTGCGACTTCCCACCCCCAGGATTCCCGGTCAGCAGAGGCACAGTGAGCCGCTCAGTCACCAGGGCCTCCCAATGAAGCGCTTGCGCTTAGGAAGCTTGGGCTTACGCCCGGATCGCACTGCGTTCTGGTAAGCTGTTCGAGCTTCTGCGAGCCGACCCGGCCCGAACCACGCGTCCGGATTGCTCGCCTTGACCGTGAAGGCACCGCCGGAGTGCGGCAGAGCCGCAAGTTGTCTTAGCGACCCGTCGAGGAAGATCGGTTCAGCGGAAACCACGACGATAAAGCAGGTGTCGCTGATTTGGCCCGTTCGCCTGCGTTCAACCAAGGCGTAGTTATGGTTCTGGCGCTTATCGTGTTCAATCAAGCGATAGGTCGTTTTGAGCCGCCTCGCGGGCCGCCCGACATTGATGATCGGCATGGAAATCTCGGATTTTGGTGGGATTAGAGGCGCAGCAGGGCCGGGTTTACGGCGTAGTCTTGCGGTTTTCGGCCAGAGGTGTGTCCGGCACGGACCCCGACATCGCGGACTAAGCACGCGGCTTCGAGCGTCTCGCAGGCCAATTGCATCATCGAGGCGTCGCGGAGTTCGCCAGCGGGGCCATGCTCGCTTCGACGGATGCGCGCCGCGTTGAATCGATCGACACTTGCGCGGCGTAAGATGCCCAAGAGGTGTTTGGCCGCCCGAACTTCTCTAGGCTCGGCCGCAAATGCCAGGACCCGCATGGCCATCGGCTCAGCGTAGCTTTCGATGAAGTCACGAGCCGCTTCGAGGGCAGCCGCACTAATTTCTTGGGGCGGCGGTGCTGCCATCGGAGCTTCGGCGGCCCAACCAAGGTGCTCGGAAACCAGAGCAAGGCGCAAAGCCATACCGCGCTGCTTACCGAGCCATTGCTCGTGCAGGCCGCCCACGGCGCTGCCACGCGCGATCATGTGGTTGATCCACGCTTCATGGGCGTTCAGCGCGCTGTGCGCGACGTGACACGCCTGCGGGCTGATGCAGCCGGGAAGCTCCCAAAGCCTGCCCAGCGCTTGGAAAGCTAGCGCATCCTCGGTCGGCGCTGCCAAACGAAAGCTGCGTTTGAATTCAGGAACCGCATACAGCAGCCGCGACGCGAAACCGGTGTTGGGCGCTTCAACCAGCGACCGGATCATCTCGGGCTGGGTGCCGCCCAAGACGGATATAGCCAGCCTCTTGATGTCGATACGCTGTCTGTTTGCGCGGCGCAGCGTGTGCGGTCGAGCACCAAAAGCCTGAAGCCAGAACTGTTCGCCGCCGGGTTGGCCGAAAGTCTTCCACCAACCGGCCAACTCGTCCCTCAGCAGAAGATTGCCCTTGTCCGACGCTTGCGCGGCTTCCGCTGCGGCGCGCGGCGTCGCGTCGTTCAGCACAAATTCTTCGCAAGGCGCGATCTCGTTAAGGTCGCTGAGCATGCCCGTCAGCGAGTCCAGGGCCGGAGACTTGTTGCTAGAGGGATCGCCCACAAGAACGGCCCAGATAATGGGCGGCTCTTTCCAGGCCCCGAACTGAGCGACACGCGAATTGCCGAGGCAAGCTCCCCCGACGGTCAGAAGTCCGGCGGCCACATAGTCGAAGGGCGCGCAGGCCGCCATAGCCGTGGCATCGCACCACTCGGACCAAAACTCACCGAGGAGGGCGCGGGGGAAGGAGGGCGCGCGGACGACCGATTTGCTGAGCAAGCTCAGATCGGGTGCTTCCCAAGTCGGAGCGGAAGAATGAAGCTGAACGACAGTGGCCATCGAAGACCTCCTTGGTTGTTTATGACCAAGGGGTAGGGCCGCCTCTGGAATCCGTCAGCGCGCGAAACTTATTTGCCCCACCGGAAGCTCTCCGGCACAACTATCAGGCCCGCTTCCTTCATCTTCTTCAGCGCCCTCTTCACCGTTGAGTCTTCGACGGGGACATGTTTTCCGGTGCTGGCTTTCCTCGCGATCAAAAGGGAGTGCACCATTCTGACGAGATCGGCTTGCCGCGCGGTGGGGTTCTGGTCGATCCAAGTTTGAATCTCAGGCCTCAAGTCCCTGCTCCACTCTGAGCCGGTGTAACCCTTTGGCCGCCCCACCTTCCGCGTGCGGAGCCGAGCAACTTCATCCCAGTGCCCTCCAGCGATCAACTCCAACACTGTAGCTTCCTCGCCTAGGTGCATTGCCGCGATGATAATTCGCCCAAGGGTTTCTGACCCCTTCTGCGGCAAGGCCCGAAACTCTTGCTCGATGGCCAGCACGGCGTCTAAGACTTCGCTGATCGCCAACGCCGCCGCATAGTCTGTTGCAGGCTCGTGGGTCACAGGCTCGACTACGAGGTAGTCGTCTAGCGCGTCCTGGATAAGCCTCGGCACCAGAGAAACATCGTTCCAGCGAGCGTCCGGGGTGGCGATGCGACGAGATAGGGCGAGGCTTGCCCCACGGAGCTTGAAGCTCACTAGAGCAGTGGCGACAGCTTCTACCCAGTCACCTCTTTCGCGCGCTAAGTTGTAGCGCTCATATTGATCAGAGGACTCCGCATCGAGGCTGCTGATGAGCCTCTCGGTAAACTCTGTCACGCCGAGTAGCTCAGTCACTTCCCGCCAGCCCTTCTGTGCAGTTTGTGCAGTTTGCGACGTTAGGGTGCCTCGATCGGATCGTCACGCAGGGTGTGCGGTCTAAAAGCACAACAGACATCTGCGCCGAGAATGGTCTTGGTCGAGTGAT